>JAOUIA010000043.1 GCA_029884335.1 Betaproteobacteria bacterium
ACGTTGTCTGCGCGTTCGGGTTCTTGATCACGAACTGCGCGCCCTCAAGGCCTTCCTGGTAGTCGATCTCGGCGCCGACCAGGTACTGGTAGCTCATCGGGTCGATCAGCAGCGTCACGCCGTTCTTGTCGAGCGAGGTGTCGTCGTCGTTGACGACCTCGTCGAACGTGAAGCCGTACTGGAAGCCCGAGCAGCCGCCGCCGGTGACGAACACGCGCAGCTTGAGCTCCGGGTTGCCTTCCTCGTCGATGAGCAGGCGCACCTTCTCGGCGGCCGCGTCGGTGAAGATCAGCGGGGAGGGCATGTCGGTCATCGTGTTCATCGTGGGGCTCCTGGGGCGCAACCTTGGCGCCGATTATCGCCGAAAGCGGGGCCGGACACTACTCCAGCCTTGCCGGCGGGCCCGGGCGTCCGGGCCCAACGTGGTGCACGACCCTACTTTCCGCTGCGTTTCAATTCGACCACGGCCGCGGTCTCCGGTTCGGCGCTGCCCGGGTCGAGCCGGCCCTGGACCACGGCGCCGACGTGCATCTCCAGCGTCTTGTAGGCGACGTCGCCGACCACGCGGGCCTTGGGCTGCAGCTCGAGGTAGTCGGCAGCGCTCACCGGCCCGTGGACCTGGCCGTTGATCACCACGTGCGACACCTCGACCTTGCCGTCGACGCGCGCCTGCTCGCTCACGACCAGCGTGGCCGGCTTGCCCTCGGTGGCGGTGACGTTGCCGGCGACCTGCCCGTCGATGCGCAGCCCGCCCTCGAAAATGATGTCGCCGCGGACGACGGTCCCGGCGCCGATCAGCGAGTCGATGCGCTTCTGCGGGGTGGGCTTCTTGCCGAACATGGGGCCTCCCTAGGGCAGCGTCAAGGTGCGCGTGGCGCGCGGGCTGTCCGCCCCGGCCTCGTAGGCGCGGGCAGTGACCGCGCGGATCGCGAATCCCGGCGGGATGCGGAACGTCCCTTCGATCCGCTGATAGTACTTGAACCTGAGCGCCAGCGAATTCGGCGCGACTTCGCCGGGGGGGGGCAGCGTCAGCGTCCGGCCCGTCTCCCCCGGGGCGCCCGACGGCACGAGGTCGACCGCGAGTGTGGCGTGGCCCTCGAATTCGCTCTTCGCGGTGCCGCCGCGCACCACGAGCACGCTGTAGCGCGCCACTTCGCCGCCGTTGGTGTCCACGGCGAGCCGCTGGATGGCGAGCCCGGGCTTGCTCGTCCCCTGGAAGAACGTCTGCAGGAAGCTGACCTCCTCCTTCAGCGCGGCGTTCTCCCGCTGCATGTCGGCGACCTGCTTGCCCTGCGTCGCCTGCAGGCCGCGCATCATCGCGAGGTCGCTCTCGAGCTCGGCGTTGCGCGCCCGCAGGGCCGCCGCCTCCGACTGCGCGGTGGCCGCGTCAGCCTTCAGCGTGGCGATGCGCTGCTCGATCTCGTCGCGGTTGAAGCCGCCGAGGAACTGCCCGAAGTCGAATCCCCACCACCACATGCCGCCGATCACGCCGGCGAGCGCCAGCGCGATCAGCGCCCGCCACGGCCAGCCGAGATGCGTGCGCACCGCCATGCGCGGTGCGCTGATCGAGAACTGGCGGGCGAAGCGCCGCCAGACGGGGGAGACCGCCACGCTCGCCTGTCCGCTAGGGAAGCTCTGCGCAACCCGCGGAAGCGCGTCCCGAAGGGCGGCCGAGCGGACTGCACCTGGCGGAATGGGGACAGCCTTGCATGCGAGGCAGCGCGCGCCGCGGCGTCACGCCGAGGTTCCCTAGGGAAGGACCGGCGGCGCGGCCAGCCCCGCGGTCTCGGGCAGGCCGCACATGAGGTTCATGTTCTGGATCGCCTGCCCCGCGGCGCCCTTGACGAGGTTGTCCTCGACCGCGAGCACGGTGACGATGTCGCTGCCGGGCGGGCGGTGGACCGCGATGCGGCAGACGTTGGCCGCGCGCACGGACCGCGTGTCGGGCAGCGCGCCGGGCGGCATCACGTCGACGAACGGCTCGCTCGCGTAGCGCCTCTCGTAGAGCGCCTGCAGGTCCGCCGACGCGTCCTTCAGCGGCGCGTAGAGCGTGGCGAAGATGCCGCGGATCATCGGCGTGAGGTGCGGCGTGAACACGAGCTTCACCGGCTTCGCGCTGGCCCGGTTCAGCCCCTGCACGATCTCGGGCAGGTGGCGGTGGCCCTTGACGGCGTACGCGGCGAAGTTGTCCGCGGCCTCGGGGAAGATCAGGTTCATCTCCGCCTTGCGGCCGGCGCCGGACACGCCCGACTTGCAGTCGGCGATCAGGTGGTCGGTGTCGACGAGGCCGGCTTCCAGCAGCGGCAGGAAGCCCAGCTGGACGGCGGTCGGGTAACAGCCGGGGTTGCCGACGATGCGCGCCTTGCGGATCGCGTCGCGGTTGACCTCGGGCAGGCCGTACACCGACTCCTGGAGCAGGTCGACGCAGGAGTGCGGCATCTTGTACCACCGCTCGAACTCGGCGGGGTCGCGCAGGCGGAAGTCGGCCGCGAGGTCGATCACCTTCGTTCCGGCGGCGACGAGTTCGCGCGCCTGCGCCATCGCCACGCCGTGCGGGGTGGCGAAGAAAGCGACGTCGCAGCCCGCGAGCGCGGCCGCGTCGGGCTCGACGAACGCGAGCTTCGGGTAGTGGCCGCGCAGGCTCGCGAACATGTCGGCGACCTTCGTCCCGGCGTCCTTCCGCGAGGTGATGGCCCGCACCTCCGCGTGCGGGTGCTGCGCGAGCAGGCGCAGCAGCTCGACGCCGGTGTAGCCGGTGCCCCCGACGATGCCGACCTTGACCATTTATGCCTCCGTCATGGACCCTACCGCAGCGCGGCGCCAACGACAAGGGCCGCCCGCGGGCGGCCCCTGCACCAGTCGCGCGGCTCGCGCCGAAGGGTTCCTGCGACGACCGGGCGCTCGGAGCGGCCTCCTTGGATGCTGGCCCGGACCCGCTGCGTTGAGTGTCGGCCGCGCCTTCGACGCCCCTTGGCGCCGATCCCCGCTCGCCAACGCTCGCGGGGCCCCTCGTCGCCTGGGCGCTCGGCTAGCGCTTCGAGAACTGCTTGCGGCGCCGCGCCTTGTGCAGGCCGACCTTCTTGCGCTCGACCTCGCGCGCGTCGCGCGTGACCAGCCCCGCCTTCGACAGCGTGGGCTTGAGGTCGGCCGAGTAGTCGATCAGCGCGCGGGTGATGCCGTGGCGCACCGCGCCGGCCTGGCCGGACTCGCCGCCGCCGATGACGTTGACCATGATGTCGAACGTGCCCTCGTGGTTCGTCAGCACCAGCGGCTGGCGCACGACCATGCGGCCGGTCTCGCGCGAGAAGAACTCCTCGACCGGCTTCTCGTTGACGACGATCTTGCCGCTGCCCGACTTCATGAAGACGCGGGCGACGGAGGTCTTGCGGCGGCCGGTGCCGTAGTAGTAGTTGCCGATCATGGTCTTCAGATGTCCAGCGGTTGGGGTTGCTGCGCGGAGTGCGGGTGCGCCGCGCCGGCGTAGCACTTGAGCTTCTTGATCATGCGGTAGCCGAGCGGGCCCTTGGGCAGCATGCCCTTCACGGCCTTCTCCAGCGCGCGACCGGGGAAGCGCGCCTGCATCTGCGCGAACGTGGTCGTGCTGATGCCGCCCGGGTAGCCCGAGTGGCGGTGGTAGAGCTTGTCGTCGGCCTTGTTGCCGGTGACGCGGATCTTCTCGACGTTGGTCACGACGATGAAGTCGCCGGTGTCCATGTGCGGCGTGAAGATCGCCTTGTGCTTGCCGCGCAGCCGGTGCGCGATCCCGGCGGCCAGGCGGCCGAGGACCTTGTCCGTCGCGTCGACGACGAACCAGTCCTGGCGGATGTCGCTGGGTTTGGCGGAAAAGGTCTTCATGGGGTGCTCGAAGGGCTTGGCGTCGATGGGCCGGCGGCGGGGTTTCCGGCCGGCGGAAGATTGAGCAAAGTCTTGCATTCTATGCGATTTTCTCTCTCCCGGTCAATCGGCGCGCCCCGGCGGCGGCCATCAGGGCGCGGGCGATCCGGGGCAGATTGGGCGGCAACCGACAGGCAGGAAAGGGGCAGGCAGGTGAAGACGCGGATCAAGTGGGTGGAGGGGGTGAGCTTCGTCGCGGAGACCGGCAGCGGACACGCGCTGGTGATCGACGGGGCGCAGGAGGCCGGGGGGCGCAACGCCGGGCCCCGGCCGATGGAGCTGGTGCTGGCGGGGGCGGCCTCCTGCAGCGCCTTCGACGTCGTGTGGATCCTGCGCAAGGCCCGCCAGCCGGTAGCCGACTGCGTGGTCGAGGCCGAGGCCGACCGCGCCCAGACGGAGCCGAAGGTCTTCACGCGCATCCGCCTGCGCTACCGCCTCGCCGGGCGGGGGCTCGACCCCCGCCAGGTCGAGCGGGCGGTGCGCCTGTCCAAGGAGAAGTACTGCTCGGCCACGATCATGCTCGCGAAGTCGGCGGAGATCACCACCGAGATCGAGATCGTCGATGCCGACCGGCTCGAGCCGGAGGCGCCGCCGCCGGCCGCTCCCTAGTTGCGAGGTTCTGGGATGCTGTTTCCGTCCGGCAGGAATTGCTCGCATGACTGAATCGTCGTCCCCGCGAAGGCGGGGACCCAGTGTCGCCGGTTCAGGCCGACTTGCGAGCGCAAGACGCTGGGTCCCCGCCTTCGCGGGGACGACGGATCATCCGGGCTCATGCTCGGGCGGAGCAACGTCCTGACTGTCGACATTTAGTCCTTGGGCGACGCATCCTCGGGCCGGCGAGCCATCAGGCCGCGGACCAGCACTTCCGCGGTCGCGGTGACGCGCTTTCCTTCGGCGTCGACGAACGCGAGTTCCAGCGGCCAGCGCTCGCCGGGCCAGACGTCGCGCGAGACCTCCACCAGCCGCACGTGGCTGCCGCCCAGCGCGAGGCGCGTCTCGCCCCCGCCTGCGACTGGCAACTCGGCGACCGCGCGGTGCGTGGCCGGATCGTTGCTCGGCGGGTCGACCAGCACGAGTTCCGCGCGCCGGGCCACCGGCGCGGACGCGGCGACAAGCTTGAGCGGCCGCTCGGAGCGCACGTCCACGTAGACCTGCGCGGAGGGCTGGCCCGCGTAGGCCGGGCGCATCCAGGCGTTGGCGAGCGAGACCTCCGCGCGGGCCGTCGGCGCGGCGACCAGGACGGCGACCAGCGCCAGCGGCGTCAGGGAATCTCTGCGCAACCTCACGGCGCGCGCAGCCTCGCATGAAGAACTGCCCGCAGGCCGCCACGCGCAGTTCGCTCGTCTGCCCTTCGGGAAGCGCCTCCCCGGGCGCTGGCGGTGTTGCGCTCCTTGGGCGTGGGGCCTGCCACGCCCGGCGGACCGCGCCTGGCCGTCATCCCGGGGAAGCGCGTCGCGCATCCGCGGGTTGCGCAGAGCTTCCCTGGAGCGCCGGCGATCACCGCTTGCGCGGAGCCTGCAACGCGCGCAGCAGGCTGGAGGTGTCCCAGCGGCCGCCGCCCATGGCCTGCACCTGCCCGTAGAACTGGTCGACGAGCGAGGTGACCGGCAGCGTGGCGCCGTTGCGCCGCGCCTCGGCAAGGCAGATGCCGAGGTCCTTGCGCATCCAGTCGACGGCGAAGCCGAAGTCGTACTTGTCGGCGATCATCGTCTTCGCGCGGTTCTCCATCTGCCACGACTGCGCGGCGCCCTTGCTGATGACGTCGATCACGCGTTCGGCGTCAAGCCCCGAGCGCAGCGCGAAGTCCACGCCTTCGGCGAGCCCCTGCACCAGGCCGGCGATGGTGATCTGGTTGACCATCTTCGTGAGCTGCCCGTTGCCGGCCGGGCCCATGTGCGTGACGGCGCGCGCGTAGGTCGCGAGCAGGCTCTCCGCGCGCGCGTAGACGTCGGCGTCGCCGCCGACCATGATCGTGAGCTTGCCGTTCTCGGCGCCCGCCTGCCCGCCGGACACCGGCGCGTCGAGGAAGCCGATCGCGCGCGACTTCGCGGCGGCGTGCGTCTCGCGCGCAACCTCGGCCGAGGCGGTCGTGTGGTCGACGAGGATCGTGCCCGCCTTCATCGTGGTGAGCGCGCGCCCGGCGACCTGGCGCACGTCGTCGTCGTTGCCCACGCACATGAGGACGACCTCGGCGTTCGCGGCGGCGTCCTCGGGTTTCGCGGCGGAGCGTCCGCCGTACTGCGCGCACCACTTCTCCGCCTTGGCTCCCGTGCGGTTGTACACGGTGACGTCGTGGCCGGCGCGGGCGAGGTGACCCGCCATCGGGTACCCCATCACGCCGAGTCCGAGGAAAGCGAGCTTGGCCATGTCAGTTCTTCCTGGAAGCGATGGAACGAGGAACGGACGCCGGCACGTCGCGGCCGTAGCGCCACTTGAGCAGGAGGATCGCGGCGAGCTGGACGAGGACGACCGCGTTCGCTGCGGCGACGGGGAGCGAAGGCAGCCGCAGGCCGTAGACGAGCCAGAGGACCGCCCCGACGGTCATCGTGGCGAACATCCACCACGAGATGTCGTGCGCGGAACGCGTCCTCACGATGCGCACGACCTGCGGCACGTAGGCCGCGGTGGTGAGGAACGCCGCGGCGAGCCCGATCGTCTCGTCGCTCATCGGCGTACCCCCATGCCGTCCGTTCGCGCAGCGGCGCTCATCGCGCCGGCAGGCTCGCCCGGGCGGCGGCGATCGCCGCGCGCACGGCGGACGGGGCGGTGCCGCCCGGGTGATCGCGGCTCGCGACCGAGCCCTCGAGCGTGAGCGCGGCGGCGACGTCCTCGCCCGCCTGCGGCGCGAACGCGCGCAGCTCGGCGAGCGGGAGGTCCTCGAGGCCGCAGCCCTTCTCCTCGGCGCGGCGCACCGCGCGCGCGACGGCCTCGTGCGCATCGCGGAACGGCAGCCCCTTGCGCACGAGGTAGTCGGCGAGGTCGGTCGCCGTGGCGTAGCCTTCGCGCGCCGCGTCGCGCATGCGCTGCGCGTCCGGCTCGATGCCGGTGGCGACGAGGTCGGCCATGATCGCCAGCGTGTCGGCGAGCGTGTCGACGGTGTCGAACAGCGGCTCCTTGTCCTCCTGGTTGTCCTTGTTGTAGGCGAGCGGCTGCGCCTTCATCAGGACGAGCAGGGCGACCAGGTGCCCGACGACGCGGCCCGACTTGCCGCGCACGAGCTCGGGCACGTCGGGATTCTTCTTCTGCGGCATGATCGAGCTGCCGGTGCAGAAGCGGTCGGCGAGCGTCACGAAGCCGAAGCGCGGGGACGACCACAGCACCAGCTCCTCGGCGAAGCGCGACAGGTGCACCATGACGAGCGACGCTGCTGCCGCGAATTCGATCGCGAAGTCGCGGTCCGACACGGCGTCCAGCGAATTCGGGCACAGCGCGTCGAAGCCGAGCTCGGCGCGCGTGCGCTCGCGGTCGATGGGAAACGACGTGCCGGCGAGCGCGGCCGCGCCGAGCGGGCTGCGGTTGACGCGCTTGCGCGCGTCCGCCAGCCGCTCCATGTCGCGCGCCAGCATCGCGTCGTAGGCCATCAGGTGATGGCCGAACGTCACCGGCTGCGCGACCTGCAGGTGCGTGAAGCCCGGCATGATCGTCGCGGCGTGCTTCTCGGCCAGGTCGCAGAACGCGTGGCGCAGCGCCGCGAGGCGCGCGAGGAGATCGTCGATCGCGCCGCGCAGCCACAGGCGCACGTCGGTGGCGACCTGGTCGTTGCGCGAGCGTCCGGTGTGCAGCCGCTTGCCGGCGTCGCCGACCGTCTCGGTCAGCCTGCGCTCGACGTTGAAGTGCACGTCCTCGAGGTCGCGCGACCACTCGAAGCGGCCGGCCTCGATGTCCGCGGCGATCGCGTCCAGCCCGCGCTCGATGTCGGCCAGATCCTTCTCGCCGATGACGCGCTGCGCGGCGAGCATGCGCGCGTGCGCTCGCGAGCCGGCGATGTCGGCCGCGGCGAGGCGGTGGTCGAAGTCGACCGACGACGTGTAGCGCTTGACGAGGTCGGCGACGGCTTCGGTGAAGCGTCCGGACCACGCGCCGGCCGGGGCTGCGGCCGGGTCTCTCGGGGGCGTGCGGTCGGGCATGACGGCCTGCGTCTTGCTTTGCCGGGGCGGCTGGTCGAAAAAGGGCGGGATTGGCCGTGCCACGTTTGGGCGCCGTCGCGCGGGCCGCGGCCCGGTTTGCGGCGGTGCAACCCGTCGCTACTGGACCGGCGGTCGGACGGCAGGCATGATGCTTGCATACGGTCCGGGCATGCGGTCGATTATAAGGCATAGCGGCGACGCGCCGGCCCTGCCCGACCTGCGCAATCTCGGCACCACGCTGCGCATCCTGCTCGCGGTCAACGGAGCGGCGGTGGTCGCAGCCCTCGTCCGGGAGCCGCGCTGGGAGGCATTGCCGGCTGCGATCGTGTCCACGGCAGGGGCGCTGCAGCCCCCGCTGCTGCTGTCGCTTGCCGTGCTGTGGCTGGCAGCCCCCTGGCTCGCCCGCCAGCCGTATCGCGCCGGCGCGGTCGTCGTGGCCGGCGTCGCTGTGGCCTCGACCGTCGCGTTCCACGCGCTCTACAGCGGCTTCGCGCCGGAATGGTCCGGCTCGCTGGGCCGCGACGTCGTGCTCGCGCTCGCCGCCGTCGCGGCGCTGCTCTACTACTTCCGGCTGCGCGCGAAGGCTCTGTCGCCCGCCATCGCCGAAGCGCGGCTGCAGGCGCTGCAGGCGCGCATCCGCCCGCACTTCCTGTTCAACGCGATCAACGGCGTGCTGTCGCTGGTGCGCAGCGACCCGCGGCGCGCCGAGGACGCGCTGCACGACATGGCCGACCTGTTCCGCGTGCTGATGCGCGACAACCGCGACCTGGCGCCGCTCGCCGACGAGGTGGAGCTCTGCCGCCAGTACCTCGACCTCGAGAAGCTGCGCCTCGGCGAGCGGCTCGTCGTCGACTGGAACGTGAAGAGCATGCCCGAGGACGCGCTCGCGCCGCCGCTCGTGCTGCAGCCGCTGCTGGAGAACGCCGTGTACCACGGCATCGAGCCTTCGACGACGCCGGGAATCATCTCGGTCAACATCTTCCTGTCGAAGGGCGAGGTGCACGCGATCCTGCGCAACCCCTACCGCGACGACGGCGGCCGCCACCACCGCGGCAACCGCATGGCGATCGCCAACATCCGCGAGCGGCTCGCGCTGCACTTCGACGCGGAGGCCTCGCTCGAGTCGCGCACGCTGCGCGACAGCTACGAGGTGCACATCCGCATGCCCTACCGGACCGTGGCGCCGCCGAAGGCCGCCGGGGAGGCACGCGTGCACCCGGCCGGCAACGTCGTCGCCCTCGACCAGGAACGCGCGAAGCCGCGCAACCGCACTGCACTAAGACCGCTGGAGGCTGCCCGTGGCTGACGCACCGCTGCGCGTGCTGATTGTGGACGACGAGGCGCCCGCGCGCCGCCGTCTGCGCGAGCTGCTGGACGACTGCGCGACGGCCCTGCCGCTCGCCGTCGTCGGCGAGGCGCAGAGCGGACGCGAGGCCGTCGAGTTGCTGCAATCGGTGCCCGTCGACCTCGTCCTCACCGACATCCACATGCCCGACATGGACGGCCTGGAGCTCGCCAGGCACGCCCTCAAGGTGCCGCACACGCCCTGCGTCGTGTTCACCACCGCCTTTCACGAGCACGCATTGCAGGCTTTCGAGGTGAACGCCGTGGACTACCTGGTCAAGCCCGTGCGCGTGCAGCGTCTGCTCGCCGCGCTGCAGAAGGTGCCGAAGCTGCGCCCCCTCACCAACGAGCGCCTCGCCGAGCTGCCGTCGTCGGCGCGCCGCTTCCTCTCGGTGACCGAGCGCTCGCGCGTCGTGCTCGTGCCCGTCGAGGACGTCATCTACCTCAAGGCCGAGCTCAAGTACATCACCGTGCGCACCGCGCAGCGCGAGCACCTGCTCGAGGAGTCGCTGACGCGGCTCGAGCAGGAGTTCGGCAACCGCTTCGTGCGCGTCCATCGCAACTGCCTCGTCGCGCGCGACTACATCCGCGGCTTCGAGCGCGTGGTCAACGACGACGGCGACGCGCACTGGGAGGTGCTGCTGCACACGCTGCCCGAGACGCTGCCCGTGTCGCGGCGGCAGCAGTTCGTCGTGCGCGAGATTGGACGCGAGGTAGCCGCGTGAGCCACCCGCCGAGGGGCCCCTTGGCGCGCAGCGCAAGGGGATCGGCGGCAAGGCGAATCGCGGCTGGATACCGACACGAGCAGGCTCACATGACGGAAATCGTACAAGGAGGTATCGCGGCATGATCGCGAACACCAAGGGTCGAGTCGTTCTGCCGGGCGTCGCGCGCCTCGCGTTCCGCGGGCCAGCGCGACTCTCGCGCCCGGCGTCGCCGCCACCGCAGCGCCAGCGCACGTCGCCGGCGTCCCTCAAGGCCGCCTGACACCGGCGCCCGCGCGCGCCGCGCGTCTGCGGTAGAGTTCGGTTCGTTGCGACGGCCGCCCGGCCACCGGGCGGCCGTCGCCGCTTTTCCCAACCGACCGGACCCCCGATGCCCGCCCCGCGCACGCTCATCTGCGGCTCGCTCGCGTACGACACCATCATGGTGTTCCGCGACCGCTTCGGCCGCCACATCCTCCCCGAGAAGACGCAGATGCTCTCGGTGTCGTTCACCGTCGGCGACATGCGCCGCGAGTGGGGCGGCTGCGCCGGCAACATCGCCTACAACCTGAAGGGGCTCGGCGGCGAGCCCGTCGTGATGGCGACGATCGGCGACGACGGCGCGCCGTACCGCGAGCGGCTGGAGAAGCTCGGTGTCGCGACCGACGGGCTGCGCAGCGTGCCGGGGACGTACACCGCGCAGGCCTACATCATCACCGACCTCGACGACAACCAGATCACGGCGTTCCATCCCGGCGCGATGCAGCGCTCGCACGACAACCGCGTCGGCGAGGTCGAGGGTGTTGCGCTCGGCATCGTCGCGCCGGACGGGCGCGAGGGGATGCTCGCGCACGCCGCGGGCTTTCGCGCCGCCGGCGTCCCGTTCGTGTTCGATCCCGGGCAGGCGCTCACGCTGTTCACCGGCGAGGAGCTGCTGGCGATGGTCGAGGGCGCTGCGGTGGTCGCGGTCAACGACTACGAGGGGCAGCTGCTCGCCGAGCGCACCGGAGCGCCGCTCGAAGCGATCGCGCGCGACGTCGAGGCGCTCGTCGTCACCCACGGCGCGAAAGGCTCGTCGATCCACGTCGGCGGCGCGACGATCCACGTGCCGGCGGTGCGCGCGAGCGCGCTCGTCGACCCCACGGGCTGCGGCGACGCCTATCGCGCGGGGCTGCTCTACGGCATGGGCCAGGGCTGGGACTGGCAGAAGACGGGGCGGCTCGCGTCGGTCATGGGCTCGCTCAAGATCGCCGCGCGCGGCGGCCAGAACCACGACGTGACCCGGGACGCTGTCGCGGCGGCCTACCGGTCGCACTTCGGCGGCGAAATCTGGTGAGACGCGCCTGGCGCGCCGCGCGGGCCGCCGTGCACGCGCTGGCGGGCGTGGCCACGACCACGCTCGTCTTCCCGCTGGTGCGCCCGCCCGCGCGGCGCGCCCTGATCCGCCGTTGGAGCCGCAGGCTCCTGAGCCTGCTCGCCGTCGAGGCGAAGGTGCGCGGGCGCATCGACGCCCACCACGGCAACGTGCTGATCGTCGCCAACCACGTCTCGTGGCTGGACATCTTCGTGATCAACGCTCACCACCCGGCGCGCTTCGTCGCCAAGGCGGAGCTCGCGGCGTGGCCGCTGGCCGGGCGCCTGATCCGCAACTCGGGCACGATCTTCGTCGAGCGCGCGCGGCGCCACGACACGCGTCGCGTCAACAACCACGCCGCGCGGGCGCTGGCCGCCGGCGATGTCGTCGCCGTGTTCCCCGAGGGCACGACGACGCACGGCGACGAAGTGCTGCGCTTCCACGCCTCGCTGCTGCAGCCGGTCGTCGAGACGAAGGGGCACGTGCAGCCGGTGGCGCTGCGATACACGGACGCGCAGGGGCGCCGCACGCGCGCGCCGTCGTACGTCGGCGACGAGTCGTTCGCGACGTCGTTCTGGCGCATCTGCGGCGAGCGCTCGATCGTCGTCGAGGTGGTCGCGGCGCCGCCGCTGCCCGCGCAGCACCACGACCGGCGCGCGTTGGCGCGCTCCGCCGAGACGGCTATCCGAACGGCTTTGGGGTTACCGGCGAGCGCGACGGCACCTGGATCACCCGCCGGTCCGGCAGGCGCACCGCGGTGAGCGTGCCGCCCCACAGGCAGCCGGAGTCGAGCATCAGCACGTTGGGCGCGAGCTCGAGCTCGAGCGTGGACCAGTGGCCGCAGACGACGAGCATGTGCGCCGTGCGGCGGTGGTCGTGCGCGAACCACGGCCTGAAGCCCTCCGGCGCGTGCTCCCGGCCGCGCTTCTCGCGGAACTCCATGCGCCCGTCCGCGGCGCAGAAGCGCAGCCGCGTGAACGCGTTGACGATCGCGCGCAGCCGGCCGTCGCCGGCCAGCTCGTCGCGCCACGCCGCCGGTTCGTCGCCGTAGAGGACGCCCAGGAAGCGATGCGCGTCGTCGCTTCCGAGCTTCGCCTCGACCTCGCGCGAGAGCATCAGCGCGGTGGCCGGCGTCCAGCCCGGCAGCACGCCGGCGTGCACCATCATCGCGTCGCCCTCGACGACCGCCAGCGGCCGGCGCGCAAGCCAGTCGAGCAGCTCGTCGCGGTCCGGCGCGGCCAGAATGGCATCGATGGTGTCGTCGCGGTGCGCGCGGCGGTGGCCGGCCGCGACGGTGAGCAGGTGCAGGTCGTGGTTGCCCAGCACGGTGACCGCGGCCTCCCCCAGCGCCTTCACGTCGCGCAGCACGGCGAGCGAGTCGGGCCCGCGGTTGACGAGGTCGCCGACCAGCCACAACCGGTCGGCGGACGGCGAGAAGCCGATCAGGTCCAGCAGCTGCCGGAACTCGGCGTGGCAGCCCTGGATGTCGCCGATCGCGTAGTGCGCCATGCGGTGCCTGGAAGTCGCTGGACGATTCCGCCGCGCGCGTCAAGACTGCCGTGGCGGCGCGTGCGGCCTTAAGATGGCGGCGATTCTACCGAACGCCCGCGCAACGCCCCCCATGTCGTTCCCGCTCAACGCGCCGCAGCGCGAGGCCGTGCGCTACCTCGACGGGCCGCTGCTCGTGCTCGCCGGCGCGGGCAGCGGCAAGACGCGCGTCATCGCGGCGAAGGTCGCCCACCTCGTCGAGCGCGGCACCGATCCCGCGCGCATTGCCGCGATCACGTTCACGAACAAGGCGGCGCGCGAGATGCGCGAGCGCGCCGCGAAGCTGCTCGGCGGGCAGGGGAGGGCGGATGCGGCGCGTGCCGTGCAGATCTCGACGTTCCACTCGCTGGGGCTCGCGATCCTGCGCGCGGAGTGCCGCGCGGCGGGCCTGCGGCCCGGCTTCTCGATTCTCGACCCCGCCGACCTCGAGCCGATCGTCGCCGAGCTCGTCGCGACGGCGGACCGCGCGAAGGCGCGCTCCGCGCAGTGGCGGATCAGCGGCTGGAAGAACGCGCTCGTGACGCCGCAGGCCGCGCTCGCCGGGGCGAAGGACGCCGACGAGCGCGCCGCCGCGCGCGCCTACGCGGGCTACGCGGATGCGCTGGCCGCGTACCAGGCGGTCGACTTCGACGACCTCATCGTGCGCCCGCTCGAGCTGTTCGGGCGGGATCCGGACGCGCTCGCGCGCTGGCAGGGCCGTTACGACCACGTGCTGGTCGACGAGGTGCAGGACACCAACGCAGCGCAGTACCGGCTGCTGCGCTGCCTGTGCGGCGAGCGTGGCCGCTTCACCGCGGTCGGCGACGACGACCAGTCGATCTACGGCTGGCGCGGCGCCACGCTCGACAACCTCGCCCGGCTCGCGGAGGACTACCCGGCGCTCAAGGTGGTCAAGCTCGAGCAGAACTACCGCTCGACGGTGCGCATCCTGCGCAGCGCGAACTCGCTGATCGCGAACAACCCGAAGCTGTTCGACAAGCGGCTGTGGAGCGAGCACGGCCACGGCGACGCGCTGCGCGTGACGCCGGCGTCCGACGACGAGGCCGAGGCCGAGCTGGTCGTGCACCGCCTGCTCGCCCACCGCTTCGAGCACCGCGGCCGCTACGCGGACTACGCGATCCTCTACCGCGGCAACCACCAGTCGCGGCCGTTCGAGACCGCGCTGCGCGCGCAGAACGTTCCCTACGTCGTTTCCGGCGGACAGTCGTACTTCGACCGCGCGGAGATCCGCGACCTCGTCGCCTACCTGCGGCTGGTCGCCAACGACGACGACGACCCGGCGTTCCTGCGCGCCGTCACCACGCCGAAGCGCGGCATCGGCCAGACGACGCTCGCGAAGCTCGCCGACGTCGCCGGCCGCCGCCGCGAGAGCCTGTTCGCGGCGGTCTTCGCGCCCGAGTTCGCCGCGGCCGCGCACGCGAAAGCGCGCGAGGAGATGGAGAAATTCTGCGCGCTGGTGAGCGACCTGCGCCGCCGATCGGAGCGCGAGCCCGCAGGGAGGCTGCTGGGCGAGCTGGTCGCGAAGATCGGCTACGAGGACTGGCTCGTGTCGTCGTTCGACAAGCGCGAGGCGCAGGCGAAGTCGCAGTCCGTGGCGGACTTCGTCGGCTGGCTCGCGCGGAAGGGCGAGGAGGATCGCCGCACGCTGCTCGAGCTCACGCAGATGATCGCGCTGGTCACGATGCTGGAGGGCCGCGAGGAGGACGACCCCGACGCGGTGCGCCTGTCCACGCTGCACGCCGCGAAGGGCCTCGAGTTCCCGCACGTGTTCCTCGTCGGGCTCGAGGAGGGGCTGCTGCCGCACCGCGAGGCGATCGACGCCGGCAACGTCGAGGAGGAGCGGCGCCTCATGTACGTCGGGCTCACGCGCGCGCAGCGCTCGGCGCACCTCTCGTACTGCCGCACGCGCAAGCGCGCGGGCGCCAAGGTCGACTGCGTGCCGTCGCGATTCCTGAAGGAGCTCGCGCAGGAGGACCTGCGCTACGCCGGCGAGCCTCTGCCGGCCGGGGAGGCGGAGCGGGCGAAGGCGAGCGGGATGGAGCGGCTGAAGCAGCTGAAGGCGTTGGTGGCGAAGGACTGATCGGCGAGGCCGGCGGCTGGGGCGCTACCCGCGGGCGCTCCGCCCGACGCGGGAACGGTCAAGCCCGCGACCAACCGCGCGTTCCAGGCCTACTTCGCCGCACCCACCATGTAATCCACCGCCGCCTTCACCTCGTCGTCGGACAGCGCGGTGTTGCCGCCCTTCGCGGGCATCACGCCGGCCTTGCCCTGGAAGCCCTTCACCGCGTGGTCGTAGAGGACGCTCGTGCCTTGCGCGATGCGCACGGTCCACGCGGCCTTGTCGCCGGTCTTCGGCGCGCCGGCGACTCCCGTCGCGTGGCAGGCCATGCACGCGGTGTCGTGGACCTTCTTGCCGTCGGCCTTCGCGGCCGCAGCCGGCGCCGCGGGCGCGGCGGGCGGCGCCGCCGCCACGGTCGTGGCTGCGCCGGCGTTCATCATGTGCTCGACCGCGCGCTTGACTTCGGCATCCGAGAACTCGGCCATGCCGCCGCGCGCCGGCATGCCGGCGTGGCCCTTGAGCGCGGATGCGTACACGGAGTCGAGGCCGCGCTTCGCGCGCTGGATCCACGCGTTGCGGTCGCCGATCTTCGGCGCGCCGCGCTCGCCGGTGGCGTGGCACTTGCCGCACGAGGCGTCGACGACCTGCTGGCCGCTGCGCTCGGCCGGCGCCGCGGCTGCCGCGGGTGCGGGCGCAGCCGGCGCGGGGGCCTTCCAGTTGGCGCCGGCGGCGTTGGCCATATGCACGACGGCTGCGGCCACCTCGGCTTCGGAGAGGTCGGGATTGCCGCCCTTCGGCGGCATCGCGCGGATGCCCTTGACGGCGTGCTCCTGCACGAGCTTCTCGCCTTGCGCGATCACCTTGCCCCACGCGGCCTTGTCGCCGGTCTTCGGCGCGCCGGCGAGGCCTGCCTCGTGGCAGGTCTTGCACACCTGCTGGTACGCCTGCTCTCCGGACAGCGCGGCGCGCGGGCCGCTCGCGAGCTGGACGGTGCCGACCGGCTGGATGCGCGCGAGCAGCGCGCTGTCGTCCGCCTCGAGCCCTTTCCTGCCGCCGGTGACCAGCGACGCGATCATCATGATCAGGACCACGGGGACGATGAACGCCGCGGCGACCACCACGACGAGCTGCTGCCAGGTCCTGATGAGGGGGGTGTGCGCTTCGGCCATGGGAAGGGTCGCTTGCGGAGGTTTGCTGCCGCGCCGGCCTGCGCCGGGCGAAACGACGCATTATAGCGGCGGCGGGCAGCGGCCGGAAACCTCGGCTGGACGCTGCGGCGGCCGGGCAGCTACAATGGCCGACCCGCGCCCGTAGCTCAGTTGGATAGAGTGTTGGTTTCCGAAGCCAAAGGTCACAGGTTCGACTCCTGTCGGGCGCGCCAATCTCGCTGACCCCGCCCTTCGTGGCCGGACGTCGGATCGCGTGGGCGTCCAGCGCTTCCGGAGGCGACGGAGACTGCGCCCGTGCAGCTTCCCGGCGCCCGGTCGGGCGACGCGCACGCCCGCCACGACAAGCCGGAGCCCGATGAGCCCATCGAGCGCGACCGACACCGACGTCCTGGTGATCGGCGGCGGCAACGCCGCGCTGTGCGCCGCGCTCACGGCGCGCGAGGCCGGCGCGTCGGTGCTGATGCTCGAGTCCGCGCCGCGCGACTGGCGCGGCGGCAACTCGGTGCACACGCGCAACCTGCGCTGCATGCACGACGCGCCGCAGGACGTGCTCACGGATGCGTATCCCGAGGAGGAGTTCTGGCAGGACCTCCTCAAGGTGACCGGCGGGCAGACCGACGAGGCGCTGGCGCGGCTCGTGATCCGCAGCTCGTCGACGTGCCGGGAGTGGATGAAGCGCCACGGCGTGCGCTTCCAGCCTTCGCTCTCGGGCACGCTGCACCTCTCGCGCACCAACGCGTTCTTCATGGGCGGCGGCAAGGCGCTCGTCAACGCCTACTACCGCAGCGCGGAGAGCGCCGGCGTGGCGATCCGCTATGCGACGCCCGTGGATGCGCTGGAGATCGCGGACGGCGCGTTCGTCGCCGCGCGCGCCGGCGGCGAGCGCTTCGCGGCGCGGACCTGCGTGGTGGCGAGCGGCGGCTTCGAGTCGAACCGCGAGTGGCTGCGCGAGGCCTGGGGCCGCAACGAGCGCGGCGAGTGGCCCGCGGACAACTTCGTCGTCCGCGGCACGCGCTACAACATGGGCGTGGTGCTGCGCGATTTGATCGCGAAGGGGGCGGACGCCGTCGGCGATCCGACGCAGAGCCACTGCGTGGCCGTCGACGCCCGCGCGCCGCTCTACGACGGCGGCATCTGCACGCGGGTCGACTGCGTGTCGCTCGGCGTCATGGTCAACCGCGACGGGGAGCGGTTCTACGACGAGGGCGAGGACTTCTGGCCCAAGCGCTACGCGATCTGGGGCCGGCTGGTCGCGATGCAGCCGGACCAGATCGGCCACGCGATCATCGACGCGAAGGCGATCGGTCGCTTCATGCCGCCGGTGTTTCCCGGCGAGCAGGCGGCTACGCTACAGGAGCTCGCCCGCAAGCTCCGCCTGCCCGAAGCGGCGTTCATGAAGACGATCAGCGAGTACAACGCGGCGTGTCGCGTCGGCACGTTCGATCACGCCGTGCTCGACGACTGCCGCACCGAGGGGCTGGCGCCGCCCAAGACGCACTGGGCGCGACCCATCGAAACGCCGCCGTTCTCCGGCTATGCGCTGAAGCCCGGGATCACGTTCACCTACCTCGGCGTGAAGGTCGATCGGCACGCGGCCGTGCGCTTCGCGGGCCGGCCGAGCGGCAACCTGTTTGCCGCCGGCGAGGTGATGGCCGGCAACGTGCTGGGCAAGGGCTACACGGCCGGCGTGGGCATGACGATCGGCACGGCGTTCGGGCGCATCGCGGGGGCCAGCGCGGCGCAGGCGGCCCATGGAGCGTTCGATGCGGCCGCTTGAGCAACTCGCGCGCGACGCGGAAGCGCTCGCCGCCGGCGACGCGGTCGGCGAAGTCGCGCGCCAGATGCAGATCTGCAACGCGTGCCGCTACTGCGAGGGATTCTGCGCGGTGTTCCAGGCGATGACCCGCCGGCTGGCGTTCCCCGCCGGCGACGCGCACTACCTCGCGAATCTCTGCCACAGCTGCGGCGCCTGCCTGCACGCCTGCCAGTACGCGCCGCCGCACGAGTTCGCGGTCGACGTGCCCCGCGCGATGGCGCGCGTCCGCCTGCGCACCTACGCGGACTATGCGTGGCCGCGCGCGTTTGGCGTGTTCTACGAGCGCTCCGGGCTTGCGGCATCGCTGGCGCTGGCGTTCGGCCTCGCGCTGTTCCTCGTCATCGCCCTGGCAATGCACGGCCGGCTCTGGCACGAGCCGGCCGCCGGCGCGTTCTATGCGGTGTTCCCGCACAACCTCATGGTCGGGCTGTTCGCGCCGGTCTTCCTGTTCGCGTGCGCGGCGCTCGGCGTGGGGGTGGCGCGGTTCTGGCGCGGGCAATCGCCCGGTGCGGCCACGGGCGAGGCGATGCGCGAGGCGGCGGGCAACGCCCTTTCGCTGCGCTACCTCGACGGCGGGCACGGCGAGGGCTGCAACGACGAGGACGACCGCTTCACGCTGCGGCGGCGGCGGTTCCACCACTTCACGTTCTACGGCTTCCTGCTGTGCTTCGCGGCCACGTCGGTGGCGACCGTCTATCACTACGCATTCGGCTGGCAGGCCCCTTACGCACTCACGAGCCTGCCGGTCCTGCTGGGGACCGCGGGCGGGATCGGCTTGCTGATCGGTCCCGCGGGTCTGTGGCGCCTGCACGCGCGGCGCCATCCGCTGCACGACGACCCCGCGCACAAGGGCATGGACCGCGCGCTGGTCGCGCTGCTCTTCTTCACGAGCGCCACCGGCCTCGCGCTTCTCGCGTGGCGCGAGACCGGCGCGATGGCGCTGCTTCTCGCCGTGCACCTGGGCTTCGTGATGGCGCTGTTCCTCACGCTGCCCTACGGCAAGTTCGCGCACGGTGTCTACCGCGCTGCAGCGCTGCTCAAGTGGTCGATCGAGCGGCGGCAGCCCAGCCGCCTGCAGTTGGGCCCGGAGTGAGGCGCGCCGTGGCGGCGTGTGCGCGCGCCGCGCGCGGCGCCGCCTACCAGTTGCGCCGGAAGCGCAGCTCCACGCCGCTCGTCGTCCCGGCGAAGGCGCTCACGGTGAAGTAGCGCGACAGCACGTACTCGATGCGCAAGACTTGCGATGCGAGCTCGATGCCCTGCTCGAAGGTGACGTAGAGGCGGTCGGTGAGCCGCTTGCCGACGGCGACGACCTGCCCGGCGAGCGGGTCCTCGCGCACGGGCTTGCCGCGCTGCAGGATGGCGATGTCGTCGATGCCGACTTCGTTCGCGAAGCGCTGCGTGATCGTGCGGCCGTCGCGGCCGGCGAGCGCGGCCTGCGCGGCCTGCAGCGCGGCCATCTCGCGCTGCGACGCGGAGCCGGACGGCCCGCCGGTCAGCAGCCACGAGAGCTTCTCGCTGTCGGGCACCGGCGGCTTCGACGTCAGGCGCACGACGGGCGCGCGCACCGTGCCGGTGATCTCGACGCCGGCTTCCACGGCGAGGTTGCGGCGCAGCGCCACGATGTCGAGCGCGGGATTGGCGAGCGGGCCGTCGAAGATCACGCGCCCGCGGTCGATGTCGAGCTTCTGCCCGAACGCGTAGTAGGTGCCGCGCACCGTGCGGATCGTGCCCCGCCCGACGACCGGCTCGCCGCGACGCGACGACAGCTGCAGCCTGCCGGCGAGCCGCGTGTCGAGCCCCTCGGCGGTGATGCGGAAGTCGCGCCCCAGTTCGATCGCCAGCTCGATGTCGAGCGGCGCGTCGAGCACGGGGGCTTCCGCCTGCGGCGCCGCGCGCGGCCGGCCGACGACCACGATGTCGTCGGCGAGCTCGGTGTCGCCGGTCGTCCGGTACGCGATCACGCCCTCGTCCGCGGCGACGCGGCCGGAGAGCAGCCAACGCCCCTGCTCGCGGGCGATCGTGCCCTCGCCGTCGACGACGAGCCTTCGGTCCGGGTGATTGAGCGCGCGGAAGTTCTCGGCGCGCCACGCGATGCGCGTTGTGCCGGCGGCGCCGCCGCCCGCCCGCGGCAACGCGATCGTCCCGGTCGCCGAGAAGCGCCCGGCACCGCCCGCGACTTCGAGCTCCTCGAGGCGCAGTCCCTCGGGGCCGCCGACGACGCGCAGCCTGCCGTCGGCCAGGTGGATGCCGTACTGCGGCATGTCGAGGCGCAGCGCGTAGCCGACGAGCTGGCCGGTGAAGGCCGGCTCGCGCATCGTGCCCGCGAGGTTCGCCTCGGCGATCGCCTGTCCCTGCACGCGGGCAGACGTGCCGATCCACGGCTGCAGCGTCGACAGCGACGGCAGGTGCGCGCGCACCGTTCCGCCGAGCGCGCTGTCGCGGCCGAACGGGTGCATCGCGCCGGCAGGTGCCGTGAGCGTGGCTTCGACGAGCGTGTTGCCGGCGAGCCTCGCGCGGAGCTCGCCGGTCAAGGCCATCCGCTGCCCGTCGATGCGCGCCTCGGCCTTGAGCGTCTCCAGGCCGAGCGCGATGTGCGCGCCCGCCTCGCCGCCCGGGTCGTCGATCCGAACGTCGCCGCTCTCGCGCTCGACGGCGATCGTCCCGCGCCACTGCGGCGTCGCGGCAAGGTCCCAGCGTCCGCCGATCGCGACGTCCATCGGCCAGCGCACTTCGCGGCCGGCAACGCGCAGGAGCGGCGCGATCGGCACGCCGCGGAAGCGCCCGCGCGTGTCGAAGTGCCCGTCGCGCCACGCGATCGCGTCGACGTCGACTTGCGCGCCGCCGCCGGCGATCCGGAACGCGCCGGTGGCCACGCGCTCGCGCGCGAGCTCGACGTCCGTCGGCGCGGCGAGTGCCAGGCGCCCGAACTCGGGGATGCCGCTCACGGCGAGCGAGCGCACGCTGCCGCGCCAGCGAGGGGACGACGCGAGGTCGGCCGCGCCGCCGCTGGCAGCGAGCTCCAGCGTCTGCTTGCCGCGCGCAGCCGACATCGCGAGCGTGTGCGCTCCCGCCGACCCGGCGAGCGTCGCTTGCGCGCGGTCGAGCCGGCCCTGCGGCGCGGCGAGCCCGGTCGCCGAGAGCTCGACGCGCGCGTCGGCGATCGCGTCGACGCGGGGCGAGGCGAGCGGCGCGTCGCTCAGGCCGCGGGCGCTCGCCGCCAGCGTCGCGAACGCGTAGTCGCCGACGGCGAGCTGCTCGCCGCGCGCGTCGACGGCGAATGCGACGCCGCGCTCGCGCGCTTCGAGGCGCACGCGACCCTGCAGCGAGCCGGCGAGCTTCGGCGCGTCGTCCGGCAGCAGCGGGACGAGCTCGGCCAATCGCGACGAGGCGAACTCGATCGTGAGCGCTTCACCCCTGCGCTGTACCGCCCCGCGGGCCGCGAGGCGCGCGGCGCCCAGCGTCAGCTGCGCGTCGATCGCCTCCGCGTAGCTCTCGGCGAACCGGCCGCGCACGCGGCCCGAAAGCGGCAGCCCCGCGAGGCGGCTGCCCTCCGCGAAGGTGGCGTCGACCTGCGCAAGCGGCGCCGCCGCGGCCGTGCCTTCGGCGTGGATCGTCGCGTCGATCGAGCCGGCGGGGAACGCGCCGAAGCGCGACGGATCGAAGCCCTGCGCGCGGGCGTCGACGCTGAACGGGCGAGTGCCCGCGAGCGCGACGCGGCCGCTGCCGGCGAGCGTGCCGCCGCGGGCCTGCGCGGCGAAGCGCTCGACGACGAGCGTCGCGCCGTCGTGGCGCGCTTCGAACGCGAGCTGCATGTCGTCTTGCGCGAGATCCGCGGTCAGGCGCTGCACGCCGCGCTCCACGTCTGCGTCCACCTGCCCGCCGAGCTTCGTCGCGCGCAGCGATGAGTGGACCTGCGCCAGGTCGATCGCGGACACGGCGAGTTTCCAGCGGTTGCGCCAGCCCGCGAGCGCGACCGACCCCGATCCGGCGATCCTGCCGCCGCCCGGCACCTCGCCTTCGAGCGCGGGAAGCTCCAGCACGCGCTCGCGCAGCGCGAACGTCGAGGCGAGGCGCGCGAGCGGCACGCGGCCGGCGTCGACCGGGCCGGCGAGCGCGTTGCGCGCTTCGAGCCTGCCCGCGTAGCCGCCCGCCGCGGGCTTGGCGTCGACGACGACGTCCAGCTTCGTCGCCGGCCACGCGCGGTTGAGCGAGGCGAGGTCGAGCGCGCGGGCCTCGATGCGCCCGCCGACGACGGCGTGCGCGGCGAGCGGCGCGAGGTCGACGCGCGCGCGCGCGTCCACGCCGGCCAGCGTCGCGGTGGCGTCGACGACGAGCGCCTGCAGCGACCCCTTGCCGACGGCGTTCACGCGCCCGGCCGGGTGCGGCGCGGCGAGGTCGAGGGCGAAGCGCGCATCGACGGGCCAGGGCTTCCGCGCGCCCACGCTGGCCTCGCCGGCGAGCTTCGCACCGGTCGTCGCGATGCGCACGTCGCGCACGCTGTGCCTGCGCGAGTTGCCGGTGTACGCGAGCGACGCGCCGGCGAGCGTGCCGCTGCGCTCGCCCACGCGCCACTCGAGCGTCGCGACGGCGAGGCGGTCGACGTCCAGCGGCAGCGGCGGCGCGATCGACTCCGGCAGCAGGACCGGCGCGTCGGACGGCGGCGGCAGCTTCGCGACGACGCGCCGCGCAGTCGCCTCGACGACCTTCACTTCGCCGTGCAGCAGGTGAACGGGCGAGAAGCGCAGCACGACGTCCTCGGCGACGACCTCCGTGCCAGCGTCCGTCCACGCCAGGCGGGCGATGTCGAGCCGGTCCGTCAGCGAGCCCCTCGCGCCCGCGACGGCGAGGCGGCCGCCGCTGTGCGCGACGGCGGCGTCGAGCACCGCGTCGAGCGCGTGCTGCGAGCGGAGCCACGAGTACGCGGCCACGACGGCCAGCGCCGCGGCGATCGAGAAGCCGAGGCCCCAGGCGACGATCGCGCCCGGCCGCCGCCGCCGTCGCTTCGGTGCGGGCGGGGCCGGCGGAGTCGGCGGCGGCGGGTTCGCTTCGGACATCGTCAGAACGACACGCCCACCGAGAAGTGCAGCCGCACCTCGCGCGTGCGCTCGCCATAAGCAACGTCGAGGCGGAACGGGCCGATGGGCGTGCGAATGCGCGCGCCGACGCCCACGCCGATCGCCGCGTCGAAGTCCGCGCCGCGGTCGAACGCGTCGCCGACGTCGACGAATGCGGCCACGCCCCAGGCCTCGTCGATCCAGCGGATCGCCTCGGCGCTGCCGACGACGACGTAACGCGCGCCGACCGTCGCATCGCCCCGGCGCAGGCCGAGGCTCTGGTAGCCGTAGCCGCGCACCGTGGTGTCGCCGCCGGTGCGGAAGAGGAACAGCGACGGGATGCCGTCGCGCTCGGAGGCGATGACGGCGCCGGCCTCGCCGCGGAACGCGAGTTGCGTCGCGCGGCCGATCGGCCACCACGCCGCGGCCTGCACGCGCGCGCGGCCGAAGCCGCGCGTCGACAGGCCCGGGATGCCGGCGCCGACGCGCGCGTCGACCATGTAGCCGCGCGTCGGCATGTAGAGGTCGTCGACGCGCCGCCGCACCCAGCCCGCCTGCACGTAGGTCGCGTGCGACGTGACGCTCGGCGCGCCCTGCGGCTCCTGCCGGTCCCAGTGGAACGACGCGCCGAGGACCGGCGTGTCGCGCTCGTCGACGCCGCGCCGCTCGTACTCGACGCCCGCGGTCGTCTCGATCGTGTTCTCGATGTCGCTGCGCTCCGCGCCGACGGCCAGCGAGTCGATCCGGCGCGCCGCGCTCGGGGGCCGGGTGAGCGTCGCGCGGGCGAGCTGCTCCTTCGTCTCCAGCCGCCCGTCGAGGCGCATCTGCATGCCGGCGTCGTCGATGCTCACGTTCGTGTACGTCGCGCGGGCGCCGAAGCCGGTGTCGGTGGAGTAGGCCAGGGCGCCATCGAGGCGGTGGACGGGCCCCTCGATCGCCGAGACGTCGATCCTGGCGCGCGCGGGATCGCGGGACTGCGGGTCGATCGAGGCCTGCACGCTGCCGAAGTAGCCGCTCGCCGAGAGCCGCCGCACGTACTGGTCGCGCGCGGCTTCCGTGTAGGGCTCGCCCGGCTCGATGACGTTGAAGTTCGCCACGAGGCTCTCGTCGTAGCGCTGCAGCCCGCTGACCGCGAGGTCGCCGAAGCGGAACGGCGGCCCGCTGTCGATGCGCACCTCGAGGTCGGCGGCGTGCGCCTGCGGATCGACGCGCGCCTCGCTCGCGAGGATGCGCGCGGCGGCGTAGGGGCTGCGGCGCAGCTCGCGCAGCGCGCTCTCCTTCGCTTCGATCCAGCCGGCCTGCCGGAACCGTTCGCCGACGGGCAGCCGCCAGCCGCCGCGCGCCTCCGCGATGGCCTGCGTGCCGAGCGGAACGTCGTTCGCGGCGGGGCCCACCACGTCGACGGCGACGCTGCGCACGCGCGTCGGCGCGCCGGGATCGACCGTCAGCGTCACGACGAGCGGCTGCGCGTTGCGGTCGATCGCGACGCGCGCCTTCGCGTCGTAGAAGCCGTGCACGGCGGCGATCCTGACGGCCTGCGCGACGCTCTCTCGCGCGAGGCGCTCGAGCAGGTCGAGCGTCATCTCCTCGTCGGCCTGCCAGCGCGCGAGGTCGAGCGACTCGGCCAGCGCCGCGCGCGGCGGATCCGGCGCGTCGACGACGAGCTTGAAGCGCACGCCCTGCGCGTCGACAGGGCTGGCGGCGAGCGCGACGAACGCGGCGAGGACGGAGGCGAGGACGAAGGCGGTGCGGGTCACGCGGGGCGAAGGCGCCCCGCTGCGCGACCGCGGTTGCGAATGGGCGAGCGGGGGTGGCGGGCTGGTTCGGTCGCCAGCTTACCCGAGCGGGTGCGCGCCCGGCGCAAGCTGTATCCAGCGGTTCCCGGCGGGCGCCCGACGCGCCGACCTCGAGGGCCTCGCGCGGTCGATGACCCGATGCAGGAGGCGCTGCGTCGGCGCTGCGGCATCCGCGGCGCTCGCCGACGCCCGTTGCGTCGACGTGCTACAGCGGCGGCCAGCCCAGCGGCGGATCCGCCTTCGGCGGCAGGCGGTCCGGGATGAGCTCGGTGCGCATCGGCCGGATGTAGGGCAGCTCGGCTGCCGGCCAGTCGCGCGGCCGCTCGAACTCGGCACCCATCAGCGAGAGCAGCGGGTCGCGCCCGGGTACGTAGAAGCGGTCGTTCCAGGCCAGGTAGCGGTGGTCGATGGTCGTGCAGCCCGACGTGATCGCGACGGCCGCGACGGCGAGGAGCGCGGCGGCAAGGCGGCGGTTAGGCATGGCGGCTCGCTTTCGTGCTGGAACGGTTGGCGCCCGGCGTTCGCGGCGGAAGGCGACGTGCCGCGGACGCGACGAGCTTAACACCGGCAAGCAAGTTCGAGGCCGGACCGCCCGTCGCCAGGCAGGACGGGCCGTGCCGGGCGAGCGGGCGCTTCGCTCCGCAGGGGAGGGCGCCCCGTCGCGGGCAACCGCTGCCGCCCTGCGGCAACGTGTCGGCGCGATGCCGATGGCATGAAGTTGCGCCGCCGGCGGCCGCGATGGACTTGCCAGCCGATTTTCCGTCGGTCCGCGAGCCTCCCGGAAACAGGCCCTTGGCCCCGTCGGGGCGCTGGAACGAACGAACGTACGGAAGGCCCCGTGTTGTCGCGCACAGCTGTGAGAGAACACTTCCGGTTAACGCTATAAGTCATTCTTTTTCATGCGATTTGCGTGTTTGGTCACGCCATCGCTAAGTCGTTGTTCGGGCAACGGAAACCCGTTGACCGTCAGGCGAGCCCGCACGTATAGTGGCGACCAGTGGAGAAAAGTGGGTGAAAGTGGGGCAAATTGGCCCCGATGCCGGCCCTGTCGAATCCGGGGCGGCTGCATGTAAATAAGCACTCACCTGCACGGAGGATGGCGTTGGCGCAAGGGAAGGGGACCGGCGAGGGAAGCGGCGGCGCACCAGGCGCGACGCGGCTCTTCCGCGGCGTCACGCAGGTGACGCTCGACGCCAAGGGCCGGCTGGCCATTCCTTCCAAGCATCGCGACGCGCTGGCCGTCGACGGCGAGCCCGTCGTGCTGACCGCCGATCCGTCCCGCTGCCTGCTCCTCTACCCGCGCGCCGCGTGGGAGCCGATCCAGCAACGCCTGATGTCGCTGTCGTCGTTCGACGAACGCATCCGCAGCCTGCAGCGTCTGATCGTGGGGCACGCCGACGACGTCGACGTCGACTCGGCGGGACGCATCCTCGTGCCGGGCGCGCTGCGCCAGTACGCGCGCCTCGACAAGCACGTGATGTTCGTGGGGCAGGGCAACAAGTTCGAGTTGTGGGACGAAGCGGCATGGACGCAGCAGACGGCGCAGGCGATCACGTTCCCCGCGGACGGCCTGCCTCCCGCGCTCGACGGCTTCTCGCTGTGACCGCCGATGCGCGCCACGTTCCCGTCCTCCTCGAAGCCGCGCTCGCCGGCCTCGCCCTGCGCGACGACGGCACTTATCTCGACGCGACGTTCGGGCGCGGCGGCCACGCGCGCGCGATCCTCGCGCGGCTCGGCCCGCGCGGACGGCTCGTCGCGCTCGACCGCGACCCCGATGCCGCTGCGGCGGCTGCGCGCGTCGACGACGCGCGCTTCGCTTTCCGCCGCGCGTGGTTCTCGGAGGCTGCCGCGGCGCTCGACGAGCTTCGCATCGATGCGATCGACGGCGCGCTGCTCGACCTTGGCACTTCCTCGCCGCAGATCGACGACCCGTCGCGCGGCTTCTCGCTGCGCTTCGACGGCCCGCTCGACATGCGGATGGATCCGACTCGCGGCGAGTCGGCGGCCGAGTTCCTCGCGCGCGTGCCGCAGCGCGAACTGACGGAGGTCCTGCGCGACTATGGTGAAGAACGGCTTGCTCGATCGATTGCAGCAGCAGTTGTCGCGCGACGCGCGACGCGGCCGATTCTCCGGACGGGCGAGTTGCGCGAGGTCGTCGCCCAAGCCGTCGGCACGCGCACGCGGGGTGATTGGCATCAGGATCCGGCGACTCGGACCTTCCAGGCCCTTCGGATTGCGGTGAACCGCGAGCTCGCCGAACTGTCGGCCGCGCTGCCCGCGATCGCGCGGCGGCTGCGCGCCGGCGGGCGCCTGGCCGTGATCAGCTTCCACTCGCTCGAGGACCGCATCGTCAAGCAGTTCGTCGCGCGCATGAGCGCTCCGTTCGGCGGCGACGAGCGCGCGGCGCGCCTGCCGATCCGCGCGCGCGACCTGCCGTCGCCGCCGCTCGCGGCCGTCGGGCGCGCGACGAAGCCGGGACCCTCCGAGGTCGCGGCGAACCCGCGCGCGCGCAGCGCCGTGCTGCGCGTGGCCGAACGCACCGCGGCGGCGTGGCCGGAAGGGACGGCGGCGGCGTGACTCGCGTGAACCTCGTGCTGCTCGCGGTGCTGGTCGCCTGCGCGCTGTCGCTGGTCACCTCGCGCCACCAGGCGCGCAAGCTGACCGGCGAGCTCGCGCGCGAGCAGGTGCGCGCGCGCGCCTTCGAGACCGAGTACGGCCAGCTCTCGCTCGAGCAGTCGACGTGGGCGATGCCGGCGCGCGTCGAGAAGATCGCACGCGAGCGGCTGCGGCTGCAGCACGCCGGGCCGGGCCGCGTCGAGATCGTCGAGCTGCCGGCGCTCGCGAGCGCCGCCGGGCCGTCCCAAGGCGCGAGTCGCGCCCCCTCGGGGGGCAGCGCAGCGGCGGACGCCGCAAGCGTGGGGGTCGTCACGACCGCCGGGCCGTCCCAAGGCGCGAGTCGCGCCCCCTCGGGGGGCAGCGCAGCGGCGGACGCCGCAAGCGTGGGGGTCGTCACGACCGCCGGGCCGTCCCAAGGCGCGAGTCGCGCCCCCCCGGGGGGCAGCGCAGCGACGAATGTCGCAAGCGTGGGGGTCGTCACGAGCCCCGGGCCGTCCCAAGGCGCGAGTCGCGCCGGCCTCCTCGATTGGTCGCGGCCTGCGACGCCCGGCGCGTCGGCCGATGCGGCGATTCGCCTTGGCGTCGATCCCCTCGCTCCGCGCGGGGCCCCTCGCCGCTGGGCGAACGCCGCTCCCTCGGGGGACGGCGCAACGACGAATGTCGCAGGCGCGGGGGGCGCCGACAGGTGAGGGCCGCCGTCGCCGCGAAAGCGCCGCCGCGGCTCGACCTGTCGGGCTCGCGCGCCGCGATCGTGTTCGGCGCGCTGGCGCTGCTGTTCGCGGGCCTCGCGGCGCGCTCGGTGTGGCTGCAGGCGGTCGAGGACGACTTCCTCAAGGGACAGGGCGCGGCGCGCCACTCGCGCGAGCTCGAGGTCCCCGCGCACCGCGGGCGCATCACCGACCGCCACGGCGAGGCGCTGGCGATCTCGACACCGGTGAAGAGCCTGTGGGCGTTCCCGTCCCGGTTCTCGGCCACCGCCGCGCAGCTCGCCGAGCTCGCCCGCATCCTCGAAACCACTCCGGCGGCGTTGCGCCGGCAGGTCGAGGCGGCCGGGGACTTCGTCTACCTCGGCAGGCGCATTCCGCCGGAGGCGGCGGAGCGCGCGCTGGCGCTGCGCATCCAGGGACTCAACGACGAGAACGAGTATCGCCGCTTCTACCCCGGCGGCGAGGTGATGAGCCACGTCGTCGGCTTCACCGGCGACCGCGACGCGGGACAGGAAGGCATCGAGCTCGCGCAGCAGCCGTGGCTCGGCGGCGTGGCCGGCAGCCGCCGCGTCATCATCGACCGGCGCGGCGAAGTCGTCGAGGACGTCGCCGCCGTGCGCGCGCCGCAGGCGGGACGCGACCTCGCGCTGTCGCTCGACTCGCGGCTGCAGTTCGTGGCGTTCCGCGAGCTCAAGGCCGCGGTCGAACAGCACAAGGCGAAGGCGGGAAGCCTGGTGGTGCTCGACGTTTCCAGCGGCGAGGTGCTCGCGCTGGCGAACTGGCCGGCGTTCAACCCCAACCGCCGCGACAAGGTCGAGCGCGACCGCATGCGCAACCGCGCGTTCACCGACACGTTCGAGCCCGGCTCGACGATGAAGCCGTTCGCGATCGCCGCGGCGCTCGACGCCGGGATCGTGAAGCCGTCGACGCCGATCCACACCCAGGGCGGCGCGATGACCCTCGGCGGCCACACGATCCACGACGCGCACCCGCACGGCGTGCTCACGGTCGAGGAGGTGCTGCAGAAGTCCTCCAACATCGGCACCGCGAAGATCGCGCTGCAGCTGCCCGCGGAGGGGATGCACGGCAGGCTCGCCGCGGCCGGCTTCGGCGCGCCGGCGCGAGCCGGCTTCCCCGGCGAAGTGAGCGGGAGGCTGCGCCCCGCGAAGGGCTGGAAGCCGATCGAGCAGGCGACGATCAGCTACGGGCACGGCATCTCGGCCAACCTCGTGCAGCTCGCGCGCGCCTACACGGTCTTCGCCACCGACGGCGAGCTCAAGCCCGCGACGATGTTCAAGTCGGCCGCCGCGGTCGCCGGACAGCCGGTGTTCCGGCCGGAAACCGCGCGCGCGGTGCGGCGCATGCTGGAGATGGCCACACAGCCGGGCGGCACGGCGCCGAAGGCGCAGGTCGTCGGCTACCGCGTGGCCGGCAAGACCGGCACCGCGCACAAGCTCGACGGCAAGACCTACGGCAACAAGTACGTCGCGTCGTTCGTCGGCTTCGCGCCGGTCTCGGCGCCGCGCATCGTCGTCGCGGTGATGATCGACGAGCCGTCGGCTGGGCAGTACTACGGCGGCGCGGTCGCCGCGCCCGTCTTCTCCAGCGTCACCGGCGCGAGCCTGCGCCTGCTCGGCGTGCCCGCCGACGCGCCGGCGAACAACGTGATCCTGCCGCCCGAGGAGGCGCAGGTGCGCGAGGAAACGTGACGCGCGGCGGCGACGTGGCGGACTTCGACGTGGCGGCGCTGCTCGCGCGCATCGCCGTGCGCCCGCAGCGCATCACCGCGGACAGCCGCGCGGTGGAGGCGGGCATCGCGTTCGCCGCGTTCCCCGGCGCGCGCGTCGACGGACGCTCGTTCATTCCCGACGCGGTGCGGCGCGGCGCGCCGGCGGTGTTCTGGGAGCCCGCGGGCTTCCGCTTCGACGCGGCGCTCGCGGTCCCCAACGCGCCCGTCGAGAACCTGCGCCACAGGCTGGGCGCCATCGCGGACTTCATCCACGGCAGCCCGTCGCGGCAGCTGTGGATGGTCGGCGTCACCGGCACGAACGGGAAGACCTCGTGCTCGCAGTGGATCGCGCAGTCGCTCGACCGCGCCGGCCGGCGCGCGGGCGTCGTCGGCACGCTCGGCAGCGGGCTCGTCGGCGCGCTCGTGCCGGCGCCGCAGACGACGCCGGACGCCGCCGTGCTGCAGGAGACGCTCGCGCGGCTCTCCCGCGAGGGCGCGCGCGCGGTGGCGATGGAAGTCTCGTCGATCGGCCTCGACCAGGGCCGCGTCGACGGGACGAAGTTCGACGTCGCGCTGTTCACCAACCTCACGCGCGACCACCTCGACTACCACGGGACGATGGCCGCGTACGGCGCCGCGAAGGCGCGGCTGTTCGCGTGGCCCACGCTCGTGGCCGCGGTGCTCAACGCCGACGACCCGTTCGGCGCCGACCTCGCGCGCCGGCTGCGCGGCAAGGGCCCCCGGGTGCTCACCTACGGCCTCGCCGACGCCGACGTGCGCGCTTCGTCGGTGCGCGCCACCGCGCGCGGAACGGCGCTGGACGTCGAGACGCCGTGGGGCAAGGGCGCGGTCGAGGTCGCGGTAACCGGTTCGTTCAACGCGCTCAACCTGCTCGGCACGCTGGGCGTGCTGCTCGGGAGCGAGGTGCCGCTCGCCGACGCGCTCGCGGCGCTGCAAGTGCTCGAGCCGCCGCCGGGGCGCATGCAGCGGCTGGGCGGCGGCGACGCGCCGCTTTGCGTCGTCGACTACGCGCACACGCCCGACGCGCTCGAGAAGGTGCTCGGCGCGCTGCGGGCCGCCGTCGCGCCCGGGCGGCACCTCGTGTGCGTGTTCGGCTGCGGCGGCGACCGCGACCCGGGCAAGCGTCCCGAGATGGGGCGCGTGGCGGCGACGCTCGCCGATCGCGTGGTGATCACCAGCGACAACCCGCGCAGCGAGGACCCCGCCGCCATAGCGATGGCGATCGCGCAGGGCGTGCGCGCCGCGGGCAACCGCCACTGGCGGCTGGAGGCCGACCGCGCGAAGGCGATCCGCGTCGCGCTCGCGGACGCCGCGGCCGGCGACGTCGTGCTCGTCGCCGGCAAGGGCCACGAGGACTACCAGGAGCGCGGCGGCGAGCGCGTGCCTTACTCGGACCTCGAGGAAGTGCGCGCCGCGCTGCGGGAGCGTGCATGATGGACCTCGCGACGGCGGCGGCGGCTACCGGCGGGCGAGTGCGCGGCGCGAACGTGGCGTTCCTGCGCGTTTCGACCGACTCGCGCACGCTCGAGCCGGGCGACCTCTTCGTCGCGCTCGCCGGCGAGCGCTTCGACGGCCACGCGTTCGTCGCGCAGGCGCGCTCGCGCGGCGCCGTCGCCGCGATGGTCGCGACGAGCCGCGCGGCGGAGGTGCCCGGCGACGTGCTGGTCGTCGACGACCCGCTCGCGGGCCTCGGCCGGCTCGCGGCGAGCTGGCGCGCGCGCTTCACGCTCCCGCTCGTCGTCGTCGTCGGCAGCAACGGCAAGACGACGGTCAAGGAGATGACGGCCGCTGCCCTGCGAGCCCACTTCGACGACGGGGCCGTGCTGGCGACGAGCGGCAACCTCAACAACGCGATCGGGCTGCCGCTCACGCTCCTGCGCCTGCGCGAGTCGCACCGCGCCGCGGTGATCGAGCTCGGCATGAACCACCGCGGCGAGACGGCGGAGCTCGCCCCGCTCGCCGCGCCCACGATCGCGCTGGTCAACAACGCGCAGCGCGAGCACCAGGAGTTCATGCGCTCGGTCGCCGAGGTGGCCGACGAGCACGCCGACGCGATTCGCGCGCTGCCCGCCGGCGGGATCGCGGTGATCAACGCCGACGATCCGCACGCCGGCGTGTGGCGCGACGCCGCGGCGCGCGCGGGCGCCCGGGTGGTCGGCTTCGGCACGAGCGCCGCGGCGGACGTCCGCGCGGAGATCGCGCTGCGCGCCGACGGCTCGACGCTGGCGATCGCCGCACCGCAGGGACGCGCGACGGTCGAGCTCGCAGCACCCGGCCGCCACATGGCGCACAACGCGATCGGCGCTGCGGCGGCCGCGCTCGCCGCGGGCGCGTCGCTCGAGGCGGTCGCGCGCGGCCTGCGCGGCTTCCGCCCGGTGGCGGGGCGGCTCGCCGTCGCGCGCGCGGCGCTCGGCGCGACGGTGATCGACGACAGCTACAACGCGAACCCCGACTCGGTGCGCGCGGCGATCGACGTGCTGGCCGCAGCCCCCGCGCCGCGCTGGCTCGTGCTCGGCGACATGGGCGAGGTCGGCGACGCCGGCCCGGCCTACCACCGCGAGATCGGCGCCTACGCGCGCGAAGCCGGCGTCGAGCGCCTGTTCGCGACCGGGCCGCTGTCGCGCGACGCCGTCGCCGCGTTCGGGCCGCGCGGACGCCACTTCGACGACGCCGGCGCGCTCGCGGCAGCGCTCGCCGGCGAACTCGCTCCCGGTGCCACGGTGCTGGTGAAGGGCTCGCGCTTCATGCGCATGGAGCGCGTCGTCGCCGCCCTGGTCGGAAAGGCCCCCACGCTTGCGGCGCACGCCGCTGCGCTGCCCCCCGAGGGGGAGCAATGAGCGGCCTCGTTGGAAGGCACCGCGTTGAGTGCGACCTGCGCGTCGGCCGTCGCCAGCGCGAGCGGGCGAGGGCACGGTGCCTGGCATCCGCCCCGCTCGCGCAGGCGTCCTCGGGGCGGCCCTCCGGCGCTCGTGCCGCGACTTCGCGGGGGGCGCACTGATGCTGCTCTGGCTCACCGAGTGGCTGGCGCGCGACGTCCGCGCGTTCAACGTCTTCGGCTACCTGACGCTGCGCGCCGTGCTCGCCTGCATGACCGCGCTGGTCATCTCGTTCGTGATCGGCCCGCGCATGATCGACTGGCTGGCGCGGATGAAGATCGGCCAGTCGGTGCGCGACGACGGCCCGCAGACGCACCTCGCCAAGGCGGGCACGCCGACGATGGGCGGCGCGCTGATCCTGGTCGCGATCCTCGTCACCACGCTGCTGTGGGGCGACCTTGAGAACCGCTTCGT
>JAOUIA010000004.1 GCA_029884335.1 Betaproteobacteria bacterium
GATTTCCGGGCGTAGAATCGTCGCTCCCTTCCGCACACGGTCCGGCTCCGCAATGACCACGCTCGCCCCCCGCTCCCGCCCGCCGTTTCGCGCCGACCACGTCGGCAGCTTCCTGCGCCCCCGCGCACTGCTCGAGGCGCGCGACAGGTTCAAGTCCGGCGCGATCGGCGCCGACGAGTTGCGCCGCGTCGAGGACGAGGCGATCCGCGGCGTGGTGAAATTCCAGGAGGACCTGGGCCTCAAGGGCATCACCGACGGCGAGTTCCGCCGCACCTACTTCCACATCGACTTCCTCACCCAGCTCGAGGGCGTCGAGACCAAGGGCGGCATCAACGTCAGCTTCCACAGCAACGCCGGCAACGTCGACTTCGCGCCGCCGGTGATGCAAGTCACGGGCAAGGTGCGCCACGCGAAGGACATCCAGCGCGCCGACTTCGCGTTCCTCAAGGGCGCGACGACGCGCACGCCGAAGGTGACGATCCCGTCGCCGACGATGCTGCACTTCCGCGGCGGGCGCGGCGCGATCAGCAAGGAGGCGTACCCCGACCTCGACGCGTTCTACGCGGACGTGGCGGCCGCCTACCGCGCCGAGCTCGCCTCGCTCTACGCCGCCGGCTGCCGCTACGTGCAGCTCGACGACACGAACCTCGCCTACCTTTGCGACACGAAGATGCGCGAGGGTGCGCGCGCGCGCGGCGACGATCCCGACGCGCTGCCGCGGCGCTACGCGGCGCTGATCAACGACGCGATCCGCGACCGGCCCGCCGACATGTCCGCCTGCGTGCACCTGTGCCGCGGCAACTTCAAGAGCGCGTGGGCGGCCGAAGGCGGCTACGAGCCGGTGGCCGAGGTGCTGTTCAACGAGCTCGGCGTGGACGGCTATTTCCTCGAGTACGACGACGCGCGCTCCGGCGACTTCGCTCCCTTGCGTTTCCTGCCCAAGGGAAAGGTCGTCGTGCTCGGGCTGGTCAGCACGAAGCTCGACCGGATGGAGACGAAGGACGAGATCCGCCGGCGCATCGACGAGGCGGCGAAGTTCGCGCCCCTGGACCAGTTCTGCGTGTCGCCGCAGTGCGGCTTCTCCAGCACCGTGCACGGCAACGAGATCCACGTCGAGACGCAGGCGGCGAAGCTGCGGCTGTGCGTGGACGTCGCGCGCGAGGTGTGGGGCGGCGTGTGATGGACCCGCGCGCTGCCGGCGACCGCCGCACGGTCCTGAAGGCCGTGCTGGCGGCGCTGGGCGCGCTGCCGCTCGCGGCGCTCGGCCAGCGCGACGGCCGGCCGCTCAAGCTCGCGCTCCTGCTTCCGGCCGACGTGCACTTCGAGAAGGCGTTCCGCGAGCAGCTGGCGAAGCTCGGCTACGTCGAGGGCCGCAACCTCGTCGTCGATCGCCGCTCGGCCGACAGCGACTTCTCGCGCCTGCCGGCGCTTGCCGCAGAGCTCCTGCGGGGCCAGCCCGACATCCTGGCCGCGTTCGTGACCCAGGCGTCGATCGCGGCCAGCAAGGCGACGTCGTCGGTGCCCGTGGTCTTTGTCGCCGTTTCCGATCCCGTGGCCTCGGGGCTGGTCACCAACCTGGCGCGCCCGGGAGGCAACGTCACGGGCACTGCCGCGCTGCAGGCCGTCGTAGTCGGCAAGCAGTTCGAGTTGCTGCGCGAGATCGTTCCCGGTGCTTCGCGCGTGGTCACGTTGTGGAATTCCTCGAACGCGGTGTTCCAGGCCCAGGCCCTCGGTGGGGCGCGGGCCGCCGCCGAGAGCCTGCGCATGCGCCTCATCGTCGCGGAGGTGCGCAAGGTCGCGGACATCGAGCCCGCGCTCGCGCGGGCGGCCTCCGAACGCCCCGATGCCGCCGTCGTCCTGCCGGACCCGCTGCTGGTCACCAATGCCAGGCACATCGCCGAGTTGTTCGCCGCCCGGCGACTGCCCGCGGTCGGCTCCGGGCGCAACTACGCCGAGGCGGGCCTCCTGGCGAGCTACGGTCCGGACCTCGCCGAAGCCGCGCGGCGCGCCGCCGACGTCGTGCACCGCATCGCGCAGGGCAAGCCTCCGGGCGAGATTCCGATCGAGGTCATCGGGAAGTTCGAGCGCGTCGTCAACCTGCGCACCGCGGCGGCGCTGGGCATCACCGTGCCGCCGGCCGTGCTCGCGCGCGCCGACGACGTCGTCCGCTAGCTAGCCAGGCCACATCGCCGCGAGCCGGCGGAACAGCTCGCGGAACTCCTTGCGCGCCGGGACGCCGACGATGGGATCGTCGTTGGAGGCGAACGCGGCGTCGATGGCCTGCCAATCCTCCGCGGTGAGCGCCTCCGCAGCGAGCGGCAGCACCTCCTCCTCCTCGCGGCGCATGTGCTTCCAGTGGAACTGCGAGTATCGCTCGACCGCCTCGGCAAGCGGCACCAGTGCGTCGGGGCGCTCGGCGTAGCGCTGGTAGAGCGCCTTGAGATCGGCGAAGCGCTCGCGCCCGACCTCGTGCTCCCGGTGCAGCCCGTCGAGCAGCGGCGCCGCGTCGGGCCGCCGCACGCGCAGGCGCGCGAACAGGTAGTCGTCCTCCTTGGGGTGATGCAGCCGCTCGGGGAAGCGCTCGATGTAGGCGAACATCGCCGCGAGCAGCTTCAGGTCCGGCGCCGGGCCGCCGCCGCGCGCCTCGCCGAGCACGTGGCGCAGCCCCTCGATCACCGCCGTGATCGCGCGGTGCTCGTCCTGGATGATCGCGATGGCCTTCATGGTCACTCTCCTGGGTCACGCCACCGCCACGAGCCGGTGCAACGTATCCGCATCGCGCGCTAGCTCGGCGCTGGGTCCGCGGTGGACGACGCGCCCGCGCTCGAGCACCACCGCCTGCCGCGTCAGCGACAGCGCCAGCCTGGCGTGCTGCTCGACCACGATCACGGCCATGCCGCCCTCCTCGGCGAGCTCGCGCACGACGTTCATGAGCTCCTGGACGATGATGGGCGCAAGCCCCTCCATCGGCTCGTCGAGCAGGAGCAGCGCCGGGTTCACCATCAGCGCACGGGCGATCGCCAGCATCTGCTGCTCGCCGCCCGAAAGCTGGTTGCCATAGTTCCCGCGGCGCTCGGCGAGCCGCGGAAACAGCTTGTAGGCCCTTGCCGGCGTCCACGGCCCCGGCCGCGCGACCGACGTCAGGTGCTCGTCGACGGTCAGCGAGGCGAACATGAGGCGCTCCTGGGGCACCCAGCCGATCCCGAGGTGGCTGCGCCGGTGCGTCGGCAGCGCGGCCAGGTCGGCGCCGCGCCAGGAGATCCGCCCGCGGTGCAGACGGGTGAGCCCCATCAGCGTCACCAGCAGCGTCGTCTTGCCGACGCCGTTGCGGCCGAGCAGCGCGAGCCTGTCGCCTTCCTCCAGCGACAGCGACACGTCGTCGAGCACGACGGACTCGCCGTAGCCCGCTGTCACGCCGTCCACGACGAGGAGCTCAGCCATGCTGAGCCTCGCCGAGGTAGACCTCGCGCACGCGCGGGTCCGCGGCGATCGCCACAGGCGCGTCCTCGGTCAGCACCCTGCCGCCGACCAGCACCGTGATGCGCTCGGCGAAGCGGAACACGATCTCCATGTCGTGCTCGATGAACACGATCGTCACGTCGCGCGGGAGTGCGGCGATCACGCCGAACAGCTCGGCGCTCTCGCCCTGCGGGATGCCGGCCGCCGGCTCGTCGAGCAGCAGGATGCGCGGCTTCGTGGCCAGCGCCAGCGCGATCTCCACCAGCCGCTGCTTGCCGTAGGGCAGGTTGCGCGTGAGCTCGTGCGCCTCGCCGGCGAGGTGCAGCGAGTCGAGCAGCGCCTGCGCCTCGTCGATCTCCTCGCGCTGGCGCGCTACCGTGCCGAACCAGCGTCCCGCGCGCCCCCTGCGTTCGGCGACGGCGAGCACCACCGACTCCAGCACGGTGAGGCCGGGGAACAGCGTGTTGATCTGGAACGTGCGCGTCATGCCGCGCTTGACGCGCTCGTGCTGCGCCAGCGACGTGATGCGCTCGTCGCCGAGGAAGACGTCGCCGCGGGTCGGAGCCAGCGCGCCCGTCAGCAGGTTGATGAGCGTCGTCTTGCCGGCGCCGTTGGGCCCGATCAGCGCGTGCCGCGCACCGTGCGGAAACGCCAGCGTCACGTCGTCGACGGCCCGGAACGCGCCGAAGTGCCGCGACAGGCCGGCAGTGCGCAGCGCTTCGCCGCTCATCTTTGCATGCCCCTTCGCCCACGCAGCGCCTCGATGGCGCCGAGGATGCCGCCGCGCGCGAACAGCACGACGAGCACCAGCAGCAACCCGAGCCAGAACTGCCAGTAGATCGGGTTGACGTCGGACAGCCAGTGGTGCGCGATCATGAACACCGCGGCGCCCACCAGCCCGCCGTAGAGGCGCCCCGCGCCGCCCAGCACGACCATGATCATGAGGTCGGCGGAACGCGGGAAGCCGAAGACGTCGAGCCCGACGAACTGCGTGGTCTGCGCGAGCAGTCCGCCGGCCACGCCGGCCATCGCCGCGCTGATCGTGTAGACGGCGACCAGGCGCCGCGCGACCGGCGCGCCGATCGCCGGCATGCGCTTCACGTTCTCGCGCACGCCGCGCAACGAGAGGCCGAACGGCGACGCGGCGAGCCGCCGCGCGACGACGAACAGCGCGAAGAGGACGACGCCGCTGTAGACGTAGGCGGTGCTGCCGGTCATGCCGAACGACCACGCGCCGAGCACCTTCCACATCGCCACGCCGGAGAGGCCGTCCGCGCCGCCGGTGATCGACGGCAGCTGGTTCGCCGCCTCGAACAGCATGAGGCCGATGCCCAGCGTCACCATCAGCCGCGCGAGGTCCGAGCCGCGCACGACGAGGAAGCTCGTCAGGTAGCCGGTCGCGGCGCCGGCAAGCGCGGCCACCGCGAGACCCGACACCGGCTCGCCCCAGCCGTGGACGGCAAGCAGCCCCGCCGCGTAGGCGCCCATGCCGAAGAACGCCGCGTGGCCGAGCGACACGATGCCCGCGTAGCCGAGGATCAGATCGAGCGACAGCGCGAACAGGCCGGTGATCAGGATCTGGCTGCCGATCACGTGGTGCTTCGGGAACACGAAGTACGCGGCGACGACCGCGAGCCAGAAGACGACCTCGGCGGGCCGCCAGCGCGCATCGGGCAGGCGCGGCACGAGCGCGGCGCCGGGCGCGCGCGGCGCGGCGCGGTCCGCAACAGTTTCAGCTGCGTCGGCCATAGAGTCCGGCAGGAAACGCGATCATCAGCGCGACCATCAGGAAGTAGATGATGAACGAGCCGATCTGCGGCACGTAGTACTTGCCGGCGACGTCGCAGATGCCGAGGATCATCGCGGCGACCAGGCCGCCCTTGATCGTGCCCGCGCCGCCGATCGCCACCACCAGCAGGAAGTACACCATGTACTTGAGCGGGAACGTCGGCTCGAGGCCGAGGACGTCGATGCCGAGCGCCCCGCCCAGCCCCGCGAGCCCGGAGCCGAGCGCGAACGTCACGCCGAACACGCGGTTGACGTCGATGCCCAGCCCCGCGGCGGCCACCGGGTTGTCGACCGCGGCGCGCACCTGCGCGCCGAAGCGCGTGCGCGTCATCGTGAGGTGCAGCGCGACGGTGATCGCGGCCACCACCGCGACCAGGAACAGCCGGTAGGCGCCGAACCCGACGCCGGCCACCTTCACCTGCCCGCGCAGGAATTCGGGCAGCCGCACCGGTTGCTGCGACGGCCCGAACACCCAGGTTGTCGCCGCCACCGCCATGAACACGACGCCGATCGTGAACATGACCTGGTCGAGGTGCGTGGCCTTGTAGAGGCGCTGGTAGAGCGTGCGCTCCAGCGCGATGCCGGCCACGGCCGCGACGACGAACGCGACCGGCAGCGTGGCGAGGAACGGCATGCCGGCGCGCGTCATCAGGAGCGCGCAGGCGTAGCCGCCGACCATCGCGAACGCGCCGTGCGCCAGGTTGACGAAGTTCATCAGGCCCATCGTCACCGACAGGCCGATGCTGATCACGAACAGCAGGCTGCCGTACGCGACGCCGTCGAACAGGACGCCGATGAAGTTGCCGACCATGACGATGTCCCGTCGTCCCCGCCCCACCTCCGCGGGGGCGGGGACGACGGCAGGAGGACTGGCGTCAGCCCTCCTGCGGCTTCACGTTGTCGAACTTGTCGAACTCGACGTTCCACGGCTTGCCGCCGACCATCTTCACCTCGCGCAGGTACACGGTCTGCACCACGTCGCGCGCGGTCGGGTCGATCGTCACCGGTCCGCGCGGGCTCGTCCAGCTCATGCCCTTCATCGCGTTGACCAGCTCCTCGCCGCTTCCCTTGCCGCCGGTCTTCTTCACGGCCTCGTAGATGAGGTGCATGCCGTCGTAGCCGCCGACCGAGTGGAAGTTCGGGCGCAGGCCGCCGTTGGCCTTGCCGAACGCGTCCACGTACGCCTTGTTCTCCGGCGAGTCGTGCGCCGCGGAGTAGTGGAACGACGTGATCACGCCCACTGCCGGCGGGCCCATGCTCTCGAGCAGGTCGTCGTCGGTGACGTCGCCCGTGCCGATCATGCGGATGCCGGCCTGCCGCAGGCCCCGCTCCTCGAACTGCTTCATCACCGCCAGGCCCTGTCCCGAGGGGACGAACACGAACAGCGCGTCCGGCGCCTTGTCCTTCACCTTCTGGACGAACGGGCCGAAGTCGGGGTTGGCGAGCGGCGTGCGCACCGACTCGACGATCTCCCCGCCCGCCGCCTTGAAGCGCGCGTGGAACGCCTTCTCGGCGTCGAGCCCCGGGCCGTAGTCGGTCACCATCGTGTACACGCGCCGGATCTTGTTCTTCGCCGCCCAGTCGGCGACCGGCCCGGTCACCTGCGGCAGCGTGAAGCCCGAGCGCACGATGAACGGCGAGCGCGTCGGGATGATCGCCGTGGCGGCTACCATCACGATCATCGGGACCTTGGCCTCCGTTGCGACCGGCGCGGTGGCGAGTGCCAGCGGCGTCAGCCCGAAACCGGCGAGCACGTGCACCTTGTCCTGCACGACGAGCTCCTGCGCGATGCGCTTGGTCGTGTCCGGCACGCCGGCGTCGTCCTTGACGATGAGGTCGACCTTGCGCCCGGCGACCGTGTCGCCGTTGCGCTGCACGTAGAGGCGGCACGCGGCCGACACCTGCTTGCCGGTCGACGCGAACGGGCCGGTCATGGGCAGGATGAGGCCGATCTTCAGGGGCTCGCCGGCCTGCGCGCGCAGCGGCAGCGCGTTGAGCGCGGCGGCGCCGGCAAGGCCCTGCAGCACGCGGCGGCGGGTCGGGTGGATGCGTTCGTTCATGGTGTCCTCCGTGGGGGTGGGTGAGGCTGTCCTCGTGCTGCCTGCTGCGATCAGGTTCCTGCCGCCGCTTCGGCGCGCTTGGCGGATGCGTCGCGGCCCGCCGGGCCGCACAACAACGAACGAAGCGCAGCGGCGACGTCGGCGGGCCGCTCCATCGGCGCCATGTGCCCGCAGTCCTCGAACACGACGAGCCGGCTGCCCGGCAGCAGCGCGGCGATCTCGCCGTGCTGCGCCAGAGGGCTCCAGCCGTCTTCGCGGCCGCAGCCGACCAGCGCCGGAACGCGCACCGAGCGCAGCACGCCGTCCACGCGAGGCCGGCGCAGCAGCGCATCGACGTGCGCGGCGAATCGCCCGGGCGTGCTGCGCGCGACCATCGCTACGATCGCGTCCACCAGCTCCGCGTCGGCAAGGCGCGCCGCGTGAACCATCGGCGGCATCCAGGCGTGGGCCAGCGCGCGCATGCCCTGCGTGCGCGCGATCTCGACCAGCGCAAGGCGCCGGTCGCGCTCGGCCTCCCAGGCTGCGCCGGTCGGCGCGCCCGCGTGCCCGGTGTCGAAGACGGCGAGGTGCGTGACGCGCTGCGGCGCCGCGCGGAGGATTTCGCAGGCCACCCGCGCGCCCATCGAGTGGCCGGCCAGCGCGAAACGCTCCGGCGCGCCCTCGAGCGCGCGCCTCGCCATCGCCTCTAGGCTGTCGGCGTCGCCGTACCCGGCCACGCGGCAGCGCGCAATGCCGGCGAGCCGCGCGGCCACGCCCGCCCACGACGCGTCGTCGCACAGCAGCCCGGGGAGCAGCAGCAAGTCCATGCGTCGCGTCACGCCTGCCGGCCCGCGGCGTTCACTTCGCGCGCACTGCGCTTGCCCAGCCGCGGGAAGACCCGCCGCGCGTTGCCCTCGAAGATCTTCGCCCGGTCGGCTTCCGACAGCGCCTTCACCTGGTCGACGTAGCGGCGCGTGTCGTCGTAGTGGTGGCCGGTGTCGGGATCGATGCCGCGCACGGCCCCCACCACCTCGGAGGCGAACAGGATGTTGTCGGCCGGGATCACCCTGGTCAGCAGCTCGATGCCGGGGTAGTGGTAGACGCAGGTGTCGAAGAACACGTTGTTGAGCAGCAGCTCGCGCAGCGGCGGGCGCTTCATGTCCTGCGCGATGCCCCGGTAGCGCCCCCAGTGGTACGGCACCGCGCCACCGCCGTGGGGGATGATGAACTTCAGCGTGGGAAAGTCGCGGAACAGGTCGCCCGTCAGGAACTGCATGAACGCCGTCGTGTCGGCGTTGATGTAGTGCGCGCCGGTCGCGTGGAAGCACGGGTTGCACGAGGTCGACACGTGCACCATCGCCGGCACGTCGAGCTCGACCATCTTCTCGTAGAGCGGGTACCACCAGCGGTCGGTGAGCGGGGGCTCCCGCCAGTGGCCGCCCGACGGGTCCGGGTTGAGGTTGCAGCCGACGAAGCCGAGCTTCGTCACGCACCGCTCCAGCTCGGCGATCGAGTTCGCCGGCGGCACGCCGGGCGACTGCGGCAGCTGGCACACGCCGACGAAGTTGTCGGGATAGAGCCGGCAGACGCGGTGCACGAGGTCGTTGCAGAGCTCCGACCACGCGCGGCTCACCGACTCGTCGCCGACGTGGTGCGCCATGAAGCTCGCGCGCGGCGAGAAGATCGTGAGGTCGGTGCCGCGCTCGCGCTGGATCCTGAGCTGCGCGTTCTCGAGCGAGGCGCGGATCTCGTCGTCGGCGATGACGAGATCCTCGGCGCGCGGCGGCGCGCTGCGCGCCTCGAACGCGGCGACCTGGCGCTTGCGCCACGCCTCCAGCTGCGCGGGCGCCGTCGTGTAGTGGCCGTGGCAGTCGATAATCATTTCGATGCAAAAGACGTTCGTGGCACCGGTGCAAGGACGCGACACCTGAGTTGCGTCTTTTGCATCGAGGGAAAGTCAGAGCGGCGGCTTCGGGCGGCCGTGCGCCGCCGCTGGGAAAAGGGCACGGAACACCGCGAGCAGTGCACCACGGCCCGATCATTGCGTGGCATCGCGTTCATCGCCTCAGGCGGCGCGGGAGAGCGGCGCGTCGTTGGCGAGCGCCAGCAGCCCGGCCGCGGTGTTGGAGATCGGGACGTGGTAGTTCGAGTGCACCTTCGACACCCTGCCGCCCAGCGCCGCGCGCGCGGCGATCCACGCCATCAGCTCGGTGCCCTGCGCGCCGGCCTCGCGGACGATGTCGAGCGCGGAGTACTTCGTGAGCTTGCGCGGCTCGTCGACGAGCGCGTCCATGCACATGAGGTCGAACGGCTTGTTGATGAACCCGGCGCGCTGGCCGTCGAGCTGGTGGGAGAGCCCGCCGGTGCCGACGACGACGACGCGGACGTCCGCGTCCCACGTGGCGAGCGCGCGCCCCACCGACTCGCCAAGCGCGTAGGCGCGCTTCGGCGAGGGCAGCGGGTGCTGGACGTGGTTCATCGCGATCGGCACGACGCGCACCGGCGGCGGCCCCTCGCCCGGCCAGAACAGCGCCAACGGCAGCGTCAGCGCGTGGTCGACCTTCATCCGCTGGCAGGTCGTGACGTCGAACTCGTCGGCGACCAGCTGCTCGATGACGTGCCACGACAGGCTCGCGTCGCCGCGGATCGGCGCGACGGTGGGAATGCCCCAGCCTTCGTCGGCGTTGACGTACTCGGCAGCCGCGCCGACGGCGAACGTCGGCATCGCGTCGAGGAAGAAATTGAGCCCGTGGTCCTGGTAGAACACGACGGCGACGTCCGGCTTCGCCTGCGCGAGCCACCGGCGCACCGGCGGATAGCCGTCGAAGAACGGCTTCCAGTAGGGATCCTGCTGCAGGCCCTTCGCGATGGCGCGGCCGATGGCCGGCACGTGCGAGGTCATGACGCTGCCGACGACCGTGGCCATCGCTATCTCCCCGCCTCGACGAGCTTCGCCTTGAACGCTTCCTTCGTCATTCCGGTCTGCTGGGCGCCGACGTCCTGGACGTCCAGCCCGAAGATGCCCGCGAACTTGGCGAGGTAGTAGATGTTGCCGCCGGCCGCGATCAGTTCGAGCACGTTGCGGTTCGCCACGGCCCTGCGCTGCGCTTCGTCGAGGCCGAACCTGCGGCAGTAGGCCTCCTCGTCGCGCCGGAACGCCTCGCGGTTGGACTCGTCGTTGAACGAGAAGCACATCGCGTTGAGCGCGTAGCCCCGCTGCGCGGCGTCGCCGTCGAAGATCGGCGTCCCCGGTATCCCGTAGTCCCTGCGTTTTTCCGCCATCCGTCGCTCCCGGTCGCGCGCCCCCGTCAGGCTCCGCCCATCTGCCGTTCCATCCGGTCGAGCCAGCGGTAGCACGGCAGCACGTCGGCCGCGCTCGCTCGCGGCTCGCGCCGCTCGCGGATCGCCGCCACGAACTCCCGGTCCTGCAGCTCGATGCCGTTGAGCGAAACGTCGACGTTCGACACGTCGATCTTCTGTTCCTTGCCGTCAACGAGGTCGTCGTAGCGGGCGACGTAGGTGCCGGTGTCGCCGATGTAGCGGAAGAACGTCCCCAGCGGCCCGTCGTTGTTGAACGACAGCGACAGCGTGCACAGCGCGCCGGAGCCCGACTTCAGCTGGATCGACATGTCCATCGCGATCCCCAGCTCCGGGTGCGGCGGCCCCTGCATCGCGTGCGCGTCGACGATCTCGCCCGCCTGCCACGCGAACAGGTCCACCGTGTGCGCGGCGTGGTGCCACAGCAGGTGGTCGGTCCACGAGCGCGGCTGGCCCAGCGCGTTCATGTTCTTCCGGCGGAAGAAGAAGGTCTGCACGTCCATCTGCTGGACGCGGAACTCGCCGCGCTCGACGCGCCGGTGCACCCACTGATGGCTCGGATTGAAGCGGCGGGTGTGGCCCACCATCGCCACGAGCCCCGTGGAGTGCTGCTTCGCGACGACGGCCTCCGCGTCGGCGAGCCGGTCGGCCAGCGGGATCTCGACCTGCACGTGCCTGCCGGCGTCCATGCAGGCGATCGCCTGCGCCGCGTGCATCTGCGTGGGCGTGGCGAGGATCACCGCGTCGACGTCGGAGCGCGCGAGGCTCTCGGCCAGGTCGGTGGCCACGTGCGGCACGCCGAACTTGCGCGCGACGTCCTCGGTCGGCTCCCGCTGGCGCCCGACCAGCGAGGTCACGCTGACGCCGTCGATCTTCGCGAGCGCTTCGAGGTGCTTGACGCCGAACGCGCCGGCGCCGGCAACGCAGATCTTCATCGCGAATTCTCGAGGATCAGGTGGCCGACGGCGGTATTCGACGCCGGCACGTGGTAGAAGCGGTAGACCTCGCGCGCGTCCCGCGCCAGCGCCCCGCGCATCACCAGCCACATGACGAGCTCGATGCCCTCCGAGCCCGCCTCGCGCACGTACTCCACGTGCGGCAGCTTCGCGAGCCCCTCGGGATCGGCGACGAGCCGGTCGAGGAACGCGGCGTCGAACGCGCGGTTGATGAGTCCCGCGCGCGGCCCCTGCAGCTGGTGCGACATGCCGCCGGTGCCCCACACCTGCACGGAGAGGTCGGCGTCGAAGGACTCGACCGCCTTGCGGATCGCCTTGCCGAGGTTGTAGCAGCGGTTGCCGGTCGGCGGCGGGTACTGCACGACGTTCACGGCGAGCGGGATCACCTTGCACGGCCAGCGCGTAGGCTGGCCGAACATCAGCGACAGCGGCACGGTGAGCCCGTGGTCGACGTCCATGCGGTTGACGATCGTCATGTCGAACTCGTCGAGGATCGCCGACTGCGCGATGTGCCACGCGAGCTCGGGGTGCCCCTCGACGACCGGCACGGGGCGCGGCCCCCAACCTTCGTCGGCCGGCATGAACGTCTCGGCGCAGCCGATCGCGAATGTCGGGATCAGCTCGAGCGAGAACGCCGAGGCGTGGTCGTTGTAGACGAGCACGACGACGTCGGGCCGGTTGCTCAGGATCCAGCGCTTGCTGAACTCGAAGCCGGCGAACAGCGGCGCCCAGTACGGATCGGCGGTCTTGCCGAGGTCGAGCGCCGCCCCCACGGCGGGGACGTGCGACGAGGTGAGGCCTGCGGTGATGCGCGCCATCGGCGGGAGCCTATCGGGTGGGGTCGCTGCGGCTGCGGTTGCCCTTCGCCGGCCGGCCGCCGGCGATCATCATCGCGCGGTACCGGTCCTCCGGCACGCCGGTCATCTTCGCGGCGAGATTCTGGAACGAGAAGCCGTCGGTGGCGCCGATCTTGGCGAGGAAGTAGATGTTGCCGCCGAGCGCGATCATGCGGTTGTAGTCGCGATCCAGCACGGCCTGCCGCTGCTCCGCGCTCATCGGATAGCGCGCGAGGTAGCCCGCCTCGTCGGCCTTGAACGCCGCGCGGTTGTCGGCCTTCATCAGCGACATGCAGAACATGTTGAGGTGGTAGCCGAGCCGCGACTGCGTGGCGTCGAACACCGTCGTGCCGGGAATGTCGCTGAACGCGTCGTTGTAGGACGTCACGTCAATGACTCCAGTACAGCCGCATCGGGTTGTCGACGAGGAGCCGGCGCTGCAGCCCGGCCGTGGGGGCGATGCGCGGAATCACGTCGACCAGGTGCCCGTCGTCGGGCATGTGGCCCTTCATGTTCGGGTGCGGCCAGTCGGTGCCCCACAGCACGCGGTCGGGGAAGCGCTCCACGACCCGGCGCGCGAATGGCACCACGTCGTCGTAGCCCGGCGGGCCGGACTTCGACAGGCGTTCGGGGCAGCTCACCTTCGACCAGATGTTTGGGTGCTCGTCGAGCAGCCGCAGGAAGGCGCCGAACTCCGGGCCGTCGACCGGCTGGCCCACGTCGGGCCGCCCCATGTGGTCGACGACGACCGTCGTCGGCAGGCTGGTGAAGAAGTCGGCCAGCTCGGGCAGGTCCTGCGCCTCGAAATAGACCACCACGTGCCACCGCAGCGGCGCCACGCGGGCGGCGATCTCCGCGAGCACCGGGCGCGGCGTGAAGTCGACCAGGCGGCGCAGGAAGTTGAACCGCACGCCGCGCACGCCGGCCGCGTGCATGGCGGAGAGCTCGGCGTCGGTCACGTCGCGCGACACCGACGCCACGCCGCGCGCCCTGCCGCCCGAGTGCACCAGCGCATCCACCAGCGCACGGTTGTCGTTGCCGTGGCAGGTCGCCTGCACGATCACGTTGCGCGAGAAGCCGAGGAAGTCGCGCAGCGCGAAGAGCTGCGCCTTCGACGCGTCGCAGGGCGTGTACTTGCGCTCCGGCGCGAACGGGAACTCGGCCGCCGGCCCGAAGACGTGGCAGTGCGCGTCGACCGCGCCCGGCGGCGGGACGAACCGCGGCTTCGTCGGGTTCGGGTGGAAGCAGAGCCAGTCGGCGTCCATCTGGAAATGAGGGTCAGGCTCCACTTTCCTGGAGACAACGGCGGGTTCGTGGGGACGGAGATTGGAGTCTGCCCCCCATTTCGGGCGCGTGCGGCTGAAATGGGAGCCCGACCCTCATTTCAGTCGAGGTACTTGAGGCCGGCCTTCGCGAGGGTCTCGCGCATGCCGTAGATGTCGAGGCCGAGTTCGCCCTTCGCCAGCCGCGCGCGCGTGGCCTCTTCCTTCTTCTCGCGCGCCTCGGCGGCGGCAGCGACCTCGGCTACCCGGTCCTTCGCCACCACGACCACGCCGTCGTCGTCGGCGACGATCGCGTCGCCCGGCGCCACCAGCATGCCCGCGCACACCACCGGCACGTTGACCGATCCCAGCGTGGCCTTCACCGTGCCGCGCGCGTTGATCGCCCGCGACCAGACGGGAAACTTCATCTGGTGCAGCGAGCGCACGTCGCGCACGCCGGCATCGATGACGAGTCCGCAACCGCCGCGTGCGGCGTAGGACGTGGCGAGCAGGTCGCCGAACATCCCGTCCTCGTTGTCGGCCGTGCACGCGACGACGACGACGTCGCCGGGACGGATCAATTCCGCCACGACGTGCAGCATCCAGTTGTCGCCGGGTTGCGCGAGCACGGTGACCGCTGTGCCGCACACGGAGGCGCTTGGCCACGCCGGGCGCATGTAGGGCTTGAGCAGGCCGCTGCGCCCCTGCGCTTCGTGCACCGTCGCCACGCCGTGGCGGCCGAGCCGCTCGACGGCTGCCGCATCCGCCCGTGCGATGTTGCGCACCGCGACTCCCGTGCTGCCGAACCCGGCCATCCATCCTCCTCGGGGACCCCGCCCGCCATGTGCGCCTCGCCGGCGCATGCCCTGAGTGTGCGCCCCGGGTCGATCAATTGAATAGCGCTATGGCGCGACTAGCAGCTATGCCGACATGGCATCGTTGCAGCACGCGCCCGGCCCTCACGCGGCTTGCATGCCGTGGCGCCGCTTCGCGGCCGCCGCCTCGGGCGAAGCCAGGAACGCCAGCAGCTCGCGCGCGTCGCCGGGGCGCGTCGACGTCGCCGCCACGCCGCCGGCGAAAGTCGTGACGAGCTGGACGGCGTCCGGCAGCGGGCCCAGCACGTCGACTCCGGCGACGTCCACCAGTTCGGCGAGCTGCTGGAAGCCGAGCTCAACCTCGCCTTCGGCGACCAGCGACGCCACGGGCCGTCCAGGCGGCGCCTGGACGACTCGCGCCCCCCCTGCATGCCCGACGCCCCACCGCTCGAACAGCTTCGCGAGGTGGACGCCGCTCGGGCCGGTCGAGTAGCCCACGCTTCGCGCGGCCAGCACCGCGCGCCTGAGCGCCTCCTCGGTGCCGATGTCGGGCCGCGGCGCTCCCGCAAGCACGGCCACGGCAACGGGCGAGCGGGCGACGTCCGTGCGGCTGCCGGCGACGATCCGCTGCTCGGCCGTGAGCTGGTCGATCGCGTCGGAGGCGAGCACGACGACGTCGAACGGCTCGCCGGCGCGCACGCGCCTCGCCGCATCGACCCCGCCGACCGACTCGAGCACCGCGTCCATCGTGCCGCGCGCGCCGAACGCCGCGACCAGGTCGGAGAGCACCTGTCGCGTGGCCATCGACGAGATGACGGAGAGCGGCGCGTTCATGCGATGCGAAGCGTGCAGTCAGGGAGGCGGCGCCATGACGCGCGCAGTGTGCGCTCCGAAGCAGTTCCCGCGGAACCGTTATTGCTAGACTAGCAGCTATGCCGGAGCAGCATGGAGGTGCGGATGGACCTGCGGCAGCTGCAGTACTTCATCGCGGTGGCCGACACCGGCGGCTTCAGCCGCGCCGCGCGCCTGCTCGGCATCGCGCAGCCGGCCCTCTCGCGCCAGGTGCGCAGCCTCGAGGTGGAGCTGCGGCAGAACCTGCTGCTGCGCAACGGCCGCGGCGCGGTGCCCACCGAGGCGGGCAAGCGCCTGCTCGCGCACGCGCGCGGGATCGTGCAGCAGGTCGAGCGCGCGCGGCTCGAGGTCGAGGAAGTGAAGGGCGCGCCGGTCGGCCACGTGACGATCGGCCTGCCGCCGACGCTGGCGCGGCTCGCGGCCGCACCGCTGGTGCTGGCGTTCCGGCAGGGGTTTCCGCGCGCGACGGTCAGCATCGTCGAAGGCCTCTCGTCGACGATCGTCGAGTGGGTCGTCGTCGGTCGTGCCGACGTCGGCCTCGTCTACAATCCGGCGCCCTCGCCGGCGCTCGACTTCGAACCCGTGCTCGACGAGGACCTGTGCCTGATCGGGCCGCGCCGGCGCAAGGACGCCGCGCGCAGCGTGCGCCTGCGCGACCTCCCCGCCTACCCGCTCATCATCCCCAGCCGGCCGCACGCGATCCGCACGCTCGTCGAGTCGCGCCTGGCCGCCGTCGGCCTGCGCGCAAACGTCGCGCTGGAAGTCGACGCGGTCAGCGCGATCCTCGAACTGGTGGCCGAGGGACTGGGCTACGCGGTGCTGTCGCCGCGCGCGATGCACGGCGAGTCGGCCGCGCGCAAGCTGCGCGCGCGGCCCATCGTGCAGCCGGCGCTCGCCAGCACGCTGCACGTGGCGGTCTCGGCACAGCGGCCGGCGACTCCGCTGCAGGCCGCCTGCGTGGAACTGATCGCGACCCTGGTCCCGCGCGCCTTCGCGGCTGCGTGACCGCCCGGTCACGCAGCCGCATCCTTCGTGCTGCCTACTTGACCTGTCCGTGCTGCTTGTCGGACCTGTTGGCGGTCGTCATCTTGATCGCTACCGGAACCACCGCATCGATTGCCGCCTGGTAGTCCGCCTTGTTGGCTTCGGTGAAGCCAGGCGCGGTAATCGTGGCCCCGCCCTTGGGCTTGCCGGTCTCGATGGTGAAGGCCACCTGCTTCACGTTCTTCGGCCAGTCGAACCGGCTGGCGCCCCACGGCGATTGGACCTGGATCGAGCGGTTGCCCTTGCCCGGGACCGCGGTGATCTTCTGGATCCCGGCCGCCACGACTTCGTTCACGCGGGGGCCTGACACCTCGATGAGACCGGGCTGGGCAGCCTTGATCACGGGCGCAGCCGCAGCGGGCTTGGCGGCCGCAGCCGGAGCGGCCGCAGCGGGCTTGGCGGGCGCCGCCGCGGGCGCGACGGTCTGGGCACTCAGCGCGCCGGCGAACAGGGCAGAGACCGCGGCAACCAGAAGCGCAGTAGATGGACGCATGCAATCACCATCGAGGTCGTCAAAGGGACGGGCATTATTTGGGCAATCTCCCGCGGTGTCAACGAGTTTCCATGACCTGGCGCAGGACGGCCGGATGTTTCAGATGCACCGCCCGCCGTCGACCTCGAGGCAGGCGCCGGTGACGAACGCCGCCTCCTCCGACGCGAAGAACACCGCGGCCGTGGCGATGTCAGAGGGCTGCGAGAAGCGCCCCAGCGGAATCGTCGACACGAACTTCGCGCGCCGCTCCGGCGTGTCCTCGCCCATGAACCGCGCGAGCATCGCCGTCTCTCCGGCCACCGGGTTGATGACGTTGACGCGGATGTTGTCCGGAGCGAGTTCGGCAGCCATCGACCGCGAGGTCACGATCGCCGCGCCCTTGCTGCCGTTGTACCAGGTGAGACCCGGCCGCGGCCGCACGCCCGCGGTCGAGGCAATCGTGATGAACACCCCGTCGCGCTTGCGGCGGAAGTGCGGCGCCGCGTGCTTCGCAGTGAGGTAGAGGCTCTTCACGTTCACCGCATAGATGCGGTCGAACTCGTCCTCGGCGACGTCGAGCATCGGCTGGTTGCGGTGCGTCGTGCCGGCGTTGTTGACGACGACATGGAGGTCGCCGAACGCGTCGAGCGCGTGCTTCACCATCGCCGCGACGTCGGCGTCGCGCGAGACGTCGCCGCCGATCGCGCTTGCGCGGCCGCCCGCGGCGGCGATCGCGTCCGCCACGCGTCGCGCCGCAGCGCCGTCGAGGTCGTTGACGACGACTGCCGCTCCTTCGCGCGCGAAGCGCTCGGCGATGCCCTGCCCGAAGCCCGAGCCCGCGCCGGTGACCAGCGCGACCCGTCCCACGAGTCGGCCGGCAAGGACCCCCACGCTTGCCGCTCGCGCGTCTGCGCTGCCCCCAGGGGGGGTGCCCTGAGCGCCTTGGGACGGCCCGGCGGCGCTCACAGCAGCGCTCCGCCGCCGCGTTCCCCGCGCTCGTAGACCAGGTGCGCCCGGCCGACCAGCAGCGGGTCGACGGCCCCGATCAGGTCGATGTCCTTGTTCTTGTAAGGCAGCTTGTGCAGCAGGTAGCGCATGGCGTTGAGCCGCGCGCGCTTCTTGCAGTCGGACTTGATCACGGTCCACGGCGCGTCGGCGGTGTCGGTGTGGAAGAACATCGCTTCCTTGGCCTTCGTGTACTCGTCCCACTTGTCGAGCGAGGCCATGTCGATCGGCGACAGCTTCCAGTGCTTGAGCGGGTGCGTCTCGCGCTCCTTGAAGCGGCGGCGCTGCTCCTTGCGCGACACCGAGAACCAGTACTTGACGAGGTGCGTGCCGCTCTTCACCAGGTTGCGCTCGAACTCCGGGCACTGGCGCATGAACTCGACGTACTCGTCGCTGGTGCAGAAGCCCATGACGCGCTCGACGCCTGCGCGGTTGTACCAGGAGCGGTCGAACAGGACCATCTCGCCGGCGGTCGGCAGGTGCTGCACGTAGCGCTGGAAGTACCACTGCCCGCGCTCGACCTCGGAGGGCTTCTCCAGCGCGACGACGCGCGCGCCGCGCGGGTTGAGGTGCTCCATGAAGCGCTTGATCGTGCCGCCCTTCCCCGCCGCGTCGCGTCCCTCGAACACGATCACGAGGCGCTGGCCGGTCTCCTTGACCCAAGCCTGCAGCTTGAGGAGCTCGACCTGCAGCCGGTACTTCTGCTTCTCGTAGCTCTTGCGCGACAACAGGTTGCGGTACGGGTACTCGCCGCTTCGCCACCCTGGCGCGAGCTCCTCGTCCGGGTTGTCGGGGAGCCGCGCGAACGCGGCCTCCGGCGCGTCGATCAGCGCGTTGCGCAGCGCGATCGCGTCGTCGGGCGACGCGCCCGCCATGATCGCGCGCAGCGCCTCGGCGACACCAGCCGCGCTGCCCGGCGCGGCGCGCGAGAGGATGTCGCGCACCGCCTCCAACTTGGAGTCCCGCGCCGCGCTGACCGCCTCGCGCACGGCGAAGCGCTCGATGGTGACCGGCGTGCGGGCGGGCGCGATGTCGCCGGCTTTCGCCGCGCGCGCTGCGGCGCGGCCCTTGGGCGGCGGCGCGGCCTTGCGGCCCGCGCCGTTGCGGCGGTTCGTGGTGACGCTCATGTTGGTAGCGACGCGGCGGCGCGCCGATCGGCGGAGGAGCCGACGATTTTACCGCCGTCGCGGTTGCCGCTGCCGCGCCGCAAGCCCCGCGCGGCGGGGTCCCCCTCGCAACGGGTCAGTGGGCTGCGGACGGCAGGCCGGCCCTGCGCAACCTGGCGACGCCAGGCGGCACGGGCGGCGTCTCCATCGAGCCTGCCCATGCGAGCGCGAAACGCGAATCCGGCATCGTGCCCGTCGTCCCAACGTCCGCCAGCGCCGCACTGAGCGCCTCGTGCCACCCGGCAGGAACCTGCTCGTCGATCGCGCGGCACTCGATCAGCCAGGCGGCGTACCCGATCAGCGGCCCGACGTCGGCGCTGTGGACAATCCCGCCGTGTGCAGCGAGGAAGTCCCCGACTTGCGACCGCATCGGAACGGGAACTTCGGGTTGCATGGCATCCTCCTCTCGGCTCCGCCTGCAGAAGCCTCGCGAAAGACACTCCTGCAGCGCTAGCGCCCAGCATACGCCCTCGCCGGCGTCATGCGCACAAGAATTCGTCCACGGACGCGTCCGCGCGATTTCGCGGTGCAGCAGGAAAGCGCGCGCGATCGTCGGCTTGCCGCAGCGCAACACTCGCCGCGCACACGGCGGCGGCCGGGTCTCGCTGCACCGCGACACTCAGCCGTGCTGCAGCACGACCGTCTTCAGCGCGGTGAAGCCGTACAAAGCCTCGAAGCCCTTTTCGCGGCCGTGGCCCGAGTGGCGCACGCCGCCGAACGGCAACTCCACGCCGCCACCGGCACCGTAGTTGTTGACGAACACCTGTCCCGAGGCGAGCGCGCGCGCCATGCGCAGCTGGCGAGCGCCATCGCGCGTCCACACGCCGGCGACGAGACCGAAGTCGGTGCCGTTCGCCAGCCGGATCGCGTCCGTCTCATCGTCGAAGGGCATCGCGGCGAGCACCGGTCCGAACACCTCCTCGCACGCCACGCGGTGCGCCGCGGGAACGTCGCGCAACAGCGTCGGCGCAACGTAGAACCCGCCGGCCGGGGCCTCGTCGACGATGCGGCCCTGCGCGGCGACGGCGATGCCGTCGGCGCGCGCCGACGCGAGGAACCCCTGCACGCGGTCGCGTTGCGAAGCGCGGATCAACGGCCCGCAGTCGAGGTCGGCGAACGCGGAGCCGGCGCGCAGCGCGGCAAATCGTTCGGCGAGCCGCGCGAGCAGCGGCTCGTAGAGCGCTCGCTCGACCAGCAGCCGCGACCCCGCGCTGCAGGTCTGTCCCGCGTTCTGCACGATCGCATTGACGATCGCCGGCAGCGCGGCGTCGACGTCGGCGTCGGCGAACACGACCTGCGGACCCTTGCCGCCGAGCTCGAGCGTCACCGGACAGTGCCGGTCCGCGCAAGCGCGCGCGACCGCGCTGCCGGTGACCGGCGAGCCGGTGAACGAAAGGTGCGCGATGCCGGGATGCGCGGCCAGCGCCGCGCCCGCCTCCGGGCCGAGCCCGGTGACGATGTTGAGCGCGCCGGCGGGCAGTCCCGCCTCGTGCGCCAGCTGCGCGATGCGCAGCAGCGACAGGCAGGCGTCCTCGGCGGGCTTCACCACGCACGCGTTGCCGGCGGCGAGCGCCGCGCCGACCGAGCGCCCGAAGATCTGCATCGGGTAGTTCCACGGGATCACGTGGCCGGTGACGCCGTGCGGCTCGCGCCACGTGAGGACCGTGTAGCCCTCGGGATAGGGGATCGTCTCGCCGTGCAGCTTGTCGCAGGCGCCGGCGTAGAACTCGAAGTAGCGCGCGCATGCCGCCGCGTCGGCGCGCGCCTGCCTGAGCGGCTTGCCGCAGTCGCGCGCCTCGACGAGCGCCAGCTCCTCGGCGCGTGCCGCGATCGCCTGCGCCAGTCGCGCCAGCGCGCGGCCCTTGTCTGCCGGCGAAGTTCGCCCCCACGCGCCGTCGAACGCCGCGCGCGCCGCGCGCACCGCGGTGTCGACGTCGACGGCGTTGCCGCGTGCGATTCCCGCGAACGGTTGACCGTCGGAGGGATCGATGACGGGCAGCGTCGCGCCGCCGGAAGGCGGCACGAAGCGACCGCCGACGAAGTGCTCGGGAGGCGTGGCGACTATGGCGGCGGAGGGCAGCGGAGCGTTCATGGCGTGCGGGGGGTGGAAACCATGGGCGACAATCTACTCCAGTGCAGCGCCCGCCGGGCAAGGCAGCGCGGCGACCTTGCCCGCCGTGCCGTTTGCGGTCATGCTCTGCGCCCTCTGGACCCGGCACCGCTGACATGTCGTTGCGCCTGGCCCTGTTCGGCCCCCCGACGATCGAGCGCGAAGGCGGCGCGCTCGCGCTGCCGTTCGAGCGGCGCGGGCAACTCGTCGCCTACCTCGCGCTCAAGGGCGGCTGGGTCCCTCGCGCCGAACTTGCAGCGCTGCTCTGGCCCGAAGCGCCATCGAAGCTCGCGTACACGAACCTGCGCAAGGCGCTGTTCCGCCTGCAGTCGCTCCCGGGAGCTCCCGTTGTCGAGTCGAATGCCGCGTCCGTCCGCATCGACGTGCCGACGGACGTCGCCGAGTTCGAGCGCGCGCGCGCCGAAGGACGCGCCACCGACGCGCTGGCGCTGCGTCGCGGCGAGCTGCTCGCCGGCTTCGACGACGACGGCAACGAGGCGTGGTCGGCGTGGCTGCGCTTCGAGCGCGACCGGCGGCGCGCGCAGTGGCGCGAGATGGCGCTGGCCCGGCTCGCGGAAGACATGGACGCCGGCGAGGCAATCGGGCTTGCCGCGCAGCTGCTCGACGCAGATCCGCTGGACGAGGCAGCTCTCCGCGTTCAGCTCGGTTGGCTAGCGCGCAGCGGGCAGTCAGCGCGAGCGCGCCAGGCATACCGCGAGTTTGTCAGGCGCCTGGACGAAGAGCTCGGCCTCGCGCCGGGCGTCGAGCTGAGGGCGCTGCACGATGGGCTCGTCACCGGCGGCGCGCCCGTGTCGCCGCCGGTCGCGCCGTCCGTCGCAGGCAGCGACGACAGCTTCGTCGGGCGCTCGGTGGAGCTGCGCCGCATCGCCGAGTTCCTGGGCCGCCGGCGCGTGCGCCTGCTCAATCTGGTCGGGCCGGGCGGCGCCGGCAAGACGCGGCTCGCGCGCCGCGCGCTCGACGAGCTCGCGCCCGGCTTCCCCGGGGGCGCCGCGTTCGTGGCGCTCGAGGACGTCGACGATGCGGTTGAGGCGCCCGCGCGAATCGCGCAGGCGCTGGGCCTCAAACTGCGACGCAACGTCGCCGCCATCGACGACGTTCTCGCGCACCTGCGTGAGCGCAGCGCGCTGCTGGTGCTGGACAACCTCGAGCAGCTCGGCGGCTGCGCCCCGCTGCTGGAGAGGCTGCTGGAAGCGTGCCCCGCGCTCGCGATAGTCGCGACCTCGCGGGTGCGTCTCGGCCTTCCCGCCGAACAAGTGCTGCCGCTCGAGGGCCTGCCCTGCCCGGAGGCCGAGGACGCCGACCGCCTCGAGGCATTCGATGCCGCGCGCCTGTTCGTTCGCGCGGCCCAACGCGTCGAGCCCGCGTTCCTGCCTGCCGCCGAGGCCGAGGCGATCGTCGACATCTGCCGCCAGGTCGAGGGCCTCCCGCTCGCCCTCGAACTTGCCGCGGCCTGGGTGCGCCTGCTCTCGTGCGAAGCGATCTGCGCCGAGCTGCGCTCGGGTGTTGACCTGCTGCGGGCGCGTGACTCGGAGCAGCCGGGCAAGCACGCCGGCATCGACGTCGTCTTCGACCACTCCTGGCGGCTTCTCGCGCCTGTGGAACGCAACACGCTCGCGCGCCTCTCCGTGTTTCGCGGTGGCTTCACTGCGGAGGCGGCGCGCGCGGTGGCGAGCGCAGCGTTGCCCGTGCTCGGCGCGCTGGTCGACAAGTCGCTCCTGCGCAAGGACGGCGCGCGACTCTCGCTGCACCCGCTGGTGCTCGAGCTCGCCGCGCAGCGCCTTCCGGACGGCAGCGAGCGCGAGGCGGCAACTCGTGCACACGCGGACTACTTCCACCGGCTGCTCGCCACGCTGCAGGGGCCCCTCGCGAAGGGCGATCGCCATGCGCTGCAGGCGATCGACGCCGAGTTCGACAACGTGCGGCGCGCATGGCACGAGTCGGTCGCCAGCAACGACCCCGCCGGGCTCGCGGACAGTGCCACGGCGCTCGTCCGGTACGTCGACATGCGCGCCCGCCAGAAGGAGGGCCTCGCGATCCTGCGCGAGGCGTTCGCCGGACCTCGATTCGCGGCCGACCCGGAGTTGCGCGCGCTCCTGTTGAGCCAGGTCGCACACCTCGCTTATCGCCTCGACCGCTATGCGGAGGCGGAAGCGGACGCCGCGCGCGCCGTGGAACTGGCAGGCGGCGCGCGCGCCGGCTTTGCGAAGACACAGGCGCTCGTGGTGCTCGCGTCCTGCGCGCTGCGCCAGGGCCGGCTCGCGGATGCTCGCGACCGCTATCGGCAGCTCCTCGCGATGGCGGACTCGCGCGACGACCCCGCAGCGCGCGCCGCGGAGCTCGACAACCTCGCGCTCGTCGAGAAGGCGCTGGGCAACTTCGACGAGGGGCTGCGCATGTCGCTCGAGGCCCTCGCGCTGTTCCGCCGCATCGGGGACGCCGCTGGACAGGCGCGCTGCCTCAGCAACCTCAGCATGCACTACGTTGCGCGCCGTGACTACGCGATCGCGGCCACCCACCTGCGCGAGGCGCTTTCGCTGAGCGAGCGGCACGGGCTGGTCGCAGTGCGCTGCATGGTGCTCGCGAATCTCGCCGAAGTCTCGACGAACCTCGGCGACCTCGAAGCGGCGGCGGGCTACGCGAACAAGGCGCTCGAGGTCGCGGAGGCGTCCGGCGATCGCGGGACCGAGGCGCACATCCGGCTGCAGCTGGTGACGTTGGCCCTGCACCGGGGGGACCTCGCCGGCGCGCGCGCGGAGCTCGCCGCCTCGCTCACGCTCGCCTCCGCCATGGGCCGGCCACTTCTCAAGCTCCTCGGCATCCACTTCCTCGGCGAACTCCTCGCCGCGCAGCGCGAACCCGGATGCGCCAGGCTGCTGATGACATTCGCGTCAGCCCACCCCGCGATGCCGGCGGCGGAGCGCGAGGAACTGCGCGAGCGCCTTGCCAAGGTTCCCGGCGACGGCGTGCCGCTTCCCGCGTGGCCGGGACTCGACCTCGACGAACTGGTGCAGTGCGGGATCCTCGAGGCCCCGCTCGAGCACGCGCCGCTGATCGCCAGGCTCAGGGCCGCGTTCCAGACCTAGGCGCAGTGCGGGGCTGCTCCGGCAGCCCTTGTCCGGACTCCGCGCCGTTTCGGGGACGCCCGCATCCCCCGCCCCCCCGCCCCCCCGCCTTCCCCGCCGAGGAACGCTCGCGGAACGCACCCCCGCGCACAGTCCGGGCCTCGACACGGAGGAACGGACATGTACCAAGCACACCACGCCATCCGCCTCAACCGCGCGGTCGCCGAACGCAAGGCGGCGATCGCCGCCAACCGGCACAAGCTCTCCCTGCTGAACCTGGCCGAGGCGCCCGGCGCCCTCGCCGCAGCCCCCGCGCAGCACGATGCTGCCGGCGCCAAGGCCGACATCGACGCCTGGGCCCGGCACGCGCAGGGCTCCAACGGCTTCGGCGGCGCCGACCTCGCCTGCACGCCGGCGCCCGCCGCGACCCCGGCCCGCGCGCCGGCGGCGGAAACCCGCGCCACGACGCCGACCGGCCTGCACTCCGCCCTGCTCGCCTGCCGGGACTTCGTCGCGGGGCTGGCCGCGCGCCACGCGCAGCGCCGCGCCGCACGCATCACGATCACCGCACTGAACGACCTCGACTCGCGCACCCTGCGCGACCTCGGCTTCGATCCCAGCGAAATCGGTTCCGTGGCCGGCGAAGCAGCCGGCCTCGCCGATGCCACCCGCGTTCGCGTCCTGATGGCCCAAGGGCCCATCGGCGTGTGACGCCCAACCACCCCAAGCGAAAGGAGTACCGCATCATGGAAGCAACGCTCGAAGTCCGGCCCGCCGCCGCATCGTCCACCGCCACGCGCTACGCGCGCTGCGTCGAGGCCTCCAAGCGCGTGCGCTGGGACATCGACCGCGACGTCATCCGCGGCCGCCAGTTCGACTTCGCGATGAAGTTCCTGCCCGACGGCCTGTCGATGGCCCGCGAGCTCGGCTTCCTCTCGCCCGCGGAGTCGATGTTCATGTCGCAGGTGCAGGGCCGCACCTACGCCAACGTGTTCGGCCTGGTCGAGCGCTACATCGGCGTGAAGACGCTGGAGCTCGCGAAGAGCCACTCGATGGGCGACCAGGTCGCGGTCGAGGCGCTCGTGCGCATGACCGACGAGGAGCTCAAGCACCAGGAGCTGTTCCGCCGCCTCGACCGGATGGCCGGGGCCGGGATGCCGAGCGGCTACCGCTTCCTGCCCGACCCGAACGAGGTCGCGAACGCGGTGCTCGCGAGCTCGACCTGGGCGGTGCTGGGGCTCACGCTCGACATCGAGATCTTCACGCAGGCGCACTACCGGGCCAGCATCGAGCCCGACGCGATGCTCTCGCCGCTGTGGAAGGACGTCTTCCTGTTCCACTGGAAGGAGGAGTCGCAGCACGCGATCCTCGACGAGCTGGAGTGGCGGCGCGAGGACGCGAAGCTCGCCCCGGCCGAGCGCGACCGGGCCGTCGACGACCTGATCGGGCTGGTAGGCGCCGTCGACGGCATCCTGCGCGTGCAGGCCGAAGCCGACGCCGACTACTTCCTCGCGCGCTCGGGCCGGACCTTCACCGCCGCGCAGTCGAAGGCCGTGCACGACACGATGCTGCGCGCCTACCGCTGGCAGTACATCGTCAGCGGCGTGCAGGAGCCCCGCTTCGGCGAGGTGCTGACGGCGCTGGTGACGCCGGAGCAGATGGCGCGCATCGGCGCTGCGCTCGCGCCGATCGTCGCCCACGTGGGCCGCGCCTGACCGGCGCGGGCGGGAGCGGGGAAGCGCAGGACGCCGGGGCGGGCACGCCCGCCCCGGCTCCCTCGCCCGATGCGACCGGGCCGCGCGGCGTCAGCCGCGCGGCTTCATCTTGTGCGCCAGCGTCTGCTCGTCGAGCCGCGGCTGGTAGACGATGCCGTCGCGCGCGGCCCACAGGTTGACCTGGAAGTGCAGCGGGATCACGCCGGTGTCGTTGATCGCGATCTCGGTGGCGCGCTGCAGGTAGGCCTCGCGCTTGACGTCGTCGACGGTCTGCAGCGCGTCCTCGGTCAGCGCGTCGACCTTCGTGTTGCTGTAGCGGCCGCGATTCGCCGTGCCGTAGCCCTTGTCGCGGCTGAAGGTCATCAGCAGCGCCTTCAGCGACGACGACGCCTCGCCGGTGCCGGTGCCCCAGCCGAGCAGCATCAGGCTGAACTTGAGGTCGGTCGCCTGCGTGAAGTACGTGGCCGAGGGCATCGCCACGACCTTGGTCGGGATGCCGCCGCGCGAGAGCATCTGCGCGACCGCCTGCGCCACCTGCTCGTCGTTGACGTAGCGGTTGTTCGGCGTGTGGATGGTGAGCCCGAAGCCGTCGGGCCAGCCGGCCTCGGCGAGCAGCTTCTTCGCGCCCTCCGGGTCGAACTTCTCGACCTGCAGGGTCTTCGTCGCGCCGAACAGGAACTCCGGCACGAGCTGGCCGGCGGCGATCGCCTCGCCTTCCATCACCCGCGAGACGATCGCCGGGCGGTTGATCAGCTTGGAGAGCGCCTTGCGCACCCGCGGGTCCTTGAGCGGGTTCTTCTGCATCGGCTGGCCGGCCTTGTCGGTGACGAAAGGCGAGACGTCGCGGTCGCTGTCGAGGTGCAGGTAGATCAGCCGGTCGGCGACGATCCGGACCATCGTCAGCTGCTTGTTCGTCTTGAGCTTGGCGACGTCGGCGGTGGGCACGTTCTCGATCACCTGCACGTCGCCGGAGAGCAGCGCGGCGACGCGCGGCGCGTCCTGCGGCAGGATGCGCAGCGTCACCTTCTCCCACGGCGTCTTGCCGCCCCACCAGGCGTCGTTGCGCGCGAGCTCGACGCGGTCGCTCTTCGCGTAGCGCACGAGCTTGTAGGGTCCGGTGCCGATCGCCGCCTTGCCGCTGTTGAAGTCCTCGGTCGAGGCGTTCACGTGCGCCTTGTTGATGATCGCGACCTGCTGCAGGTCGGAGGGCATCAGCGGATAGGGGGTCGCGGTGCGGAAGCGGATCGTGTGCGGGTCGACGACGTCGATGCTCTTGATCTGACGCGTGAACGCGGTGAACGGCGACGGGCTCTTCGGCACCTTCGGCACGCGCTCGATCGACGCGACCACGTCGGCCGCCGTGAAGTCGCTGCCGTCGTGGAACTTGACGCCGCGGCGCAGCTTGAACTCCCAGGTCAGCGGGTCGATGGTCTTCCACTCGGTGGCGAGCCCCGGCTCAGGCTGCGACTTCTCGTTGCGCCCGACGAGGTAGCCGTAGAGGTGCTGGGCGACGTTGTTGTTCGGCGTCAGGTTGTGGAAGTGCGGGTCGATCGACGTGACGTCGGTGCCGAGCCCGATGGTCAGGTTCGCGGCAAGCGCCGGGACGGCGGCGAAGGCGGCGAGCGCTGCGACGAGCCTCAGGGAGGATGGACGCGTCATGCGGGGGTGTCTCCGGTGGGAGGATCGGGGGGGAACCGGCCAAGCATAGCCAACTGTTGCGCTTTGTAACAGGGCGGGGGGCCGTCAACCGCCGTCGCGCCCGCGGCGTTCTTCGCCGCAGAAGGCCCGCCCGCATGCTCGCCGGGCCGCGCGCCAGGAGGTCGTCAGATGAAGCTCCGCTCCCGCATTGCCACGCTCGCCGGCGCAGTCGCGCTCGCTGCCGCCGCAGTTCACGCCCCGTCCGCCTCCGCCGATCGCGTCAGCTTCGCCGTCTCCGTCGGCTCCCCGGGCTTCGGGGTCACCGTCGGCAACTACGCGGCGCCGCATGCGAGCTTCCACGGCGGGTACTACGGCGCCTACTACGCGCCGGCGCCGGTGGTCGTGGCGCCGCCGGTTCCGTACTTCTACCGGCCCTACCGGCCGTACTACGCGCCGGTCGTCGTGCCCGCGCCCTACCCGGTCGTCCGTCCCTATGCGTACGGCGGGGCCTGGGGCCATCGCCACCACCCCTACGGCCACGTGGTCCACGTCCGCGGCAGCCACGGCCACCGCCAGCACTGAACGCCTGCGGCCTTCCGGCGAAGGCTCGACGAGCCTCCGCCGGGCGGCGCTCAACCGCGGTAGCGGATGCGGTAGACCGCGCCGGCGCCGTCGTCGGACACGTACAGCGCCCCGTCGGGGCCCACGGCGACGTCCGCCGGCCGGCCCCACGCGCGCTCGCCTTCGAGCCAGCCGTGCGCGAACGGCTCGTAGGACAGCGCCTTGCCGGCGGCGTCGATGCGCACGAGGCTCACGCGGTAGCCGACCTTGCTGCTGCGGTTCCACGAGCCGTGCTCGGCGATGAACACCTGGCCACGATAGGCCGCGGGAAACTGCGTCCCGGTGTAGAAGCGCATCCCCAGCGGCGCGACGTGCGCGCCCAGCGCCTGCACCGGCGGCACGAACTCGCTGCACGAGCGTCCCGCGCCGTGCTGCGGATCGAGCGTGGCGACGCCGTGGCAGTACGGGAAGCCGAAGTGCGCGCCCCGCTTCGCCAGGCGGTTGAGCTCGCAGGGCGGCTCGTCGTCGCCCAGCCAGTCGCGCCCGTTGTCGGTGAACCACAGCTCGCCGGTGACCGGGTGGAAGTCGAAGCCCACCGTGTTGCGCACGCCTCGCGCCACCACCTCGTAGCCGCTGCCGTCGGCGTTGATGCGCGTGATCACCGAGTGCGCGTCGTCCCTCTGCTCGCAGACGTTGCACGGCGCGCCGATGGGGACGTAGAGCTTGCCGTCGGGCCCGAACGCGATGAACTTGCGGCCGTGGTGCGCATCGCCCGGATAGCGGTCGGTGACGAGGACCGGCGCGGGCGGGTCGTCCAGCCGGCGCTCGATGTCGGGCAGGCGCAGGATGCGGCTCACCGCGGAGACGTAGAGCGCGCCGTCGCGGAAGGCCACCCCCGAGGGATCGCGCAGGCCGCGGGCGATGGTGCGCACGCGCGCCGCGCCGCCGCCCTCGAGCGTGACCGCGTGCACGCTGCCACCGCGCGTTCCCACGAACAGCGTGCCGCCGCTGCCGAACGCCATCGCGCGCGCGCCGTCGACGCGCGCGACGAGCTCGATGGCGAAGCCCGGCGGCAGCCTGATGCGCTCGAGCGGCAGCTCGGACTGGGCGCCGGCGGGCAGCGCGACGCTCGCCGCGAGCGCGGCGAGCAGCGGAGGCAGTAAGGCTGGCATGTGCGGGGCCTGCGGGTGCTCGCAACGACGCAAGCATAACCGGGCGCAGCAACTCCGTGCACCGCCCCGGTCGCGGGCGCCTCCGCCGCCACCCGGTGCTATGCTCACGGCTCCCACCGCACTCATCCGAGGTCGGCGATGAACGCGCCCGACTCCGCCACGCTGCTGCGCCCTGCCGACGCCTGCGCCACGCCCGCGAGCGTGGACGCGCTCGTCGCCTGGCCGATGATCCGCGACCTGGTCGCGTTCGACACGACGAGCCGCGACTCGAACCTCGCGCTGCTCGACTTCGTCCGCGACTACCTCGCGGGCTTCGGCATCGAGTCGACCTACACCTGGGACGACGACCGCCGCAAGGCCAACCTGTGGGCGACGCTGCCCGCGCGCGACGGCAACGCGACGACCGGCGGCATCGTGCTCTCCGGCCACACCGACGTCGTGCCCGTCGACGGCCAGTCGTGGGAGACCGACCCGTTCGTCGCCACGCCGAAGGGCGATCGCCTGTTCGGCCGCGGCGTCACCGACATGAAGAGCTTCTCGGCCACGGGGCTCGCCCTCGTGCCCGAGTTCCTGCGCCGCGGCCTGCGGCGCCCGCTGCACTTCTCCCTCTCGTACGACGAGGAGGTCGGCTGCATCGGCGTGCGCCGGCTGATCGCCGACGTCGTCGCGCGCGGCATCGCGCCGGCGGGCTGCATCGTCGGCGAGCCGACGGGCATGGAGCTCGTCCTCGCGCACAAGGGCAAGAAGAGCTGGCGCTGCCGCGTGCGCGGCTTCGAGGCGCACAGCTCGCTCACGCCGCATGGCGTCAACGCGGTCGAGATCGCCTGCCAGATCGTCGCCTATGTCGCGCAGCGCGCGCGCGAGTTCCGCGACGCCGGCGCTCGCGACGACGCCTACGACGTCCCGTACACGACCGCGCACGTCGGCACGATCCGCGGGGGCACCGCGCTCAACATCGTGCCGCGCGACTGCTCGTTCGACTTCGAGCTGCGCCACCTCCCGTTCGACGACCCCGACCTCTTCCTGCGCGACGTCCGGGGCTACGCCGAGCGCTTCCTGCCGCAGATGCGCGCAGTCTCCCCGGACACGTGGATCGAGTTCGACCAGCTCTCCGCGCTGCCGGGGATGGACACGCACGACGGCTCGGAGGTCGCCGGGCTCGCGCACGCCTGCAACGGCCACGCGGAGGTCGGCAAGGTGTCGTTCGGCACCGAGGCGGCGCTGTTCCACGGCGCGGGGATCGCAACCGTCATCTGCGGGCCCGGGCACATCGCGCAGGCTCACCAGCCCAACGAGTGGGTGTCGCTCGAACAGTTGGCCAGGTGCGAAGCGTTCATGCGCCGCCTCGCCGACCGGGTCTGCGTCGCGTGAGCGAAGCGCGTCCGCCCCGGGGCGCGAGCGGCTCTCCCGCGGGCGACGCGGCGGCGCGCCTCGCCAGCGCGGGCGAAGCAGCGGGCGCGCAGGTTCCCCCGGTCGAGGTCCGCTTCCCCGACATCGCGCGCTGGGCCGCCGGCAACACCGGTGTGCCGTTCGTCTGGCGCCACGAGTCGGACCGCCAGGGTCCCGACGTCGTCGTGCAGGCGCTCACGCACGGCAACGAGGTCTGCGGCGCGATCGCGCTCGACTGGCTGCTCGGCAGCGGCTTCCGGCCGGTGCGGGGCACGTTCACCGCGGTGTTCGCCAACGTGGAGGCCTACCGCCGCTTCGACCCCGCGGACCCGTTCGCGTCGCGCTGCGTCGACGAGGACTTCAACCGCCTGTGGACCGCGGACGTGCTCGACGGGCCGCGCGCCTCGGCCGAGCTGGCGCGCGCGCGCGCGCTGCGGCCGGTGTACGACCGCGCGGAGTACCTCCTCGACCTGCACTCGATGACCGACCCCTGCCCGCCGCTCGCGCTTGCGGGCCGGCAGCGCAAGGGCCTGCAGCTCGCGCAGGCGCTCGGCGTGCCCGCGCACATCGTCGTCGACGGCGGCCACGCCGCCGGCAGGCGGCTGCGCGACTACGCGTTCTTCGACGACCCCGTCGACCCGCGCAACGCCCTGCTCGTCGAGTGCGGCCAGCACTGGGAGCGCGCCGCACCCAGGGTCGCGCGCCAGGCGACGCTGCGTTTCCTGCGCCACTTCGGCATGGCCGATCCCGCGTTCCTGGACGAGCACCTCGACCGCGAGCCGCTGCCCGCGCAGCGCGCGATCGAGGTCACCGACGTGGTGACGATCGCCAGCGACGACTTCGCCTTCGCGCGCGCCGTCGCGGGGCTCGACGTCATCCCGAAGGGCGGCACGCTGCTCGCTCGCGACGGCGCGGTCGACGTGACGACGCCCTACGACGACTGCGTGCTGATCATGCCCACGCGCAAGCCGCGCAAGGGCGAGACGGCGGTACGGCTCGGGCGGTACGTCGGTTGACGCGGCAGGCGCGGCGCCGCGACCGCGCGATCGCGCCGGCCGGCGCGAGCCCAAGGCGGCGTCCGTCGGCTTAGCGCGGACCGGACGTCTCGCCCCGCAGGCGATACAGGCGGCGCTTGCCGAACCCGCGCAGCTCCGCCTCTTCGCGCTCCTCCAGCAGGAACTCGCTCTGCAGCAGCGGGACCATCGTCTCGCACAGCGTGATCTCCATCGGGCCCGAGTGCGCCTCCAACCGGGCGGCGAGGTTCACGCCGGGGCCGAAGATGTCGTAGAGGAACTTCTGCGCACCCACGATCGAGCCGATCACCGGCCCCGAGTTGATGCCGATGCGGCAGCGCCACTGGCTCGACTGGCCCTGGTTGCGACGCTCTAGGTAGCGCACCATGCGCAGCGCCGAGCGGGCGATGTTGGCGGCGTGGTCGGCCGCGGGGTCCGGGACGCCGGACACGGCCATGTAGGCGTCGCCGATCGTCTTGATGCGCTCGCAGCCGAACTGCTCGACGATGCGGTCGAACGCGGTGAACAGGTCGTTCAGCTCGGCAATCAACGCGGAGGGGTCCTGCGCGACGCTCATCTCGGTGAAGCCGACGAAGTCGAGCATCAGCACCGAACACTCGTCGAAGCGCTGCGGCGTGCTGACGCCGATCGCCTTGATCTCCTCGAACACGCGCCGCGGCATGATGTTGAGCAGGAGGCGCTCCGCCCGCTCCTTTTCGCGGCGCAGCTCGCGCTCGTTCCTCTCGAGCATCTTCGCGTAGGACTCCATCATGTACTCGAGCTCCTTGAGCTTCGAGACGTTGTTCGCCTCGACCACCAGGAAGCGCCGCCCGCCGAAGGTCTGGCCGGAGACCCGCAGCGCTATCGCCGCGGCGCGCCGCTTGACCTTGAGCTCGAGCTCCGCCTGGCGGGTCTCGCCCTCGCCCATCGTCGCACCGAGCGACGCCCAGTCGAGGCCCGGCACGCTCGCCATCGCGGCGTCGAAATCGGTGTCGCCGAGCCACTCCTCGAGGCGCCGGTTGATCAGCAGCGGCACCCGGCTCTCGGCGTCGATGATCGCGAGCCCGATCTCGGTTGACTGGAGCAGGGTTCGCCCCAGCCGCACGAACTCGGGAGCGTCGGCCGCGATGGCCGGCCGGTCAGTTCCGGGTGATGACATATCCGGCGCGCGCCTCGATGTCCGCAATCACGTTCGTCACGTCCCGCGGCGACACGCCGTGGGCGAGCAGGCTCGCCCCCAGCTGCTCCTTCATCGCATCGAATGCCGCCCGGTCGATGTTCAGGCGGGCGTGGATCTGCCGCAATGCCTCGTTCGAGTAGCTCGCCGGACCGCCGAGCATCGATGCGATGAACTTGGTCTGGTGGTCGACGAGGCGGCGCATGTCCACGTCGTCGAAGTAGGGGGCCAGGATGTCGCTGTCCAGCACCCGATCGTAGAAGTCGGACACGATCCTGCTGACCGCCGCGAAACCTCCGAGCTCGTCAAAAAGCGCTGCCATTCGATCTCCCCGAAGTGCCCGAAGTGCCGCGCCGCGCCCCCGGAGTTGTCGCTATGCGGGGCCGTTCCCGCGGCGCCGCTGCGGCGGGCGCGGAAGGACCCGGAGGAGTGATTCAAGATACGCGCGCGGGCGAGACGGGTCAACGCCCCGTCGCGTCATCGGCGGGAAAGCACAATGCGTGTCGAACTGCCCGAGTCGCCGCGTACCGGGGCGACGAGGCGTCGCTGCGGGGCCGCGGCCGCCACGCGCGCGGCTCCTGCACGGCCGATGGGGAGCGCGCGGCGCACGCGCGCCGGCCGCGAGACGACGCCGGTCAGCCTCGCGCAGCCAGCGCCGCGGCGACGTCGCGCAGCGACGCGCCGGAACGCGCGCCGAACGCCGCGAGCGGCGCGTTGACGCGCGAGAGGACCCCGGTCGCCCACATCGAGCGCGCGTCGCCGATGCGCGCGCTGCGGAAGTCGACGGTGCCCGCCGGCACGTTGCGGGCCGCGAGCGCAGGCAGCCGCGTCGTGCCCGCCTCGTCCCGGCCGATGCCGGCATCGTGGAAGAACGCCGCGCGCGCGTCGACCGACAACGCGCTCGCCGGGTCGCCGCCGTGCAGACCTCCGTGCGAGCCGATGACGAGCACCCGGCCCGCATCGCCCGGTTCGACAAGGCCGATCGAATCGAGGCCGATCACCGACGGCGCGCCGTCGCCCGCCGCCCGCAGCGCGTGGCGGCCGTCACTCGGGCAGGGTTGCGGCTCGTCGACGGCCGCGGGCACGGCCGCGCGCAGCAGCTGCGCGGCGTGCGCGCAACCCTGTCCTGGCGTGACGCCGAGAGCGCGCGCCTGCGCGTTGGCGCGGCTGACGCGGCCGCGCGCGAGGCTGTCGGCCGCATCGCCGATGCGCGCGGAGTCGTGCGAGACCGCGGCCGCCGCCACGCCGCGCGCCTCGAGCCACGCGAGGCCGGCCACCCCGGCTTCGTCGCAGCCAATGCCGGCGTCGTTGAACACCGCGGCGCGCACTTGCGCGTGCGCGGCGTAGCGCGCCGCGATCACCCCGCCGTGCGACCCGGCGACGAGCACGCAGCCCGCGTGCGCGGCCGACAGCGCGGTGACGGAGTCGGCAAGCAGGATCGGCGCCGCGGACGTCATCGCGGCGGCGCGCCGGCCACCGCGCGCTCGGCCGCCTCGACCACCTCCGCGCCGACCGTGGCGCGCCAGCGCACGTCCGCCTCGCGTGCCGCAGTGCGAAACGCCTGCTGGCCCGCGCCGGTCAGGCGCAGCACGCTCGCCCCCCGCGCGGCCAGCTGCCGCAGCGCCGCCTGCTCTGCCTCGAGCGCCTTCGTCTCCGCGATCGCGCGCTCCGCCGCGGCCTGCGCGCGTTCACGCTGCGCCGGCGACCACGCCGACCACACCGCCGAGCGCACCGCGAACACCATCGCGTCGCCGATCCCGCCGAGGTCGGTGACGTGGCGCTGCCCGCGCACGACCACGCGGGCGGCCGCGAGCGCGCTCGGCAGCCCCTCCTGCCCGTCGAGACTGCCGGCGGCGAATGCGGCCTGCGCCTCCACGAAAGGCAACGACTGCGGGACCGCGCCCAGCGCGCGCAGCACGTCCTGCAGCAGCGGCGAGGCGGTCGCGCGCAGGCGCAGCCCGGCGACGTCCTCGGGCGCGCGGATCGGCCGCACGCGGTTGGCGATCTCGCGATAGCCGAGCGGCGCGAGCGCGACCAGGTGCGCGCCCGCCGCGGCCACGCGCGCGCGCAGCAACTCGCGCAAGCCCGCGTCCCGCGCCATCGCGGCGAGCTGCGCGTCCTCGGGCGCGATCCACGGCAGCGCGAAAACGCCGAGAGCGGGAACCTGCAGCGACCACTGCAGCGCCGAGCCCGCCGCGAGGTCCGCGCGCGCTTCCTTCAGCGCGGCAAACTCGCGGCCCGGATCGCGTTCCGCAAGGCTGGCGCCGGGGTGCAGCTTCACCGCGATTGCGCCCTCGCCCGGCTCGGCGAGCAACTCGCCCCAGCGCGCGGCCGCCTTGCCGAGCGGTAGCACCGGGCCGACCGCTACCGAGAGCTTCAGCTCCGCGCCGGCCTCCTGCGCGACGACGTGCGGCGCAGGCGCGCCTGCCAGCACGGCACCGAGCGTGCACAGCAACAACAGCCGTCGCCGGAACGGTTGCGTCGGTCGCATCGGGTCATGCTAGCAAACCCCGGCCCGACCGCGCGCGGTTCGCATCAGGGCGGGTCGTGCCAGTAGCGCGGCGCCCGCTCGCGCTCGGCGAGCGGCGGCCCCGGTCCCGGCGCGTCGAACCGGAACGTCAGCGCGCCGAGTCGATCGGTGCGATGCACCGCGGCGCCGCGCCGCACGTACCGCTCGACGACGTCGGCCCGCGGATGGCCGAAGCGGTTGCGGTGTCCGACCGTGAACACGACGTCGCGCGCGCCGACCGCGGCGACGAACGCGGGCGTGGACGACGTGCGGCTGCCGTGGTGCGGGGCGAGCAGCAGGTCCGCCGGCAGCCGCTCGCGCGAGTCGAGCAGGAGCGCCATCTCGCTCACCGCCTCGACGTCGCCGGCGAGCAGCGCGACGCCGTGCGCGCCCGCCACGCGCACGACGCAGGAGAGGTCGTTCGCCTTGCGCGTCGGGTCGTCGTAATGCCGCGGCTCGGGGAAGAGCACGTCGAAGCGCACGCCGTCCCACTGCCACTTCTGGCCGCGCTCGCAGCGCAGGTGCGCGCCGCGCTCGCGCTGGCGTTCGACGGCCGGGTGCGCGTCGTCGAGCGAGGACAGCAGCGAGCCCACCGGCGTCTGCTGCAGCACCGAAAGCGCGCCGCCGGCGTGGTCGAGGTCGCGGTGGGAGACGACCATCGTGTCGATCGACCGCAATCCCGCCGCGCGCAGCACCGGCACGACCACGCGCGAGCCCGCGTCCGCCGACTCGTTCCAGCGCGGCCCGGTGTCGTAGAGCAGGACGTGCGCGTGCGTCGCCACGACGACGGCGGTGCCCTGCCCCACGTCGAGGACGACGACGCGGAATGCGCCGGGAGGCGGTCGCGGCGGCACCAGCAGGACCAGCGGCAGCATCGACGCGAGCCCGAGCCAGCGCCCCGGCACGCCGCGCGGCGCGAGCGCCAGCGCGACACCGAAGGCCGCGAACGGCAGCGCCGCCGGCAGCGGCCTGTGCTGCGCCCACGCCGCGCCGGGCGCCTGCGCGAGCGGCTCCAGCACCTGCATCAGGAGTCCCAGCAGCGCGTTTGCGGCGGGCCAGAGCGGCAGCGGCGCGACGAGCGCGGCAGCCAGCGTGACCGGCACGATGGCGAACGTCACCGCGGGAATCGCGATCGCGTTGGCAAGCGGCCCGACGATCGACACCTGCCCGAACAGCAGCAGCGTGAGCGGCACCAGGCCCACCGTGATCGCCCACTGCGCGCGCGCCGCGTCGGCGAGCGAGCGCGAGGCGCGTCGCAGGAGGCCCCCGCCACGCGCGACCTCCGGCAAGCGCGCGCTCCCCGCGTAGATCAGCACGCCCACGGCCAGGAACGACAGCCAGAATCCTGGGCCGAGAACCGCCCAGGGGTCGATCGCCAGCACGACCGCAAGCGCGGCGAGCCAGATCGCGTAGCCGCTGCCGGGGCGCGCGGCCCACAGGCCGAGCGTGGCCATCGCGAGCATGTACAGCGTGCGCTGCGCCGGCACCTCGGCGCCGGCGAGGAGCACGTAGCCCGTCGACGCAGCCAGTCCGACGAGTGCCGCGACCTTGCGTGCCGGGACGCGCGTGGTGAGGCGCGCGGAGCGCCGCGCCAGCGCGTAGGCCAGCCCTCCTGCGAGCAGCGCGAACACGGTCACGTGCAGCCCGCTGACCGACACCAGGTGCCCGGTGCCGGTGCGATTGAACACTGCCCACTGCGCCTCGGCGATGCCCGACTGGTCGCCGATCGCCAGCGCCACCAGCACGCCCGCGAGCGGCGAATCGGGCAGCGCGGCGTGGACGCGTTCGCGCATCCGCTCGCGCAGGCGCTGCACGTGGTCGAGCGGCCGGCCGGCGAAGGCGTCGACGCGGCGGTTGCCCTCGTCCACGCGCACGTAGCCGGTCGCGCGCAGCCCGCGCTCGAGCAGCCACGCCTCGAGATCGAAGCCGCCGGGGTTCGCGAGCCCGTGCGGTCGCTGCAACCTCACGACGAGCTGCCAGCGCTCGCCCGCGCGGACCTGTGGGGCGACCACGCCCCGTTCGGCGTCGGGAAACCCCACGACCCACGCGAGCGAGATGCGGCGCGGCACGCGCGCGCCCTCGGTGAGCACACTCTCGACGGCGAGCGCGAAGCGCACGCCGCGCTCGGTCGCGCGCGGCAGGTCGTCGACCACGCCGGCCACGGTCACGTCCTCGCCCTCCCACTCGGGAGGCAGCGCGTCGGCGAGGCGCAGTTCGGCACGCCACGCGGCATAGGTCACGCCGGCGAGCACGCAGGCTGCCAACGCGACCGCGCGAAGGGCGATGCGGCTGCGCCAGCCCTGGGGCTGCATCGCGGCCCCGCCCGCGAGCAGGGCCATCGTGCCCGCGAGCGGCCACCACGCCGGACGCGGCAGCGCGGCGAACGTCTGCAGCAGGCCGACGCCGAAGCACCACGCGGCAAGTCCGCCGGGGACCGGAAGCGGATACGCGGCAGCGGGCTGGCGGGGCATCGATGCCCAGCATGCGGCCAGCGCGCACCGGCCCGCACTCGGCCGTCTGGTCGAGGTGCTCGCGGTGTAGAGTGCGGGCCCATGCCTGCTCGCGCGCATGCTCCCCGGCCGACGGTCGCCCGGCTCGCCAGGCCGCAGGGCGCGCTGCGCGATGCGATCGGCGCAGCCTCGCGCGCCCCGGAAGCGCAGGTCGTCGCCTCGCTCCTCGACGCCGCCACGCTCGACGACGCCGGCCGGCGCCGAGCCCGCGAGCTGGCGAAGTCGCTGGCAACGCAGGTCCGCGCGGCGAAGCGCGAAGCGGCCGGCGCCGAGGCCCTCGTGCAGGCCTACGCGCTCTCCTCCGCGGAAGGCGTCGCGCTCATGTGCCTCGCCGAGGCGCTGCTGCGCATTCCCGACGCGGACACCGCCGACGCGCTGATCCGCGACAAGCTCGCGCGCGGCGACTGGCGCTCGCACGCCGCGCTCGCCGACTCGCTGTTCGTCAACGCGGCGTCGTGGGGGCTCGTCGTCACCGGCAGGCTGGTGGGCGGCGCGCCGGACGCGGGAGCGCTCGAGCGCGCGCTCACCGAGTCGCTGGCGCGGCTGGGCGAGCCGGTGATCCGCGCGGCGATGCGCGCGGCGATGCGCTTCCTCGGCGAGCAGTTCGTGCTCGGCGAGACGATTCCGCAGGCGCTCGAGCGCGCGAAGCTGCGCGAGGCGCGCGGCTTCCGCCACTCGTTCGACATGCTGGGCGAGGCGGCGCTCACCGCGGAGGACGCATCGCGCTACCAGGCTGCGTACGTGGGCGCGATGCACGCGGTCGGCACGGCCGCCGCAGGGCGCGGCGTGCGCGCCGGCCCCGGCCTGTCGGTGAAGCTCTCGGCGCTGCACCCGCGCTTCGCGCGCTCGCAACGCGAGCGCGTGATGGCCGAGCTGGTGCCGCGCCTCGCCGAGCTCGCGACGCTGGCGAAGCGCTACGACGTCGGCCTGGCCATCGACGCCGAGGAGGCCGACCGGCTGGATCTCACGCTCGACGTCATCGAGGCGCTCGCGCGCGACGCCAGCCTGGCTGGCTGGGACGGGCTGGGTGTGGTCGTGCAGGCCTACCAGAAGCGCGCCGCCGCGCTCGTCGACTGGGTTCTTGCGCTCGCGCGCGCGAACGGCCGGCGGATGACCGTTCGCCTGGTCAAGGGCGCGTACTGGGACGCCGAGATCAAGCGCGCGCAGGTCGACGGCCACGACGACTACCCGGTGTTCACGCGCAAGGCGCACACCGACGTCGCCTATCTCGCCTGCGCGCGCAAGCTCCTCGCGCACCGCGACCTCCTGTTCCCGCAGTTCGCCACGCACAATGCCGCCACACTCGCCGCCGTGGCGGAACTCGCCGGCGACCGCGAGGGCTACGAGTTCCAGTGCCTGCACGGCATGGGCGAGGCGCTCTACGACCACGTGACGGGGCCGGGGACGCCCGGCCTTCCCTGCCGCATCTACGCGCCGGTCGGCACGCACGCGACGCTGCTCGCCTACCTCGTGCGCCGCCTGCTCGAGAACGGCGCCAACACGTCGTTCGTCCACCAGGTCGCCGACCCGTCGGTCGACATCGCCGCGCTGGTCGCCGATCCCGTCGACGCGGCGCGCGCCAGTGCGGGCTCGCCGCACCCGCGCATCGCGCTGCCGGCAAACCTCTACGCGGACCGGCGCAACTCGCGCGGCATCGATCTCGCCGACGAGCACGCGCTCGCGCGCCTCGAGGCGGCGCTGCGCGAGGCAGCCGGGCAGCGCTACGCCGCGACGCCCTGCGTCGACGGTCGCCCGAGCGGCGACGCGACGCTGCGGCCCGTGCGCAGCCCGGCGGACCGCGCGGTCACCGTCGGCTACGTCGCCGACGCCTCGCCGCGCGACGTCGACGCCGCGCTTGCCGCCGCCGACACGCGCGGACGGGCGTGGGGCGAGCGGAGGGCGGCCGATCGCGCCGACGTGCTCGACCGCGCCGCCGAACTGATCGAGGCCAACGTGGCGCGCTTCGTCCACCTCGCGGTGCACGAGGCGGGCAAGACCATCCACAACGCGGTGGGCGAAGTGCGCGAAGCTGCGGACTTCTGCCGCTACTACGCCGCGCAGATCCGCCGCACGCCGCCGGCCGCGCCGCTCGGCCCGATCGTCGCCATCAGCCCGTGGAACTTCCCGCTGGCGATCTTCGTGGGCCAGGTCGCGGGGGCGCTCGCCGCCGGCAACCCGGTCCTCGCCAAGCCGGCCGAGCAGACGCCGTTGATCGCGCTGGAGGCCTTGCGCCTGCTGCATGCGGCCGGCGTGCCGCCCGCCGCGCTGCACCTGCTGCCCGGCGCCGGCGAGACCGTCGGCGCGGCGCTCGTCGCGGATGCGCGCACCGCGGGCGTGGCGTTCACCGGGTCGACGCTCGCGGCCGCGCACATCCACCGCGCGCTGGCCGAGCGCGGGAACGTGCCGCTCATCGCCGAGACCGGCGGCCAGAACGCGATGATCGTGGACGCCTCGGCGCTGCCCGAGCAGGCCGTGCACGACGCGATCGCCTCCGCGTTCGACAGCGCCGGCCAGCGCTGCTCGGCGCTGCGCATCCTCTGCGTGCAGGACACGATCGCCGAGCGCGTGATCGCGATGCTCGCCGGCGCGATGGCCGAGCTCGCGGTCGGTCATCCGGCCGCGCTGGCCACCGACGTCGGGCCGATCATCGACGAGCGCTCGAAGCGCGCGCTCGACGCGCACCTCGCGCGCATGGACCGCCAGGCGCGGCGCATCGCGACGGCCCCGCTGGACGAGGCGGTCGCCGCGCGCGGCCCCTATCTCGCCCCGGTCGCCTTCGAGATTGCGGACATCGACGTGCTGGAGGGCGAAGTGTTCGGACCGGTGCTGCACGTCCTGCGCTGGAAGCACGGCGAGCTCGACGCGCTCCTCGACGCGATCGACGCGACCGGGTACGCGTTGACGCTCGGCGTGCACAGCCGCATCGACGCGACGGTCGATCGCGTCGTGGCGCGCAGCCGCGCGGGCAACGTCTACGTGAATCGCACGACGATCGGCGCGGTCGTCGGCGTGCAGCCGTTCGGCGGCACGGGCCTGTCGGGCACCGGGCCGAAGGCGGGCGGGCCGCTGTACGTGCCGCGGCTCACGCGCGATCCCGGCGACGTTGGCGCCGGCCCGGTCGAACTGCCCGGGCCCACCGGCGAGCGCAACAGCTGGAGCGTGCACCCGCGCGGACGGCTGGTCGCGCTCGGCGGGGCGGAGAACGACGAGGACGTTTGGCGCGGACAGGCGCGCGACGCGCTGGCGATGGGCAACAGCGTTGCGTTCGCGCCGAGTGCGCCGTCGCTCGATGCGGCGCGCCGCGTGGCCGCCGCGAGCGTTCCTCCCATCGAAGTCATCGCACCGACGGCGGACTGGAGCCTGCTGCCCGACCTCGCCGGAGCGCTTGCCGCGGATGCGGCGACGGCGGCCGCGGCGAACCGCCGCCTCGCGCATCGCCCCGGCGCACGGCTGCCGGCCGTCGAGCCGGCCGGCGACCCGCCGCGCTACCCGCCTGCGCGGCTCGTGGTCGAGCGGACGGTGAGTGTCAACACGACGGCAGCCGGCGGCAACGCCACGCTCGTCGCGGCGATCGACTGAACGGCGCGCTTCACGCCTTCGGCCAGAGCACCATCTGCGTGCAGCGGAACAACGCGATCGTGCCGCCGTCGGCCTTGCGCGCGACGGTCGCGTCCCACACCTGCGTGGTGCGGCCGAGGTGCGCGGGCTTCGCGATGCACGACAGCGTGCCGTCGCGTGCGGTGCCGAGGAAGTTGCTCTTGAGCTCGACGGTGGTGAAGTTCGTCGCGCCGTCGGGCAGGTGCGCGAGGCAGCCGTAGCCGCAGGCCGTGTCGGCGAGCGCGACGATGCTCGCCGCGTGCAGGAAGCCGTTCGGCGCGAGCAGCTCCTCGCGCAGCACCAGCTCGGCGACGACAAGCTCGTGCTCGGCGGCTACGATCGAAAGCCCGATCAGCCCCGGCAGGCGGCCCTTGCCGCGCCGTTGCAGCGAGTCCAGCGTGACGTCCTCGCGCATCGCTTGCCGTCTCCTTAGATGTAAGGCTTCAACACGTTGTTTCGCCGATCCGTGAATTCAGTTCATGCGTCGTCCCCGCGAAGGCGGGGACCCAGCGTCTCGTCGATTCGACAGGCTGGCTGGCACGAAAGACACTGGGTCCCCGCCTTCGCGGGGACGACGACTCGTGGATGTGAGCGGCGCATGCCTTGCAGCAACAACGTCGTGACAGGTGACACTTAGAGATACGCGAGCAGCCGCCCGCACGCGATCACGCCCAGCCACAGCAGGATCGAGGCGAGCGCCGCGAGGCGCACGCGCGGCGGCGGATCGGCCCGCAGATCTCCGGCCATCCGGCGCAGCGGCCCCCGGTGCAGCGTCACTGCGTTGATGCCGGCGACGAGGATCAGGCTCATCTTCAGCAGGAACACCGGCTGCTCGACGAACTCGGCGGCGTGCGCGGAGAACATCGCGAGCCCGCTCGTCGCGGCGACGAGGAACCCGCCGATCGACCACGGCACGGCGAGCGCGGCCAGCGCATCGACCGGAATGCGGCGGCCCAGGCCCAGGAGGCGCAGGTCGACGACGACGATCGAGCCGAACAGCAGTGCGAGCCCCGCGATGTGCGCCGTCTCGGTGAGCGGATAGGCCCACAGCGCCTCGCGCATGAAGCGACCGAGCCCGGTCGCCTCGACCGTGTGCAGCGCACTCGCCACGACGCGTCAGCGCAGCTCGACGGTCTTGCCTGCGGAGGTGATGCGCTCGGCGCGCATCTCGTCGGGCTTGTTGCGGTTCGGGTAGCCGACCACGGTCACCACGGCGCCAGGCTTGATGAGCTCCCGCGCGAGGCCGCGGTTGTCCATGCGCGACGGGGGCGCGAGCACCGCCGTCCAGCGCTTGCCCGCGGCGGTGAGCGTCACGTAGCCGTGCGGATGCTCGTAGCCGGACTGCTCGATCGTGCCGGTGAGCGTGAGCGTCTGCGAGGCGTCGTACTCGCTCCACCCATGGTGGGCAGTCGCGCCCGCCGACACGGCGAAGAGAACGGCGGCAACACGGAGCTTCATGGCGTACCCCTGCGGGGTGATCGACGGGCGGATCGTACCGCAGCAAGCCGCCGGGGGTGCGGCTCGCATGCGAACGCCCGCTACACGTGCCGCTCGCACGCCTCGCGCAGGTCGGCGGCGAAGCGGTCGACGGCCTCCGCCGTCGTGTCCCACGCGCACATGAACCGGCAGCCCGTCTCGCCGACGAAGACGTAGAAGTGCCAGCCGCGCGCACGCAGCGCGTCGATCGCGGCCTTCGGCAGGTGCGCGAAGACGCCGTTGGCCTGCACGGGCGCGAACAGGGACACGCCGGGGATGCCGGCGAGACGGCCGGCGAGGCGTTGCGCCATCGCGTTCGCGTGCGCGGCGTGGGTGAGCCACGCGCCGCTTTCCAGCACCGCTACCCAGGGGGCGGCGAGGAAGCGCATCTTCGAGGCGAGCTGCCCCGCCTGCTTGCGCCGGCGGCGGAATTCATCGGCGAGCGCGCGATCGAAGAACACCAGCGCCTCGCCGGCCGGCAAGCCGTTCTTCGTGCCGCCGAGCACCAGCACGTCGGCGCCCGCCCGCTGCGCGATGTCCGCGGGCTGGCAACCGAGCGAGGCGACGGCGTTGGCGAACCGCGCGCCGTCGACGTGCACCTTGAGGAAGCGCTCGTGCGCCGCGTCGCACAGCGCGCGCATCTCCGCGGGCGTGTAGACGGTGCCGAGCTCGGTCGCCTGCGTGAGCGAGAGCGCGCGCGGTCGCGAGGCGTGCTCGTCGTGCGGCGAGGCGGCGCGCGGCGCGAACGCCTGCAACGTCACCTTGGCGTGCTCGCCCGCGACGGTGAGCACCTTCGCGCCGCCGGTCATGAACTCGGGGCCGCCGCACTCGTCGACGTTGACGTGCGCCATCTCGTGACAGACGACGGCATCGGTGCTGCGGCAGATCGACGCGAGCGCCAGCGCGTTCGCGGCGGTCCCGGTGAAGACGAGGTGCACCTCGGCGTCGGCGTCGAAGGCGCGGCGGATCGCTTCCTCCGCGCGGGCGGTCCACTCGTCGCGGCCGTAGGCGATCGCGTGCCCGCGGTTCGCGTCCTGCAGCGCAGCGAGCGCCTCCGGGCAGATGCCGGCCTGGTTGTCGCTGCCGAACTGGACCTGCAATGGGGCGGTACTCATCGGGCTACCTGATTGGGGACGCTACTCAGCTGGGGTCCTTGTGGCGAACTCCACACCCTCACCCCGACCCTCTCCCGCAAGCGGGAGAGGGAGTGGCGCCCCCTCTCCCCCGGTACCGGGGGAGAGGGTTGGGGTGAGGGGGCGCCGCAAAGCACGGCTGCTGAACTTCCTCGCTAATCAGGTCGGGCCAAGGCTCACAGCCGCTGCTCGAGCCACCCTTCGATGGAGCGCAGCGCCTCCGGCAAGGCACCGGGGTTGTCGCCTCCTGCCTGCGCCATGTCCGGCCGTCCGCCGCCCTTCCCGCCGACCTGCTGCGCGACGAAGTTCACGAGGTCTCCCGCCTTGACCTTGCCGGTCAGGTCCTTCGTGACGCCGGCCACCAGCGACACCTGGCCGTCGCGCACGGCGGCGAGCACCGCCACGCCGCTCTGCATCCGGTCCTTCACCTTGTCGAGCATCTCGCGCATCACGGTGGGGCTCGCGTCGTCGAGGAGGAGCGCGACCGCCTTCACGCCCTTGACGGTGCGCATGCCGCCGGCGACCACGTCGTCGAGCCGCGCCTGCGCGAGCTGGCCGCGCAGCCGCGCGATCTCCTTCTCGCCGGCGCGCGCCTCGCCGACGAGCTGGGCGATGCGCGTGTCGAGCTCGGCCACCGGCGCCTTGAGCGCCGCCGCCGCGCGCGCGAGCGCGCGCTCCTGCGCCTGCACCCACGCGAGCGCGCCCATGCCGGTGATCGCCTCGACGCGGCGCACGCCGGCGGCCACCCCGCCCTCGCCGAGGATCTTGAACAGCCCGATGTCGCCGGTGCGCGCGACGTGCGTGCCGCCGCACAGCTCGCGCGAAGTGCCGATGTCGAGCACGCGCACCTCGTCGCCGTACTTCTCGCCGAACAGCATCATCGCGCCGGCCTTCTGCGCCTCCGCGATGGGCATCACCCGCGCCTGTGTTGCCGCGTTGTCGAGGATCTCGGCGTTCACCAGCGCCTCGACGCGGCGGATCTCCTCGTCGGTCAGCGGCGCGTGGTGCGCGAAGTCGAAGCGCGTCTTCTCGGGGTCGACCAGCGAGCCCTTCTGCTGCACGTGCGTGCCCAGCACCTCGCGCAGCGCCTTGTGCATCAGGTGTGTCGCCGAGTGGTTGCGCATCGTGCGCCCGCGCGCGTCGAAGTCGACCTCGGCGGCCAGCGTGTCGCCGGTGCGGATCTCGCCGGTCTTCACCTCGCCCAAGTGCCCGTGCACGTCGGCCTGCACCTTCTGGGTGTCCTCGACGGCGAACAGCGTCAGGCACGCGCCGCCCTTCGTGAGCTCGCCGCGGTCGCCCACCTGGCCGCCCGATTCCGCGTAGAACGGCGTCGCGTCGAGCACGACCACGCCGCGCTCGCCCGCGGACAGCGACTCGACCTTCGTCCCGTCGCGGTACAGCGCCACGACGCGGCCTTCCGCCGAGAGCGTCTCGTAGCCGCGGAAGCGCGTCTTCGGCCCGTCGTAGGCCAGCGCCGCGCCCGCCTTGAACTGCGACGCGGCGCGCGCGCGCTCGCGCTGCGCGTCCATCGCCGCGGCGAACCCGGCCTCGTCGACGGCCACGTCGCGCTCGCGGCAGACGTCGGCGGTGAGGTCGTAGGGAAAGCCGAACGTGTCGTAGAGCGTGAACGCCGTCTGCCCGTCGAGCGTCCGCCCGCCGGACGCCGAGAGCCCGGCGAGCGCGCCCTCGAGGATGCGCATGCCGTTCTCGAGCGTCTCGCCGAAGCGTTCCTCCTCGGCCTTCAGCACCTCGGCCACGCGCCGCTTGTCACGGCGCAGCTCGGGATAGGCCTCGCCCATCTGCTTGTCGAGGTCATCGACCAGCTTGTGGAAGAACGGCTGCTTGCAGCCCAGCTGGTAGCCGTGGCGGATGGCGCGGCGGATGATCCGGCGCAGCACGTAGCCGCGGCCCTCGTTGCCGGGGATCACGCCGTCGACGACGAGGAACGCGCAGGCGCGGACGTGATCGGCGATCACGCGCAGGCTGGGCGCCAGGTAGTCCTTCGCCCCGGTCTCGCGCACCGCGGCGCGGATCAGGTCCTGGAAGAGGTCGATCTCGTAGTTGCTGTGCACGTGCTGCAGCACCGCGGCGAGCCGCTCGAGGCCCATGCCGGTGTCGACGCAGGGCTTCGGCAGCGGGGTCAGCGTGCCCGCCGCGTCGCGGTTGAACTGCATGAACACGAGGTTCCAGATCTCGATGTAGCGGTCGCCGTCGGCCTCGGGCGAGCCCGGCGGGCCGCCCCACACGTGCGGTCCGTGGTCGTAGAAGATCTCCGAGCACGGCCCGCAGGGGCCGGTGTCGGCCATCTGCCAGAAGTTGTCCGACGCGTACTTGGCACCCTTGTTGTCGCCGATGCGCACGCAGCGCTCGGGCGGCACGCCGATCTCCTTCGTCCAGATGTCGTAGGCCTCGTCGTCGTCGACGTAGACCGTCGTCCACAGCTTCTCCTTCGGCAGGCCGTAGACCTCGGTGAGCAGCTGCCACGCGTACCGGATCGCGTCGCGCTTGAAGTAGTCGCCGAAGCTGAAGTTGCCCAGCATCTCGAAGAACGTGTGGTGGCGCGCGGTGTAGCCGACGTTCTCGAGGTCGTTGTGCTTGCCGCCGGCGCGCACGCTGCGCTGCGCGGTCGTCGCGCGCACGTACGGGCGCTTGTCGGAGCCGAGGAAGACGTCCTTGAACTGGACCATGCCCGAATTCACGAACAGCAGCGTGGGGTCGTTCGCGGGCACGAGCGAGGACGAAGGGACGTGCGTGTGCCCCTTCGCGACGAAGTACTCGATGAAACGGCGGCGGATGTCGTTGACGGTGGCGGTCATGGTCGGGCCGCGCGCCCGGGAGGCAGCGGCAAGGCAGCGCAAAGGGCTTGATTTTACGCGAAATCGGTGCGGCGAGACGCATGGTCACGCACCCGGGCCGGGCTTCGGCCGAACGGCCGATGGCGCGTCGCGGCCGCCTTGCCCAAAGATTCCCTCACGCGGCGCGCGCGGCCGCGACGACGACGGAGGCAGCGATGGAACGTGACGAAGTCCTGCAGCGATTGCGCGCGTGGACGACGCTGGTCGACCCGGCGAGCGGCGAGGCGCTGCCGCTCGCGCACGCGCTGCGCCACGGCGAGGTGCAGGCCACGCTCGCGGCGGCACTGGTGCTGCTGGAGGCGCGTGGAGCGGCGCGGCCGCGCAACGCGGGGCGCGCGTGGTCCGCCGACGACGACGCGAAGCTCGGCGAAGCGTTCGACCGCGGCGCCGGCGTGGCGCGGCTGGCGGAGGAACTCGGACGCACGCGCGGCTCGATCACCGCGCGCCTGGTCAAGCTCGGCCGCATCGAGCCGAAGCCGGGGATGGGACTGCGCTACTGAAAGGCGCGGGCTACGCGAGGCCGGCGTGGCCGGCGTACGCGACCCACGCGGCGGCCGCGAGAAGCGCCACGCCGAGCGGCGCGCCGATGCGCCGCCCCCACGGCGCGTTCTTCTCGACCGCCATCACCGCGCCGAGAACGAGCATCCACGCGACGCTGCCCACGCCCACGGTGAACATCAGCAGCATCAGCGCCCAGCAGCAGCCCACGCAGTAGACGCCGTGCGCGATGCCGAGCCGCAGCGCGTCGCGCCTGGGCGCCGTGCCGCTCCAGCGCGCGACGACGAAGGGCAGCGGCGAGCGGCACTCGTCGAGGCAAGCCTGCTTGAGCCGCGAGAACTGGAACGCGCCGGCGAGCGCGAGCGTCGCCGCCGGCACGACCCACGGGTGCGACCACAGCCAGCCGCTGCCTTCCGCCCAGCGCGCGGCGAGAGCGTGCGCGGCGTGCGCGGCGATGCCGAAGGCGAGCCAGGCGAGCAGGTAGCCGGCCACGAGCAACGCGAAGAGGCGCACGCGATCCGCGCGCCGCCCGGTGAGGCGCAGGAAGACGTTGGCGAGCGGGATGGCCGTCGGCAGCATCATCGCGACCGTCATCAGCAGCCACCCGCCCACGTACAGCGCGGCCTGCGCGAGCGGCGCCGGGCGCGCGCACTCGAGCGAGGGCGCGCCCAGCGCGCTCACGTGCATCGCGTGCGCGAGCGACGAGTGCTCCCACGCGAGGAGCGCCGCCCACGCCAGCACCGCCAGCCCGGCGAGCGCTCCCGCGAGCAGGACGGGCTGGCTCGCCGCCGCCGCGCGCGCACCGCTCACGACGCTTCGCCGGTCATCCGCCGTCCCGCGCTAGGAGTGGAAGCGGAAGTGGCCCTGCACCGAGTTGTGCCCGGAGATCTCGACGTCGATGCCCAGCACCGTCGCCTTCGCGCGGTAGAGTGACGACTTGCCGACGTACGCGGGCGAGCCCGGGATCGTCGAGAACACCGCGTCGATCAGCTTCGTTCCGTGGCCACCGGGGCCCTTGAGCGGTTCCATGCGTGCCTCGACCGCCTTGCCCATCGTCAGGTGCCCCAGGCCCTGCTGCACCTCGAAGGCGATGGGCACGCGCTCGACGGCAACCACCTCGCCGACGAGGCTCGCGAGGTCGGCCACCGGACCGCCCTGCTTGCCGGTGAACACCGACAGGATCGCCTGCTCCTGCTTGGGCGTCGCGCGGTCGTCCATGAAGGCGATGGCGCGCCAGTTGCCCTTGAGCACGTTGCCGGGGATGTCGGCGAGCATGCCGAAGGTCAGTCCGGCCACGTCGACACCGTCGATGTCGCCGCGCTCGAAATGCCAGGCGAGCGTGCCCTTGCAGGTGCCGCCGTCGGGATCCTCGCCGACCCAGCACGGGCACACCGCCTTGCATGTGCAGACCTCCAGCAGGCGACCTTCGAGTTTGTAAGCCATGGCTCCTCCTCGCGTTGTCAATGCAGTCGATACCGCGTCGAACTGGCAAAACGGACGATCCGACCCTCCACGCACCGGGCGGGCTGCGCTGCGCGCCACCTCGCGGGCACCCCGGCACCACATGCCGAAAACCGCGCAGACCGGCGATCATGCGCCGAAGAGCGCCGAATGCAAGCGGCACGGCAGACGCGACCGTCCGCGAATGAGCGAGTGGATGGCACAAATGTGCCAGCGCGCCGCCAGCATGCAGAGCGGGGGCGGGCGGTTCAGTCGTCTTCGATGCGGGCGCCGGCGCTGCGCAGCACGCGAAAGGCAACCGCCGGCGGATAGCCGCGCGAGAGCAGGAAGCGGATCTGGCGGGCCTTCTCGCGCTCGTCGGCCGGCGGGCGTCCGAAGCGGCGCTGCCAGAGCGCCTGCGCAGCGGCGAGTTCGTCCACGGCGCCCGACTCGGCAAGCGCCGCCGCCGCCACCTCCTTCGCCACGCCGCGCTCGCGCAGCTCGCGCGCGATGGCGCGCTGCGCGTGGCTGGACGTCTTCTGCCGCACCAGCGCGCCGGCGAAGCGCGCATCGGAAAGCAAGCCGAGCTGCTGCAGTTCGTCGAGCAGGCTGTCGACCTCGTCGCGCGGCGCACCGGTGGCGGCGAGCCTGGCCGCGAGCTCGGCGCGCGCGTACTCGCGGCGGGCGAGCAGCGCGATCGCCCGCGCCTTCAGCGTGCGCGGCTGCCTGCCCGTGCGGCGGCGCCGCTCAAACACGCGAGCGCACGTCGACCCGCGCACGAGAAAAGGCCCGCACGGCGCGAGCCGCACGGGCCAGGGACCCTGCACCAGACAGGAGGATGAACTGGGCGGGCACAGCAATGCCCGACGCGGGCGTCAGGCCGCGTCGGCGTCCGTCCCGCGCCCGCGCGGGCCGGGGGTGGGCACGCCCACCGCCTCGCGGATGCGCGCCTCGATCTCCTGCGCCATTTCCGGATGCTCGCGCAGGAACTCGCGGGCATTGTCCTTGCCCTGGCCGATCTTCTCGCCCTTGTAGGCGTACCACGCGCCCGACTTCTCGACGATGCGGTGCGTCACGCCGAGCTCGAGGATCTCGCCCTCGCGCGAGATGCCCTCGCCGTAGAGGATGTCGAACAGCGCCTCGCGGAACGGCGGCGCGATCTTGTTCTTGACGACCTTCACGCGCGTCTCGTTGCCGATGACTTCCTCGCCCTTCTTGATGGCGCCGATGCGGCGGATGTCGAGGCGCACCGAGGCGTAGAACTTGAGTGCGTTGCCGCCGGTGGTCGTCTCCGGGTTGCCGAACATCACGCCGATCTTCATGCGGATCTGGTTGATGAAGATCACCAGCACGTTCGCGCGCTTGATGTTCGCGGTGAGCTTGCGCAGCGCCTGGCTCATCAGGCGCGCCTGCAGGCCGGGGAGCTGGTCGCCCATCTCGCCTTCGATCTCGGCCTTCGGCACGAGCGCCGCCACCGAGTCGACGACGATGATGTCCACGCCGCCGGAGCGCACCAGCATGTCGGCGATCTCGAGCGCCTGCTCGCCGGTGTCGGGCTGCGAGATGAGCAGCTCGCCGACGTTGACGCCGAGCTTGCCCGCGTAGACGGGGTCGAGCGCGTTCTCGGCGTCGATGTAGGCGGCCGTGCCTCCGGCCTTCTGCACCTCGGCCACCACCTGCAGCGACAGCGTCGTCTTGCCCGACGACTCGGGGCCGTAGATCTCGACCACGCGCCCGCGCGGCAGGCCGCCCACGCCGAGCGCGATGTCGAGGCCGAGCGAGCCGGTGGAGACGACGGAGAGGTCGTTCTGGATCTGGGCCTCGCCCATCTTCATGATCGAGCCCTTGCCGAACTGCTTCTCGATCTGCGCGAGGGCGGCGGCGAGCGCCTTGGTCTTCTGGTCGTCCATCGGGGTGTTGTCGAGTGGCATGGAAGGGCTCCAAGTATCGCCCATCGGGGGGCGGGCGCGTCGCCGCGCGGGTTGACGCCGGGGATCCTCGCACAGAACGAACGTTCGACGCAACCCTTCGTGCGGCCTAGTCCGTTCGGCCTGTTGCGGCGGGCGTCGCCCGATGCTTCCCCAGACGGAAGCCAGCATGCCCCCCCGGTGGCTCACCGCGTGAGCCTTCCTGCCGGAGGCCGCCGACCGCGCGTTCGATCCCCCATGCCCTCGGGCACGCGCCGGCCTGCCCGGACAGCCCGGCTACCCGCGCAGGCGCCCGATGGCTCCGTCGAGCGCCGCCAGGACGGCCAGGTGGCGCACTTCGGTGCGGTCGCCCGTGAACCTGCGCGTCGTCGACTCGCTCGCCGCACCGCGCCGCGCCCAGGCGAAGCAAACCGTGCCCACGGGCTTGCCCGGAACCGCGCCGCCGGGCCCGGCGATGCCCGTCACGGCCACGGCGAGGTCAGCCCCCGAACGGGCGAGCGCGCCCTCCGCCATGGCCCGGGCCGTCGCCTCGGACACCGCGCCGTGCACGCTCAGGACGTCCTCGCGCACGCCGAGCAGCGCAACCTTCATCGCGTTCGAGTAGCAGACGAAGCCGGCGTCGAACCACCCCGAGCTGCCCGCGGTTGCCGTGATCGCCGCCGCGACGAGGCCTCCGGTGCACGACTCGGCCGTCGCGATGCGCCGGCCGCGCGCGGCCAGCAGCGCGCCCAGCTCCGCCGAGCGTTGCGCGAGGGCATCGTCGATCACTCGACCTCCCCGGCGCGCGCGCGGTAGTGGTACGCGTAGCGCGTGGCGAAACCGAAGCGGCGGTAGATCGCAATCGCGGCGCGATTCGTCTCGTCGACCTGCAGGAAGCCTTCGCGCGCGCCCCGCTCCCACGACTTGCGCAGCAGCGCGGAGACGACGAGCGTGCCGATGCCGTTGCGCCGGTGCGCGGGCGCGGTCACCACGTCGAACACGCCGGCGAAGCCGCGGTCCACGCAGGCCATGCCGGAGGCCACCGTCGCGCCATCCTTGCGCGCGAGGATCGGCACCAGCGCCAGCGGCGACTGGGCCAGGCGCTCGAGATGCGCCGCGCGCTGCACCGCGGTCGAGCCCCGCATCGTGCCGACCGCCTCGACGAACGCGTCGGGCAGCGGCGAGGAGAGCTCGACGCCGTCCGGCGGAACCGCGTCCGCGGCGAGCGGCAGCGCGGCGTCGAGCGCGCAGGTCTGCACCAGCGTGCGGTCGAACGCGACGTAGCCGCGCGCGGCGAGCGCGTCGTCGAGCGAGTCGGGCCGGGAGCACGGCGTGATGCGGAACAGCGCGGACAGCCCGTGCCGCGCGTACAGCGCCTCGCAGTGCGCGATCTTCTCTTCGAGCGGCAGCGTCGAGCCGAAGTGCGCGTTGACGCTGCGCGCGCGCTTCGCCGTGCCCGGCGACAGGAACAGCAGCCAGCCGTCGTAGAGCAGCTGGCGCCGCGACTGCAGCACGTTGAAGCAGAACTCCTCCATGCGCTGCACGTCGGCCGGGCCGCCCGCGGCGGCCACGGCGCTCGCCGGACTACCCTCCGCGCTGGCGCGCTCCGGGGCCCGTTCGCCCTCGGGGCGGCCCTTCAAGCTCGTGCTCCCCTCGCCCCGCGGAAGCGGGGAGAGGGGTCGGGGGTGAGGGGTCATTGGACCACCCTCCGCGCCGGCGCGCTCCGGGGCCCGTTCGCCCTCGGGGCGGCCCTTCAAGCTCGTGCTCCCCTCGCCCCGCGGAAGCGGGGAGAGGGGTCGGGGGTGAGGGGTCATTGGACCACCCTCCGCGCTGGCGCGCTCCGGGGCCCGTTCGCCCTCGGGGCGGCCCTTCGGGTTGAATGGACCACCCTCCGCGCTGGCGCGCTCCGGGGCCCGTTCGCCCTCGGGGCGGCCCTTCGGGTTGAATGGACCACCCTCCGCGCTGGCGCGCTCCGGGGCCCGTTCGCCCTCGGGGCGGCCCTTCGGGTTGAATGGACCACCCTCCGCGCTGGCGCGCTCCGGGGCCCGTTCGCCCTCGGGGCGGCCCTTCGGGCTCACGCCGGCCACCCGGTGACGCGCACGACGGCCGCGAAGACGAACAGCGCCATCGCCGCCGCGACGAGGTCGTCGAGCATCACGCCCACCCCGTGCTTCATCCGCGCGTCGATGGCGCGGATCGGCGGCGGCTTCAGTATGTCGAACAGGCGGAACAGCAGGAAAGCGAACGCGATGCGCGCGAGGCTCGTGCCGGTGAAGAACATCACGAACAGGAACGCCGCGATCTCGTCGATGACGATGCCGCCGTGGTCCGCCGCGCCAAGGTCGCGGCCGGTCCGGTCGGATGCCCACGCGCCCGCCGCGAAGAGGAGTGCCACGACCGCCAGGTAGCCGGCGTCGCCGGTGTGCAGCGCGAGCCAGTCGCCCAGCGGAATCGCCAGCAGCGTAGCGACCGTGCCCGGCGCCCACGGCGAGAGCCCGGTGCCGAAACCGAGCGCGAGAAAGTGCGCCGGATGCGCGAGGAGGAAGCGGATCGAGAGGGGTGGCCCGGACATCGCATTCACGCGAAGTGGTCGAACGCGCGCGGCAGCACCGCCAGCGCGCGGCCCTGCTCGTCGAGCACCGTCAGGCCGGCCTCGCGCGGCGCGATCGATCCGATCCGCGTCACCGGGACGCCCGCCGCGCTTCCCGCCGCCTCGACGCGCTCGCGCATCGCGGCTCGCGCCGCGAAGCAGAGCTCGTAGTCGTCCCCTCCCGCCAGCAGGCAGGAGAGCGCGAGGCCGCGCTCGCCCGTCGCGAGCCGCATGCGCAGTTCGCTCGCACAGGGGATGCGGGCCAGGTCGACGCTCGCCCCCACGCCGGAAGCCTCGAGGATGTGGCCGAGGTCGCCGGTGAGCCCGTCGGAGACGTCGAGCATCGCTCCCGCCACGCCGCGCAACGCGATACCGAGCGCGACTCGCGGTTGCGGCCGCTCGAGCCGAGCGCGCAGCGGCGCGAGCGCGGCCGGCGACATCGCAGTGCGCCCCTGCAGCGCGGCGAGTGCGAGCATCGCGTCGCCGATGGAACCCGACACCCAGACATCGTCTCCGGGCAGCGCGCCGGACCGCCGGATCGCAGTGCCCGCGGGCACCTCTCCGGCGATGGTCACGCACAGGTTGCGCGGGCCGCGCGTCGTGTCGCCCCCTACCAGCGCGACGCCGTGCGCGTCGGCGAGCGCGAACAGGCCGCGAGAAAACGCCGCGAGCCACGCCTCGTCGCTGTCGGGCAGCGCGCCGGCGAGCAGCGCCCAGCGCGGGCGGGCGCCCATCGCCGCCATGTCCGAGAGATTCACCGCGAGCACCTTGTGGCCGAGTCCTTCGGCGTCGGCGCCGGGCAGGAAGTGGCGCCCCTCGACCATCATGTCCACCGCGAGCACCAGCTCGTGGCCTGGCGTGGGAGCGAGCAGCGCGGCGTCGTCGCCCACGCCGAGCACGACGCCCGGGTCGGCGGCGGGCCGCCGGAAGTAGCGGTCGATCAGCTCGAACTCGCCGATCGACACGATCAGGCTCCGCGCGAACCCGCGTGCCGCGTTGCCTCTCCATAGTCATCCCCGCGAATGCGGGGATCCTGTGTCTTGGCTTCGCGCATCTGCAGGCCACCACTGTCGTCGCCATCCCCGCGCATGCGGGAGTCCAGTGTCTTGGCCTCGCGCATCTGCAGGCCACCCCTGTCGTCGTCATCCCCGCGCATGCGGGGATCCAGCGACTTCCCGCCTAGACGACACTGGATCCCCGCATGCGCGGGGATGACGAGGGGAGTCTGGTGGCCGCCGCGCATGGGATGGAAGCGGCGCCGCTCAGCGCCCCCGCTCTGCCGCCAGCGCCGCGATCTCCGGCGCACGCGCGCCGCGCGCGACCTTGTCGAGGACGGCGTTGACGAACTTGTGGCCGTCGGTGCCGCCATAGGACTTGGCCAGCTCGACCGCCTCGTCGATCACGACCTTGTACGGGATCTCGACACGCTGCGCGAGCTCCCACGAGCCGATGGCGATGATGGCGCGCTCGATCGGCGACAGCTCGGCGATGGCGCGCGCGGCGTGAGGCGCCGCCCTGGCGAGCAGCGACTCCCAGCCCGCGGTCACGCCGCGCCACAGCTCGTCGAAGTAGCCGCGCTCCGCCCCTTCGGCCGCGTCGCTCTCGAGCAGCGCGAGGCGGATCGCGTCGTCGGCGTTGCCGGAGAGCTGGCGCTGGTAGAGCCCCTGCAGCACGAGCTCCCGCGCGGCGTGGCGCGGGTCAGGCGTCGTCGAGGTCATCGAAGAGATTCGCGAGCTCGAGCGCCGCGAGGGCCGCCTCGTGGCCCTTGGCGTCCATGCGCGCGAGCGCCTGCTCGTCGGTGTCGCAGGTGAGGATCGCGTTGCCGATCGGCACGCCGAACTGCAGCGCGACTTCGGCGACTCCGCGCGCGGATTCGTTGCTCACGATCTCGAAGTGGTAGGTCTCGCCGCGTATCACCGCGCCCAGCGCCACCAGCGCGTCGTACTCGCCGGACTGGGCGAGGCGCTGCAGCGCCTGCGGGGTCTCCAGCGCGCCGGGAACCGTTACGATCGTCACGTCGCCGGCGGCCACGCCGGCCTCCGCGAGCGCGCGCTGGGCTCCCGCCAGCAGGCCGTCGCCGATCGCGGGGTTGAAGCGCGACAGCACCAAGCCGACGCGCCGGCCGGCGCCCGCCGTGCGGGGAGCGATGCGACGCGCCATGCTAATCGGACGACTTGCAGCGGACGCAGCGTGCCGGCATGGGCACGACACATCGTCGTCCCCGCGACGCCGGTCCCCGGGTGCCGGCGTCGCGGGGATGACGCGGTGCATGCATGCAACGTTCGATACTCATATGTCGGCCGATCAGGACGCCTTCGCGCCGGGCTGGTGCTCGTAGCCCGTCACCTCGAGGTCGAAGCCGATCATGCTCGGCATGCGTCGCGGGCGCGCGAGGATGCGCATGCGGCCGACGTTGAGGTCGCGCAGGATCTGCGCACCGATGCCGTAGTTGCGCAGGTCGAACTTGGTCGGCGCCGGCGGCTCGGACGAGACGGCCCGGCGGCGCAGCTCCTGCGGCGACTCGGGCCGGTGCAGCAGCACGATGACCCCGCGGCCGGCGCGGGCGATCGCCTCCATCGCCGCGGGGATGCTCCAGGAGTGCGACTCGTTCTGCGCGTCGAGCAGGTCCATCACCGACAGCGGCTCGTGCACGCGCACCAGCGTCTCCGTCTCCGGCGAGATCGGTCCGCGCGCCAGCGCGAGGTGCGTCGCGTCGGTGAGCTTCTCACGGTAGACGACCAGTCGGAACGCGCCGTGCGCGGTGGCGAGCGGCCGCTCGGCGACTCGCTCGATCAGCTTTTCCGTGCGGCTGCGGTAGTGGATGAGGTCGGCGATGGTGCCGATCTTGAGCGCGTGCGACTTCGCGAACTCCAGGAGGTCCGGCAGCCGCGCCATCGTGCCGTCGTCCTTCATGATCTCGCAGATCACCGCGGCGGGCGCGAGGCCAGCCAGCCGCGCGAGGTCGCAGCCCGCCTCCGTGTGGCCGGCGCGCGAGAGCACGCCGCCGGGCACGGCGACCACGGGGAAGACGTGGCCCGGCTGCACCAGGTCCGCGGGTTTCGCATCCGGGGCGATCGCCACCCGCACGGTGCGTGCGCGGTCGGCGGCCGAGATGCCGGTGGTGACGCCCTCGGCGGCCTCCACCGACACGGTGAAGTTCGTGCCGGTGCCCGAGCGGTTCTCGCGCACCATCGGCGCGAGCCCCAGCTGCCGCGAGCGCTCCTCGGTCAGCGTGAGGCAGACGAGCCCCCGCGCGTGGCGGGCCATGAAGTTGATCGCCTCGGGCGAGACGTGCTCGGCGGCCAGCACGAGGTCGCCCTCGTTCTCGCGGTCCTCCTCGTCGACCAGGATGACCATGCGGCCGGCTTTCAGCTCGGCGACGATCTCGGGAGTCGGGGTCAGAGTCATGTCAGTGGCGCCGGGCCGTTCCGGGACGCCCGTGCGAGCGGGGCGGCAGCAAGGCTCGAAGAGCGCGTCCGCTCGCACGGGCGGCGGCCGACGCGCACACAAATCGGACGGCACAACCGGCCAAGGAGGCCGCCTGACCAGCCCCCTGGGGGGCAGCGAGCGCAGCGAGCGTGGGGGGATGTTTCATCCTGGGGCCGATGCGGGGGCCAAACCGGGATTGTACCGGCGCGGCCGCGGCGGACCGCTCCCGTCAGGCAGCCGCGGTGGCCTGCCCCGCCGAGCCGTCGCGGCGCACCCGGAACCAGGCGGCGTAGAGCGCGGGCAGGAACGCGAGCGTGAGCAGCGTCGCCGCGACGATGCCGCCCATCATCGCCACCGCCATCGGCCCGAAGAAGTCGCTGCGCACGAGCGGCACCATCGCGAACACGGCGGCGGCGGCGGTGAGCACGATGGGACGGAAGCGGCGCACCGTCGCGCCGACGATCGCGTCCCACGCCGGCGCGCCGGCAGCGCGGTCCTGCTCGATCTGGTCGACCAGGATCACCGAATTGCGCATGATGATCCCGGAGAGCGCGATCGTGCCCAGCATCGCGACGAACCCGAAGGGGAGCCCGGACGCGAGCAGCCCGGCGGTGACCCCGATCATGCCGAGCGGTGCGGTCAGCACCACCATCAGCGTGCGCGAGAAGCTCTTCAGCTGCACCATCAGCAGCGCGAGCACGACCAGCACCAGAAGGGGGACGCCGGCGGCGATCGACTTCTGGCCGCGCGTAGCGTCTTCCACCACGCCGCCCAGCTCGATGCGATAGCCCGCCGGCAGCTTCGCGCGCAGCGCATCGATGTCCGGCGCCATGCGCATGACGACGTCGGGACCCTGCGCGTCGCCCTTGAGGTCGCCGCGCACCGTGACCGTCGGCTGGCGGTTGCGCCGCCACACGATCCCCGGCTCGAGGCCGACCTCGAGCCGCGCCACCTGCGTGATCGGCACCGCCTTGCCGCCGCGGGCCGGGATCGCGAGGTCGCGCAGGAAAGACAGTTGCGCGCGCTCGGCCTCGACGCCGCGCAGCACGACGTCGACGAGCTTGTTGCCTTCGCGGAACTGGGTGACGACCACGCCGGACACCGACGTGTTGAGGAACTGCGCGATGTCCTGCGAAGAGAGCCCGAGCAGGCGCGCCTTGTCCTGGTCGATGGCCAGGCGCACCACCTTCGACGGCTCGTCCCAGTCGAACTGCACGTTGGCCACGTCGGGGCTCGCGGCGACGACGGCGCGCACCTCGCGCGCGATCTCGCGCACCCGGCCGACGTCGTCGCCGGAGACGCGGACCTGGACGGGGAAGCCCACGGGCGGGCCGTTCTCCAGCCGCGCCACGCGGCCGCGCAACGCGGGAAAGTCGTCCTCGAACAGCTTGAGCAGGCGAGCCCGCACGCGCTCGCGCTCGCGGTTGTCCTTCGTCACCAGCACGAACTGCGCGAAGTTCGACTGCGTGAGCTGCTGGTCGAGCGGCAGGTAGAAGCGCGGGCTCCCCGCGCCGACGTAGCCGACGAAGCTCTCCACCCCCTCGTCGCGGGCGAGGACTGCCTCCATGCGCTTCGCCTCGGCGAGCGTCGCGGCGAACGACGAGCCCTCGGGCAGCCGCAGGTCGACCATCAGCTCGGGCCGCGACGACGCCGGGAAGAACTGCTGCGGAACGAAGCGGAACGCGATCATCGACGCCGCGAACGCCGCCAGCGTCACGGCGATCGCGAGTGCGCGGTGCTCCACCGTCCACTCGACGGCGCGCTTGAGCCGGCGATAGAACGGCGTGTCGTAGACCGCGGCGGCATCGTGCGCCGCCGGGCGCGGCGGCGGTTCGGGGCGGCCGCGCGCGCGGGCAAGCGCACGGCGCCACAGCGGGGCCGGGCGCGCCTTCGCGTAGTCCGGCAGCATGCGATAGCCGAGCCACGGGATCGCGATCACCGCGACGAACCACGAGACGACGAGCGCGATCGCCGAGACCTGGAACAGGGACCGCGTGTACTCGCCGGTGCCGCTCCGTGCAGTGGCGATGGGCAGGAACCCGGCGACCGTGATCAGCGTGCCGGTCAGCATGGGGAACGCCGTTGAGGTCCACGCGTAGCTCGCCGCGCGGAAGCGGTCGAAGCCCTGCTCGAGCTTCACCGCCATCATCTCCACCGCGATGATCGCGTCGTCGACCAGCAGCCCGAGCGACAGCACCAGCGCGCCGAGCGAGATCTTGTGCAGGCCGATGTCGAACAGGTCCATGAAGAGGAACGTGGTCGCGAGCACCAGCGGGATCGACACCGCGACGACGAGCCCCGTGCGCAGGCCGAGGCTCAGCAGGGAGACCGCGAGCACGATCGCCACGGCCTCGGCGAGCGAGCGCACGAACACGTTGATCGAGCGCTGCACGGCCTTCGGCATGCTCGCGACCGCGTCGACCTCCACACCGACCGGCAGCTCCGCGCGCATGCGCGCCACCGTCGCGTCGAGCGCCGCGCCCAGCTCGATCACGTCGCCGCCCTTGACCATCGTCACGCCGACCCCCAGCGCCTCGCGGCCGTGCCAGCGCATCTTCTGCTGCGGCGGGTCGGCGTACCCGCGCTTCACCTCGGCGACGTCGCCCAGGCGGAACACGCGGTTGTTGACGCGCAGCGAGAGCTCGCGGATCGTGTCGACCGACTCGAAGCCGCCGGAGGGGCGCAGGTAAATGCGGTCGGTGCCGGTCTCGAACGCGCCGGCGGGCGCCACCGCGTTCTGCGCGGCGAGCGTGGCGACGAGCTGCGACGCCTCGAGGCCCAGCGTGGCGAGCTTCGCGTTGGAGAACTCGACGAAGACGCGCTCCTCCTGCTCGCCGATGAAGTCGACCTTCGCCACGCCGGGGACCCGCAGCAGCTCTCCGCGCAACCGGTCGCCGAAGGCCTTGAGGTCGCGGTAGCCGAAGCCCTCGCCGGTGATCGCGTAGATGTTCGTGTAGGTGTCGCCGAACTCGTCGTTGAAGAACGGCCCGCGGATGCCGGCGGGCAGGCTGCCGCGGATGTCGCCGACCTTCTTGCGCACCTGGTACCAGAGCTCGGGGACGCTCGACGACGGCAGCGAGTCGCGCAAGCCGATCAACACCAGCGACTCGCCGGGCTTGCTGTAGCTGCGGATCCACTCGAGCGGCAGCTCCTGCAGCTTGCGCTCGATGCGGTCGGTCACCTGCTCCTCGACCTCGCGCGCGGTCGCGCCCGGCCAGTCGGTGCGCACCACCATCGCCTTGAACGTGTACGGCGGGTCTTCCGACTGGCCGAGCTTCGTGTACGCGAGCGCGCCCATCAGCGCGGCGACGATCACCAGGAACGCGACCAGCGGCCGGTGGTCGAGCGCCCACTCGGAGAGGTTGATCCCCGAGCGGCTGCGCACGCCGGGCACGCGATCCGACGTCATCGCATTCAGCGAGGAGAAGGCGCGGGGCGGCCCTGCGCGACCAGGCCCGCGCCCTCGTAGGGCCGCACGACCTGGCCTTCGACGAGCTTGTTGGCGCCGGCGGCGACGATCCACTCGCCGTCGGCGAGCCCGCGCGTGACCACCGCGCCGTCCTCGCGGAACGCGCCGAGTTCGACGGCGCGCAGGCTCACCTTGCCGCTGCCGTGGTCGAACACCCACACGGCCGGCTTGCCGTCGGTGCCGTGGTAGATGGAGGCGAGCGGCACGAGCGCCGCGCGCGCGTCGCCGGGGCCGATCACCGCGACGTTCGCGGTCATGCCCCAGCCGAGCGCGGCGTCGGCGCCGGGCACCGCGACGCGCACGGCAAACGTGCGCGTGGCCGTGTCGACGGACGGAGAGACTTCGCGCAGGCGCGCGGGGTAGCGCTTCTGCGGATCCGCCCACAGCGCGACGACGAGTTGTCGCGCCGACTTCACCTCGGCGAGGCGGTGCTCCGGCACCGCGATGACCACTTCGCGCTCGCCCGTCTCGGCCAGCTTCATCACGACCTGCCCGGCCGCGACGACCTGCCCGGCCTCGACATTGAGCGCCGTGACCACGCCGTCGGCCGGCGCGACCAGCGTCGCATATCCGGCCTGGTTGCGCGTGACGGCGAGTGTGGCCAGCGCCTGCTCCAGCCGCGCAGCTGCCGCGTTCATGGCGTTGCGCTTCTGGTCGAGCGCGGAGGCGCTCACGAACTTCTGCTTGTACAGGTCCTCGTAGCGCTGGAGTTCGGCCCGCGCGTACGCCTCGTCGGTGCGGGCCGCGGCGACGGCCGCCCCCTGCGCCTGCGCCTGCAGCGCCACGTCGGCGGGGTCGAGCCGCGCGAGCGCCTGCCCGCGGCGCACGGCGGTGCCCACGTCGACGCTGCGCTCGACGAGCTTGCCCGCGATGCGGAACGCGAGGTCCGCCTCGTGCCGCGGCTTCACTTCGCCGGCGAACACCGCGACGTCCTGCGCGGCGCCGATCGCGACCTTCGACAGCACGACCGGACGGACCGGCTCGGGTAGGGCGGCCTCGCGCGCGCACGAAGCGAGCAGCGCGACCGCGACGACGGGCAGCAGCGCTCTCATGGCCGGGCCTCCGCTGCGCCGGCCTGCGCCCGCGAGCGGCCGATCGTGCCTTCCCACAGCGCGCGCAGCGCCTGCGCGAGCTCGTCGGGGAAGTCGGCCGGCCCCATGCCGCAGGTCCCGGGCTCGTCGCGCGAGTGCGCGAAGGACAGCTGCCACAGGCCGACGATGAGCGCGAAGCTGCGGCGCAGCAGCGGCACGCCCTCGCCCGCCGCAAGCTCGGGGTAGTGCCGCTCGAGTCCCGCGCCCGCGGCCTGCAGGCGCTCGTGCATCCGGGTGTGGAACGCGCCCGCGGTTTCGACCGGGACTTCGGTGGCCATCATGCCGAGGCAGCGCGTGGCGAGCGGCAGAAACGTCGCGCGCGCGACGATGTGCTCCTGCGTGAGCGTGACCAGCTCGTCGAGCGTGACCGGCGCGTCCTGCGCGAGACGCGCGGTCAGCGCGCTGAAGAACTCGTCGGCCTGCCGCTCGTGCGCGGCCAGCAGCAGCTCTTCCTTGCTCGGGAAGTAGAGGTAGACCGTGCCCTTCGCGAGGCCGGCCTCGTCGGCGACCTCGGCGACGTTGGCCACGCGCGCCGGCGAGCGCGCGAGCAGGCGCTCGGCGGCGTCGAGTATCGCGTGGTGGCGTTCCTGCTTGTCCTCGGCGAGGACGGCTCGCTGGCGGATGACCATCTTTCCCTCGACAACTGACCGTGGGTCACTTGATTAAGAGCCTAAATGACCCCGAGTCAGTTGTCAACCCGATCGCCCCAAGACTCCCCGAGCATGCCGTTGCAATGCGCGGCCGATCGTCCGTCGCCGTGCCGGGACTCCCCCGCCATGGCGACCCATGGAATTCCCCGGCCAGGTCGGCGTGCAGCCACCGGGTACCAGGCTCGCGATGGTTTGCCGGCGGGCCAGACCACGCTGATCGCGATCTCGGCACGCTTCGCCGGATGCGGAACGTACGTGAGCCCGAAGTGCTCCGCACGCCGCGTGGCCGACACACACAGGTGAGCGCCCCTCCGGATTCCGGCGGCGTTGTCGAACATCGCATCCGCGCGATCTTGGCCAGGTTGGTTGAAATCGATGTCGCGGCGTCCACTGGCGAGCAGCGTTCGCATTGGCGATGCGTCACGCGCGCGCCATTGCATTGACCGCCGCGGCGCCACGCCCCATGATCGGCTCCGAAACAGCGCGCGGTCGGCCAAACCATGAAGATCCGGATCCTGGGCGCAGGTCCTGCGGGCCTGTACTTCGCCGCACTGATGAAGCGCCTCGACCCGTCGCACGACATCGCCATCTTCGAGCGCAACCCGCGCGACGCGACCTGGGGCTTCGGCGTCGTCTTCTCGGACCGGGCCCTCGACTTCCTGCGGGCCGACGACGAGGCGTTGTACCGGTACCTGACGCCCCATCTGGAGAATTGGCCGGACATCACCATCGTCCACAACGACACGGCGATGCCGATTGCCGGCAACGGTTTTGCCTCCATCGGGCGCCTAGAGTTGCTGACGCTGCTGTACGGCTACGTCGAGCAGCTCGGCGTGAAGCTCAGCTTCGGTGCCGAGATCACCACGCTGCGACAGATGGGCGAAGCCGATCTCGTCGTCGGGGCGAACGGGGCGTTCTCGTGGATCCGCAGCGAAAACGAGGACAGGTTCGGCACGACGACCGACTGGCGCCGGAACCGGTTCATCTGGTACGGCAGCACCAAGGCCTTCGACAGCCTGACGCTGACGTTTCGCGAGACGGACCTCGGCGTGTTCTGCGCCCACCACTACCGCTACCGGCCGGATCGCAGCACGTTCCTGGTCGAGGTCGAGGATGCCACCTGGCAGCGCGCCGGCTTCGCGACGATGAGCCCGGACGATACGATCCGGCACTGCGAACGCGTCTTCGCCAGGGACCTGGACGGGCACCGGATCATCTCGAACCACTCCCACTGGCGGAACTTCCCCGCGATCTGGAATGAGCGCTGGAGCTTCGGCAACGTCGTGCTGCTCGGCGACGCGTTGCGCACGGCGCACTTCTCCATCGGCTCGGGCACGCGCCTGGCGATGGAGGATGCGGTCGCGCTGTTCAAGGCCTTCCGGGAGGTCGGCACGAAGGACGTCCCCGCTGCGCTGGCGCTGTTCCAGCAGCAGCGCCTGCCGCCGATGAAGAAGATCTGGGACGCGGCGAACGCCAGCCTGCGCTGGTACGAGGACATGGACCGCCTGGTGCGCACGCTCTCGCCGGTGGAGTTCGCCTACAGCTACATGACGCGCACGGGCCGTGTCGATCACGCCGAAGTCAGGCGGCGGGATCCGGCGCTGGCGGCGAGCTACGAGGCACTGCGCCCGGAAGTCCGGGGCTGAAGGACGACGATCGTGAACGATTCGCTGGGGCGCCTGGAAGACCTGCCGGCCGACTACCTGCTGGAGCTCAAGGCGCGGAACACGCTGCCGCTCTGGCCGTCGCTGCGAGCGGTGCTGCCCTACGGCAGGCCGAGCCGGTCGACCCGGCCGGCGCACTGGCGCTACCGGGACATCCGGCCGCAACTGCTGCGCGCCGGCGAGCTGACGCCGATCGAGAAGGCCGAGCGCCGCGTGCTGGTGCTGTGCAACCCGGGCCTGGGGCTCGAGAGCATGCGGGCCACTGCGACCATCTACGTCGGCCTGCAACTGATCCTGCCCGGCGAGACCGCGCCCAACCACCGCCACACGCCCTCCGCGGTGCGGTTCGTCGTCGAGGGCGAAGGCGGGTTCACTGTGGTCGACGGCGAGAAGCTGCCGATGGGGAGAGGCGACCTGATCCTCACGCCGCCCGGCTTGTGGCACGAGCACGGCCACGAAGGACGCGGTCCCGTGATCTGGCTCGACGCGCTGGACCTGCCGCTCGTCTACGGCATCGAGGCGTCGTACGCGATCGAAGGACGCCCGCAGGCGGTCGACAAGCCGATCGGCTGGGGTGGCGCGCGCTTCCGCCACGGAGGCGTGGTGCCGTACCGCTCGCTCGATGCGCCGCGCGAGCCATACCCCCTGCTGCGCTTCCCGTGGCAGGACGTGCAGCGCGCATTGGGCGAACTGGCGGCCGTGACCCCTCGCGACGAAGCCGTGCAGCTCGCCTACGTCAATCCGGAGACCGGGCGCGAGTGCCTGGCGACGCTGGGCTTCTCGGCGCTCCAGCTGCGGCCCGGCGAGGAGCTGCGGCTGCCCCGGCGATCCGCCTCGGCGGTCCTGCACGTGGTCGAGGGCTCGGGCACGGCGCTCGTCGACGGGACCACGCAACGCTTCGAGACCGCCGACACGCTCGCGGTCCCGACGCACGCCGACGTGCTGCTGGCCAACGCCTCGGGCACGGCATCGACCTACCTGTTCGTCGTTGACGACGCGCCGCTGCAGCGCAAGCTGGGAATCTACGAGGTCCTTTCCTCCAGCGCACGATGAGATCGCAGGAGACGCGCGCCATGGAAGGCTTCGTCGGCTGGCCGGAGGACGTCGCGGCGCGCTACCGCGCGAGCGGGCTGTGGGAAGGCGTGACCATCGGCGGGATGTTTGCGCGCAGCGCGGGCCGCTGGCCCGACAAGCTCGCCCTGGTGCATGGGGAACAGCGCCTGACCTACGCGGCGCTGCTCGCACGCTGCCGCGACCGGGCCGCCCGCTTCGCCGGTCTCGGCCTGCGGCCGGGTCAACGCGTGCTCATGCAGTTGCCGAACACCGTCGAATTCGTCGTCAGCTACCTGGCGCTCACCATGATCGGGGTGATCCCGGTGATGGCCCTGCGCGCCCACCGCCACGCCGAAGTGCGGCACTTCCTGCGCGCTTCCGGCGCGATCGCCTACCTGATTCCCGACGTCGTCGGCGGCTTCGACTTCCGGGCCATGGCCGGCCAGATGCAAACGGAGTTTCCCGGCCTGCAGCACGTCCTGGTGGCCGGCGAGCCGGCGCCGGGCCAGCGGGCGCTGGACGCACTGCCCGATGGGCAGGCTCCGGACACCCCGCCCCGGCCGTCCGACGTCGCAACGATGCTGCTGTCGGGAGGGACCACGTCGTTGTCGAAGCTGATTCCGCGCACGCACGACGACTACGTGCTCAACGCACGCCTTTGCGGCGCCGCGGCGGGCTTCGACGAGCGCACGGTGTTCATGGCCATCCTGCCCCTGGGGCACAACTACAACCTCGCCTCGCCCGGCATGCTGGGAGCGTTCTACCACGGCGGCACCGTGGTGATCGCGTCCGGGACGAGCGTCGACGACGTCTTCGCGCTGGCGCAGCGGGAGCGGGTCACGGTGATCGCCGCCGTCGTGCCGCTGATCACGACGTGGCTCAACTCGGATGCCCTGTCCGCCTACGACCTGTCGTCGCTCGAGGTCGTGCAGAACGGCGGTGCGCGCCTCGCGCCGGAGCTGCGGCGCCGGCTTCGCGAGCAACTCGGCTGCACGCCGCAGGAGATCTACGGGACGGCCGAGGGCCTGATCAACATGACGCGGCTCGACGACCCGGACGAGCTGCTGCTGGAGAGCTCCGGCGCCCCGGTGTGCGACGAGGACGAGATCATGGTCATCGACGACGCCGGCAACGAAGTGCCGGATGGCGAGCCGGGAGAGCTCGTCACGCGCGGTCCCTACACGATACGCGGCTACTACAACGCGCCGGACAAGAACGCCGAGGCGTTCCTGCCCGGGGGCTGGTACCGGATGGGCGACGTCGTCCGCCGCCGCGGCCGCTACGTCTACACCGAGGGCCGGCGCAGGGACATGATCAACCGCGGCGGCGAGAAGATCAGCTGCGAGGAAGTCGAGAATCTCATCCTCGCGCACCCGAAGGTCAAGTCCGCCGTGCTGGTGGGCATGCCCGACCCCGTGTTCGGCGAGAAGGCCTGTGCGTGCGTCGTGACGCGGCCCGGGCAGACGCTGGGTTTCGCCGAACTGGTCGCGTTCCTGCGCGAAAGGCAGATCGCCTCGTTCAAGCTGCCCGAGCGGCTCGAGCTGTTCGCCGAGCTGCCGGTGAGCCCCGTGGGCAAGATCCTCAAGCGCCAGCTGCGCGAGACCGTTGCCGAGCGGCTGGCGCAGGAGCGCCCGGCTGTCGGGAAGACTTGACCCTGCCCCTTTCCGGATCCGTCGAGGCGTCGCATGCAACCAGGAATCGCCAAGCTGCCACACCTGTTCCAGCCGGGACGCTTCGGCCGCTTCGAGATCAAGAATCGCATCAAGTACGGCGCGTGCTGCGTCTCGAACTACAACACCCGCGACGGCTTCATCACCGAGCGCGAGATCGCGCGCATGCGAGTCATCGCCCGCACCGGGTGCGGCATCATCACCAACCAGGGCGCCTATCCCGATCCGCTCGGCGAAGGCAAGGCCTACTTCCGCCAGGTCGCGATCTTCGACGACAAGTTCCTGCCGCAGCTCGAGCGAATCGCCGCGGACATCAAGGCGCAGGGGGCCATGCCGATCCAGCAGATCCTGCACGCCGGGCGCTACGGCGGGATCGACCTCGGCTACTGCATCCAGCCCTCCGACGTGCCGCAGACGCTGCCGCACTTCCGCCCGCCGAAGGTGATGACGAAGGACGAGATCCGCGACTGCGTCCGCCAGCACGCCGACGCCGCGCGGCGCGCGGTCCGCGCGGGCTTCGACGGCACCGAGGTGACGAGCTTCATGGGCTACCTGCTCGCCAACTTCAACTCGCGCTTCACCAACCAGCGCACCGACGAGTACGGCGGCTCGATCGAGAACCGCGGCCGGTTCATGCGCGAGCTCATCGACGGCATCAAGCAGGCCACGCCCGAGAACCCGCTCGTCGTTCGCCTCAACGGCGCCGAGCTGATGGACCGCTGGGGCGGCAACACCGAGGACGAGTGCTTCGAGCTGATGCGGCAGGCGGTCGACGTCGGCGTGGACATGATCAGCGTGACCGTCGGCTGGCAGGAGGCGCCGGAGTCGTCGATCGGCCGCGACATCCCGCCCGGCTACTGGAACTACCTGTCCGCGCGCGCCAAGAAGCTGTTCCCGGACACGCTGGTGACGTTCGGCAACCGGCTTCCCGACCCGCGCATGGCGGACGACTGCGTGCGCGATGGCGTCTTCGACTACTGGGAGGTCTGCCGCCCGCTGCTGGCCGACCCCGACCTGATCCACAAGGCCGCGGAGGACCGCCTCGACGAGGTCCGCCGCTGCATCGGCTCGCTCAACTGCCTGTCGCGCCTGTTTCGCGACCTGCCTTACACGTGCACGATGAATCCCGCGCTCGGCCACGAGGTCGAGCCGGAGTACCAGGTGACGCCGGCCACCGTGAAGAAGAAGGTCATGGTGATCGGCGCCGGCCCGGCCGGCATGGAGTGCGCGATCACCGCGGCCAAGCGCGGCCACGACGTCACCGTGTTCGACAAGGCCGGGCGCATCGGCGGCAACCTGTATGCCTATGCGACCAACGACCTCGCGCGCCCCGACGACCTGCTGTCGGTGGTCGCCCACTACGAGGTCGTCGCCCGGAAGCTCGGCATCGACGTCCGGTTGAACACCGAGGTGCACGCGAAGTTCATGCGCAGCGTGCTGCACCAGTACGACGTCTGCGTGATCGCGGCGGGCGCGACGCTCGACCGCAAGCGCTACGCGCACGTCAAGGGCGCCGAGCGGATGCTCGACGGGCTGGAGGTCGCGCACGGTCGCGGCCAAACCGGGCGGCGCGTGGTCATCGTCGGCGGCGGCAAGCTGGGACTGACGCTCGCCGAGTCGCTGTGCAAGCACCAGGGGGCCGAGGTCACCGTGATCGAGTCGGACAAGCGCATTGCAGGCGACGTCAAGCCCTCGTTCAAGTGGCGGCATGCGTCCTGGGTCGAGGAGCTGGGCATCAAGTGCCTGACCTCGAGCACGATCGTCGAAGTCGGCGCCGACGGCGTCAGGGTGAGGAACGCGAAGGGCGAGGAGACCTTCCTCGCCGCCGACACCGTCGTCCAGGCCGACGGCGCCACTCCGGCCCACCCGCTGTTCCACGAGTTCGAGTGGATGGTCGACGAGCTGCACGGCGTCGGCGACGCCTTGATACCGCGCGGCCTCGAGCAAGCCATCCAGGACGGCTTTCGACTTGGGGTGCGGCTGTGACGCCGTTGACCGCCGCAGCAACGCCGGATCGGCGGCCGACGCACGGCTCGCGTGTCGGCTTGCTGCCCTCGGTGGAATCCTGGCTTGCCGCCGCGTCGCACCACGGCGAGCTGTTTGCGCAACTCGACACGGGGGTGCGCATCGCCCTGCTGGCCCGCGCCGCGCCGGAGCGGATGCTCGTCTGGGAGGCCGGCCATGCCGGCGTCGATGCCCGGATCGAGCCGTTCGCCGGCTATGCCGCCAGTGCCGCGGACATGGTCCTCGCGGCCGACGACGCATCGCTGGCGGAGCTTCGCTCGGCGGCTGCCGGGCGGCTGTTCGAGGTGCTTCGCGCCGGCATCCGCTCGGGACGCATCGTCTGCTACACGCTCAGGCGGCGCTGCGTGCTCGAGGAGCGCGGCCTCGACGAACTGCTCGATGCGCTGGGCTACGCGTTCATGGGCGCGTGCCGATGATCTTCCGCAACCCGGCCGGCGCACCGGAGCTCGCCTGCGACGAGTGCGGTTGCCGCTGGTTCGACCGCATGACCAGCGCCTGCTACGAATGCGGCGCGCCGGTCACGGACGAGGCGCGCGCCGAGTTCGCGCGGGAGCTCGAGGCGTTCGCTGCACTTCGGGCACGAGCAAACGGGATTGCAGGCTGACCGCCGGGATTCCGCCAGATCTCCTGAACGATCTGCTAGAAGAAGCCGAGCGTGCGCCGGGTCAGTTCGCTGCCGGCGTCGGCATGGTCGAACACGACCGAGAAGTGGTGCCGGCCGGGGATCACGAGCGGCGCAACGTCGCCGGCCGGACGATTCGCCGGCCACGCGTCCCACAGCAGCTGCGCCTGGCGCAGGAACTCGCCGGTCTCGTCGGCGCCCACGGCGGCGAGGATCGGCGCGCGCGACGCGGCCGGCAGGAGCGCGGGCGACAGCCGTGCGGCCTCCGCCTCGTCGAGGCGGAAATCGGCGTTGAACGAGAATTGCACCATCGGTGCGAGGTCGTGCACTCCGGAAAGCGAGACCGCGCCCGCCACCGGATGGCGCTCGAGCCCGAACACTGGCGCCGGCGTGGCGAGCATCATCGCGGCGAGGTGTCCTCCCGCCGAGTGGCCCGACACCACGAGGTTCGACGGCTCGGCGCCCTGCTTCGCACCCTCGCGCGCGAGCCAAGCGACGCAGCGGCGCGTCTCCTCCACGATGTGCGCGATCGTCACTTGCGGGCACAGGTCGTAGTTCTGCACCGCCACCGCGATGCCCTGCTCGACGAAAGGCCCGGCGACGAACGAGTGGTCCGACTTGTCGAGCGCGCGCCAGTAGCCGCCGTGCACGAACATCAGCGTGCCGCGCGGCCTGCCCGCCGGCAGGAAGAGGTCCAGCGTCTCCTTCGGGCCCGGCCCGTAGCGCAGGTCGAGCTTCGGCGCGTACTTCGCGCGTGCCTCGGCGGAGACCTTCGCCCAGCGCTCGAACCACTGCGGGTGATCGGGGACCGCGGCGCGGTTGTTGTAGCCGCGCTCGACCTCCTCGGCCGTCAGCGCCGTCACTGGACGACCCTCCGCGCCAATGCGCTTCGGGGCAGTTCGCGCTTGGGGCGACCCGGCGCGCTTGGACGAGCCTCCGCGCTGATGCGCTTCGGGGCCTGTTCGCCCTCGGGGCGGCCCTTCGGGCTCACGCGGCGATCTCGACGGCGAGCGGCGACAGCCCGGCGATGCTACCTTCCAGCCTATCGCCCGGCACGACGGCCGCGACCCCCGCCGGCGTCCCCGTGAACACGAGGTCCCCGGGCAGCAGCTCGTAGTACTTCGAGAGGAACGCGAGCGTGTGCGGCACGTCCCAGATCATGTCGGCGAGGTCGCCCTGCTGGCGCAGCGTGCCGTTCACCGCGAGCCGGATCGCGCCGCGCGCGAGATGGCCCACGTCGGCCGCCCGGTGGATCGGCGCGATCGGCGCGGCCTGCGCGAACGACTTGCCGAGGTCCCAGGGCCGCTTCTTCTCCCGCATCGCGTTCTGCAAATCGCGCCGCGTCATGTCGAGGCCGGTCGCGTAGCCGTACACGTAGTCGAGCGCGCGCGCGGCGTCGAGGCTCGCGCCGGCGCGGCCGATGGCGACGACGAGCTCGATCTCGTGGTGCAGGTCGGCGGTCGCCTGCGGGTACTTCATGCGGCCGACGGCCGGCGGCACGACCGGCAGGATCGCGTCGGCCGCCTTGGTGAAGAAGAACGGCGGCTCCTTCGACGCGTCGCCGCCCATCTCCTTCGCGTGCTCGGCGTAGTTGCGGCCCACGCAGTAGATGTGGCGCACCGGGAACGTGTCGGCGCTGCCGTGGATCGGGACGGCCGGCTGCGGCCACGAGGCGATCGCGAAGGTCATGGTCTACTCGGCGTCGGGCTGCTTCATCGGCGCGGCATCGGCGAACGCCGCGAGCTCGTTGCACGCGGCGTCGATGCGCACGATGGTCGGGTACGGGGCGAGGTCCACGTTGAAGCGCCGCGCGTTGGCCACCTGCGGCACGAGGCAGACGTCGGCGAGCGTGGGCGCGTCGCCGTGGCAGCAGCGACCCGTCGCGCGCTCGGCTTCGAGGCGCTTCTCCAGCGCCTCGAAGCCCAGGTCGATCCAGTAGCGGTACCAGCCGTCGCGCTGCGCCTCGGTGGCGCCGAGCGTGCCGGTCAGGTAGTTCAGCACGCGCAGGTTGTTGAGCGGGTGGATGTCGCAGGCGATCGACTGCGCGATCGAGCGCACGCGCGCGCGGCCGTTCGCGTCCGCCGGCAGCAGCGGCGGGCGCGGATGGGTCTCGTCGAGCCACTCGACGATCGCCAGCGACTGCGTCAGCACCGCGCCGTCCTCGGTGACGAGCGCCGGCACGAGCCCCTGCGGATTGAGCGCGAGGTAGCCATCGGCGCGCTGCGCGCCGCGGCGCAGGTGCACGAACGCGCGCTCCGCCGCGATGCCCTTCAGGTTGAGCGCGATGCGGACGCGGTAGGCGGCGGAGGAGCGGAAGTAGTCGAACAGTTTCATCAGAAGGCCGCGATCCCTGTCTGCGCCCGCCCGAGGATCAGCGCGTGGATGTCGTGCGTCCCCTCGTAGGTGTTGACGGTCTCGAGGTTCAGCATGTGGCGGATCACGTGGAACTCGTCGACGATGCCGTTGCCGCCGTGCATGTCGCGCGCCATGCGCGCGATCTCCAGCGCCTTGCCGCAGGAATTGCGCTTCATGATCGACGTGATCTCGGGCGCGGCCCTGCCCTCGTCCTTGAGGCGGCCGAGCCGCAGGCAGCCCTGCAGGCCGAGCGTGATCTCGGTCTGCATGTCGGCGAGCTTCTTCTGGATCAGCTGGTTCGCGGCGAGCGGCTTGCCGAACTGCTTGCGGTCGAGCGTGTACTGGCGCGCGGCGTGCCAGCAGAACTCGGCCGCGCCGAGCGCGCCCCACGCGATGCCGTAGCGGGCGCTGTTGAGGCAGCCCATCGGCCCCTTGAGCCCCTGCACGTTCGGCAGGAGGTTCGCGGCGGGCACGAGCACGTCGTCCATCACGATCTCGCCGGTGATCGACGCGCGCAGGCTGAACTTGCCCTCGATCTCCGGCGCCGAGAGGCCCTTCATCCCCTTCTCGAGCACGAAGCCGCGGATGATCCCCTGGTCGTCCTTCGCCCAGACGACGAACACGTCGGCGATCGGCGAGTTGCTGATCCACATCTTGCTGCCGCTGAGCTTGTAGCCGCCGTCGACGCTGCGCGCCCGCGTGATCATCGAGCCGGGGTCGGAGCCGTGGTTGGGCTCGGTGAGCCCGAAGCAGCCGATCCACTCGCCGGTGGCGAGCTTCGGCAGGTACTTCTTGCGCTGCTCCTCCGAGCCGTACGTGAAGATCGGGAACATCACCAGCGACGACTGCACGCTCATCATCGAACGGTAGCCGGAGTCGCAGCGCTCGATCTCGCGCGCGATCAGCCCGTAGCAGACGTAGTTGAGATCGGCGCCGCCGTACTCCGCGGGGATCGTCGGCCCGAGCAGGCCGAGCCCGCCCATCTCGCGGAAGACGGAGGCGTCGGCCTTCTCGTGCCGGAACGCCTCGCGCACGCGCGGCATCAGCTTCTCCTGCGCGTAGCGGCGCGCGGTGTCGCGCACCATGCGCTCGTCCTCGGTCAGCTGGTCGTCGAGCAGCAGCGGGTCGTCCCAGCAGAAGACGGGTTTCGCGGCGGCGGGTCGTTCGGGTGCGTTCATGGCGTCGTCGGCTCGGGCGAAGGTGCGATTATGCGCCGCCGCCGATGCCGCTTGAAGCCGGCCGCGGCGGCGGATCCTTGACGGCGGTCAAGCGTCCGGGATCACCGCGGTCGCCTCGATCTCGACGCGCGCCCGCGGCTCGACGAGCCGGCGCACCTCGACGGCGGTCATCGCCGGGAAGTGGCGGCCGATCGTCTCGCGGTACGCGCTTCCGAGCGCCTTGTAGCTGGCGACGTACTCGTCGCGGTCGACCACGTACCAGGTCATGCGGACGATGTGCTCGGGCCCGGCGCCCGCCTCGCGCAGGACCGCGACGACGTTCGCCAGCGCTGTGCGCGCCTGCACGACGAAGTCGTCGCTCGCGAAGCGCTGCTGCGCGTCCCAGCCGATCTGCCCGCCGACGAACACCAGCGTTCCGCGCGCAGCCACGCCGTTCGCGTAGCCCTTCGCCGGCGCCCAGCCGGCCGGTTGCAGCACCTTCATCGGGTCCCCTCCGCGGCGAGCAGCGCGAACCGCGCGCGCAGCTCGTCGTCGAACGGCACCGGCCGGCCGCTGTCGAGGTCCACGTGCACGAGCACCGTGCGCGCGCCCATCCTGCGCTCGCTCGCGCAGCGCACCTCGTAGTGGAGGTGCAGCGAAGCGCCGCCGACCCGTGCCACCGTCACCTCGATGTCGAGCTCGTCGCCCAGCCGCGAGGGCGCGACGAAGTCCGCTTCGAGGCTCGCGATCGGCAGCCCGTGGCGTCGCCGCACGATGAGCTCCGGCAGCGGCACTCCGACCGCCTCGCGCAGCCAGTCCTCCTTCGCCTCGTGCAGCAGGTCGAAGTAGCGCGGGTAGTAGACGATCCCCGCCGGGTCGCAGTGGTTGAAGCGCACCAACTTTCGCACTGCGTAGCTCACGCCGCTCCCCTCTCGCGGGCGCGCTGCTCCTCCATCTGCCGCAGGCGGAAGCGCTGCAGCTTGCCGGTCTCGGTGCGCGGCAGGCTGTCGACGTACTCGACCGCGCGCGGGTACTTGTACGGCGCGATCGCCTGCTTGACGAACTCCTGCAGCTCGCGCGTCAGCGCCTCGCCGGCCGCGTGGCCCGGCTTCAGCACCACGAACGCCTTGACGATCGACCCGCGCTCCTCGTCGGGCGCGGCCACGCACGCGCACTCGGACACCGCCGCGTGCATCATCAGCGCGCCCTCGACCTCCGGGCCGGCGACGTTGTAGCCCGCCGTGACGATCATGTCGTCGGTGCGCGCCTCGTAGAAGAACCAGCCGTCCTCGTCCATCCGGTAGGCGTCGCCGGTGTAGTTCCAGCCGTCCTGCACGTAGTTGGCCTGGCGCGGGTCGTCGAGGTAGCGGCAGCCGGTCGGCCCCTTGACCGCGAGCCGCCCCGAGCGGCCCGGCGGCAGCGGCCGGCCGACCTCGTCCATGACCGACGCGCGGTAGCCGGGAATCGCCTTGCCGGTGGCGCCCGGCCGCGCCTCGCTGTCCGGGTGCGAGATGAAGATGTGCAGCATCTCGGTGGAGCCGATGCCGTCGATGATCTCGATGCCGGTCGCGTCCTTCCACAGCTGGCGCGTCGCGGCCGGCAGCGCCTCGCCGGCCGAGACGCACTTGCGCAGGCTCGAGAGGTCGTGCTTCGCCACCTGCTGCGCCATTGCGCGGTACGACGTCGGCGCGGTGAACAGCACCGTGGGCCGGTGCTTCGCGATCGCATCCAGCAGCGCCTCGGGCGCCGGGCGCTCGATCAGCAGCGTCGACGCCCCGATGCGCAGCGGGAAGAGCAGCAGCCCGCCCAGCCCGAACGTGAAGGCCAGCGGCGGGCTGCCCGTGAACAAGTCGTCGGGCGAGGCATGCAGCGTGGACTTCGGGAAGCAGTCGGCGGCGGCGATCACGTCGCGGTGGAAGTGCATCGTGCCCTTCGGCTGCCCCGTGGTCCCCGAGGTGAAGGCGATCAGCGCGGTGTCCTCGGCGGCCGTGTCGCAGTTGGCGAACGCCGCAGGCTTCGCGCGCGAGCGCGCCTCGACGCCGTCGGACGCGTCGGTCTGGAACAGCGCGACCTGCGCGAGCGTGGGGCAGCCGGGCCGCGCGAGGTCGAGCTCCTCGACCAGGCGCGCGTCGCACAGCGCGTGAGTCACGCGCGCCTTGGTGACGACGTCGGTGAGCTCCTTCGCCCGCAGCAGCGGCATCGTCGCCACGGCGATGCCGCCCGCTTTCATGATCGCGAACCAGCAAGCGGCCATCGCCAGGCTGTTCGGCCCGCGCAGCAGAACGCGGTTGCCCGGCACCAGCCCCATGTCGTCGACCAGCACGTGCGCAATGCGGTTCGCGCGCTGGTTCAGCTCCGCGTAGGTCCAGCGCGTGCCGTCGAGGGCGAGGATCGCCGTGCGCGGCCCCCACCCGCGAGCGAGCGCGTCGTCGAGCAGCGCCGTCGCGCAGTTCATGCGCGGCGGGTACTCGAGCTCCGGCAGCTCGAAGAGGAACTCGGGCCACTGCGCGCGCGGCGGCAGGTGGTCGTTGGCGAACGTGTCGACGTGGCCGGTGGCGGCACCCCGTGTCGAGCTCGGCATGGTCACGCTCCTTGCGCTCTGCCGGCCGCGAGCACGTCGCGGCCGATGATCAGCTTCTGCACTTCGGTGGCGCCCTCGTAGATCCGCAGGCTGCGGATCTCGCGGTACAGCCGCTCGACGACCTGTCCCGAGCGCACGCCCAGCCCCCCGTGCAGCTGCACCGCGCGGTCGATCACGCGCTGCGCGCCCTCCGTAGCGGCCATCTTCGCCATCGCGGCCTCGCGCGTCGTGCGCCGTCCCGCAACGTCGCGCGCCCACGCGGCCCGCGCGGTGAGCAGCACCGCCGCGTCCAGCTCGGCGGCCATCTCGCCCAGCGCGGCCTGCGTGAGCTGCAGGTCGGCGAGCGTCGCGCCGAACATGGCGCGCGAGGTCGCGCGCGCCACGGCTTCGTCGAGGGCGCGGCGCGCGAAGCCGTTCGCCGCCGCGGCGACGGACGCGCGGAAGATGTCCAGCGTGCGCATCGCGAGCTTGAAGCCCTCCCCTTCGGCGCCGAGCAGCGCGCCGGCGGGAACCCGGCAGCCGTCGAACGCAAGGCGGGCGAGCGGGTGCGGCGCGATCACGTCGATGCGCTCGGCGACGGCGAGCCCCGGCGCGTCCGCGGGCACGAGGAACGCCGAGATGCCGCGCGCCCCGCGCTCGCTGCCCGTGCGCGCGAACACGCAGTAGAAGTCGGCGATCCCGCCGTTGCTGATCCAGGTCTTCTCGCCGTCGAGCACGTAGTCCGCGCCGTCGCGGCGGGCGCGCATCGCCATCGCGCCCACGTCCGAGCCGGCATTGGCTTCGGAGAGCGCAAAGGCGGCGATCGCCTCGCCGCGCGCCACCTTCGGCAGCCACTGCGCGCGTTGCGCGTCGCTGCCGGAGAGCGTGATCGGCCCGCTGCCCAGCCCCTGCATGGCGAAGGCGAAATCGGCCAGCCCGTCGTGGTACGCGAGCGTCTCGCGCGCCACGCACAGGCTGCGCGAATCGAGCGCCGGGCGCGCGCCGCCGTGCGCCGCCGGCACGCAGTGGCGCAGGTGGCCCGCGGCGCCGAGCGCGCGCACCCATTGCCGGCAGGCTGCGTCGACGTCGGCAGCCTTCCCATCGTGCGCGATCGCCCGCGCGGCCGCCCAGGCGCCGAGCTCGCGGGCGAACTCGCGATGCGCGTCGTCGAAGAACGGCCACTCGAAGTGGGCGACGTCCATGTCAATACGGCGATGCGCCATTAGCTGAACTTGCTGGCACGGGCACAACACCTCGTCGTCCCCGCGGAGGCGGGGACCCAGTGTCTCTTGACGACGCTGGATTCCCGCCTTCGCGGGAATGACGCCACGATTGAGTGCATGTTGCGTATCTCACAGGTCGGTCCACTAGTTGCCCTCAAACTTCGGCTTCGCTTTGGCCGCGAAGGCCTCGTAGGCGCGGTGGAAGTCGCGCGTCTGCATGCAGATCGCCTGCGCTTCGGCTTCCGCCTCGATCTCGGCGTCGAGGTCCATCGCCCACGCCTGGTGCAGCAGCTTCTTGGTCATGCCGTGCGCGAACGTCGGCCCGTCGGCGAGCGACCGGGCGAGCGCCTGCGCCTCGGCGAGCGCCGCCTCCGGCGCAACGACGCGGTTGAAGAAGCCCCACGCGGCGCCCTCCTCCGCGCTCATCGCGCGGCCCGTGTAAAGCAGCTCCGCCGCCCTTCCCTGCCCGATCGTGCGCGGCAGAAGCGCGCAGGCGCCCATGTCGGCGCCGGCGAGCCCGACGCGCACGAACAGGAACGCGGTCTTCGCGCTCGGCGTGCCGATGCGCATGTCGCTCGCCAGCGCGACCATCGCGCCCGCACCCGCGCACACGCCGTCGACCGCCGCAACGATCGGCTGCGGGCAGTGGCGCATCGCCTTCACGAGGTCGCCGGTCATGCGGGTGAACGCCAGCAGGCCCGGCATGTCCAATTTCGTCAGCGGGCCGATGATCTCGTGCACGTCGCCGCCCGAGCTGAAGTTGCCGCCCGCCCCGGTCACGACGACGGCCTTGACGTCGCTCGCGTAGACCAGCCCGCGGAAGAGGTCGCGCAGCTCCGCGTAGGAGTCGAACGTGAGCGGGTTCTTCCGCTCCGGCCGGTTCAGCGTGACCGTCGCGACCTTGCCGTCGTCGCTCGTCGCGTACGCGAAGTGCTTCGCGCGGTAGTCGCAAAAGGGCCGGAAGTGATGCGCCATCGCCATCGCAAGGTCTCCGTCAGGGAGCCGGCAGCGACCGCTTGAAGCGGCCGAGCAGCTGGTGGAGCCGGTCGCGGTCGGAGCGCGCCAATCCGCCGGTCAGCTCGACGATCCACGCCTCGTGCTCGCGCGCCATCGCGAGGAACGCCTCGCGTCCCCGCGGCGTGAGGCAGACGGCGAAGGCGCGCCGGTCGCCGGGCACGTCGCGGCGCTCGACCAGCCCGTCGCGCACGAGCTGGTCGACGAGGCTCGTCACGTTGCCGCCGCTCACCATCAGGCGGCGCGACAGCTCGCTCATGCGCAGGCCGTCCTTCGCGCGCTCGAGCTGCGCCATCAGGTCGAAGCGCGGCAGCGACATGCCGAAGCGCCCCTTGAGCCGCGCGCGGATGTGCCGCTCGACCAGCATCGTGCAGGTGAGCATGCGCAGCCACAGCCGCAGCGCGTCGTGGTCGTCGTGCGCGAGGCGCGTCTCGGGGTCGAGCGCGATGTCGGCGTGGTCGTCCGTCATCCGGCCGTCACCTCGCCGCCCGCCACCGCGATGGCCTGCCCGGTGATCGACTGGGACTCGGGCAGGCACAGCCACGCGACCGCACCGGCGACCTCGTCCGGCGTCACCAGGCGCTTCTGCGGATTGCGGGCGGCCAGCGCGCTGCGCGCGTCGGCCTCGGTGCGGCCCGTCTTCGCCACGATGTTCGCCACGGACTCGCGCACGATGTCGGTGTCGGTGTAGCCGGGGCACACGGCATTGACGGTGACTCGCGTCGCGGCGAGCTCGAGCGCCAGCGCACGCGTGAAGCCGACCACGCCGTGCTTGGCGGCGCAATAGGCAGCCACGTATGGATAGCCGATCAGCCCGGCCGTGCTGGCGACGTTGACCACGCGGCCGGCTTTCGCTTCCGTCAGCGCGGGCAGCGCGGCGCGCGTGCAGTTGAACGTCCCCGTCAGGTTGACCGCCAGCATCTCGTTCCACAGCGCGTCGCCGGTCGCGGCGAGCTTGGCGCTGCGCGCCACCCCCGCGTTGTTGACCAGGATCGCCACCTTGCGGCCGGTGCGCGCGACGGCGTCGAATGCCGCCTGCACCGACCTGGCGTCGGCCACGTCGCACTCGTGCGCGTCGGCTTCGGCGCCGGCCGGCAGGCGCTGCACCGCGTCGTACAGCCGCGAGCGGTCGCGGCCGAACAGCGACACCGACGCGCCGAGCGCGGCGAGCCGCGCGGCGATCGCGAACCCGATGCCGCGGCTTCCGCCGGTGACGACGGCGTGCGCGTGCGCGAGGGGCTTCATGCGGAACTCATCCGTTGGCCTCGGGGCGCTCTTCGGCCATCGCCTTCGCGCGCGCGAGGTTGCGTTCGAGCTGCGCCTTGCCGGTGAGGTACTGCGCCGGCCAGGGCACGTCGCCGTGACCGAGCTGCGCGGCGGCGTGCAGCGTCCAGTACGGGTCGGCGAGGTGCGGCCGCGCGATCGCGCAAAGGTCGGCGCGGCCGGCCATGACGATGCTGTTGACGTGATCGGGCTCGAAGATCGCGCCGACCGCCATCGTGGCGATGCCGACTTCGTTGCGGATGCGGTCGGCGAACGGCGTCTGGTACATGCGTCCGTACACCGGCTGCGCGTCGCGCGTGGTCTGGCCCGACGACACGTCGATCAGGTCGCAGCCGGCGGCCTTGAACAGCCGCGCGATCTCGACCGCGTCGGCGGGCGTGTTGCCGCCCGGCGCCCAGTCATGCGCCGAGATGCGCACCGACATCGGCCGCTCCTGCGGCCAGACCTCGCGCAGCGCGCGGAACACCTCCAACGGATAGCGGCAGCGGTTGGCGAGGCTCCCGCCGTACTCGTCGTCGCGCCGGTTGGTGAGCGGGCAGATGAACGCCGAGAGCAGGTAGCCGTGCGCGCAGTGCAGCTCGAGCCAGTCGAAGCCGCACTCCGCACCCCAGCGGGCGGCGCGCACGAAGTCGGCCCTCACGCGGTCCATGTCGGCGCGCGTCATCGCGCGCGGCACCTGGTTGGTCGGCCCGTAGGCCAGCGCCGAGGGCGCGATCAGCGGCCAGTTGCGCTCGCCGGTGACCGGGTCGCCGCGCTCGGGCAGCGGCTCGTCGGCGGCCTCCCAGCCGCGCTGCGTGGAGCCCTTCGGTCCCGCGTGGCCGAGCTGCAGCGCGATCTTCGCCGGCGTGCGCGCGTGCACGTAGTCGACGATGCGCCGCCAGGCGGTGCGGTGCTCGTCCTTGTAGAAGCCCGCGCATCCCGGCGAGATCCTCGCGTCCGCCGACGGGCAGGTCATCTCGGTGAACACCAGCGCCGCCCCGCCGTGGGCGCGGCTGCCGAGGTGCACGAGGTAGTAGTCGTCCGGCGTCCCGTCGACGCACGAGTACTGCGCCATCGGCGAGACGACGACGCGATTGGCCAGCGTCAGCTCGCGCAGCCTGAGCGGCGTGAACATCGGCGGCACCGCCTTCGCCGCCCCCCCGGCGTGACGCGCGAACCACGACTCGACGCGCTCGACGTAGCCGCGGTCGCGCACCCGCAGGTTCTCGTGCGAGATGCGCTGGCTGCGCGTGAGCAGGCTGTAGGCGAACTGCTCGGCCTCGAGCGCCGTGTAGCGCTCGACGTTCTCGAACCACTCGGTCGAGTTGCGCGCGGCGTTCTGGATCTTGAGCACCTCGACGCTGCGCTCGTCCTCGTAGCGCGCCAGCGCCGCGGCGAGGTCGCCGGGATGCGCCTCGAGCGCGCGGACGAGCGCGATGCCGTCCTCGAACGCCAGCTTGGTGCCCGAGCCGATCGAGAAGTGCGCGGTGTGCGCGGCGTCGCCGAGCAGCACGACCGGCACGCGCCGCCCGCCGGCGTGGCTCCAGTGCGTCCACGTGCGGCAGATGACGCGCGGGAAGCGGATCCAGATCGCCGAGCCGCGCAGGTGCTTCGCGTTGCTCATCAGCTCGTTGCCGTCGAGGTAGCGCGCGAAAAGCCGCTGGCAGAACGCGATGCCCTCCTCCTGCGACATCGCCTCCAGCCCGGCGCGCTGCCAGACCTCCTCCGGCGTCTCGACGATGAACGTCGACGTGTCGCCGTCGTACTGGTAGGCGTGCGCCTGGAACCACCCGGCTTCCGTCTTCTCGAACGCGAAGGTGAACGCCTTGAACAGCTTCTTCGTGCCCAGCCACACGAAGCGGCAGCGCCGCAGGTCGATGTCGGGCTGGTAGGTCGTCGCGTACTTGGCGCGCACGCGGCTGTTGATGCCGTCGGCCGCGATCACGAGGTCGGCGCCGAACTCGCGCGCGGCGGCCTCGTCGTCGGTCACGTCGGTGGAGAAGGCGAGCTCGACGCCGAGCGCCTCGCAGCGGCGCGTGAGGATCTCGATCAGCCGCTTGCGCCCGATGCCGCAGAAGCCGTGGCCGCCCGAGGTGATCGTGCGACCGCGGAAGTGGACGTCGATGTCGTCCCAGTGGTTGAACGCGCCGGCGATCTCGTTGGCCGTCTCCCGGTCCGCCTCCTCGAGGTTGCCGAGCGTCTGGTCGGAGAACACGACCCCCCAGCCGAACGTGTCGCCCGGCTTGTTGCGCTCGACGACGCGGACCGCGTGGCCCGGATCGGAGCGCTTGAGCAGCAGCGCGAGGTAGAGGCCGGCGGGGCCGCCGCCGAGACAAAGGACGCGCATTGCAGGATTCCCGGGTTGGGGCGACAGTTCTTAATTGAATAATTCGTATCTGAAGTAAACTCCCGGCCACCTCCTTCGTCAATAGAACGAGCGTTCTAGTCCGTCCGGCCGATGGCGGACCGCGTCCGCCCCGCGCGAGCCTTGCCTTGCGCGGGGGGAGGTCGCACGTGGGGCAGGACGGCAAGGAGGGCCGGCGGCGAGGGGGCGGTTTCACCCTTGTCGAGCTCGTCATGGGGGTGGCGATCGCGGCAATCCTCGCCGCGGCAGCTGGGCCGTCTTTCGCGCGCTTCCTTGCCGAGCAGCGCCTGCTCGATGAGGCGCGGCGACTGTCCGACGCGATCCTGGTCGCGCGCAGCGAGGCGATCAAGCGCAACGGCGTGGTGATCCTGTGCACGCTTGCCCCCGGGGGCGAGTGCGGCGAGGCAGACCGCTGGCACAGCGGCTGGATGGCGTTCGAGGATCGCGACGGCGACGGCGAACCGGGCGCGGACGACCCGCTCGTGCCGGTGGCCGAGCCCGCCGCCGCGGGCGGCATCACGATCGCCGGCAACGGGCCCGTCGAGCGCTACCTGCGCTTCACCTGGGCCGGCAATGCGCGGCTCGTCTCCGGAGCGCTGCAGATGGGCACGTTCACCGTCTGCCGGAGCGGATTGCGCGGCTATCGGGTGGTGCTGGCGAACACCGGCCGCACCCGGATAGAAAGGCTGGCCGACGAGTGCGCGTGAGCCCGCAGGGCCGTACCAGGACGCCGGTGCGAGCGGGGCGCCAGCCAGGCCCGAAGGGTGCGTCCGCTCGCGCCGGCGGCGGCCGACACTGCGCCATTGCGCCAAGCAACGGCGGCCAAGGAGGCCGCGAACAAGCCCCGCAGCGCGAAGCGCGGAGGGTATTCCAATGAGCCCTCACCCCCGCCCCCTCTCCCCGCTTCCGCGGGGCGAGGGGAGTACGAGCCCTCACCCCCGCCCCCTCTCCCCGCTTCCGCGGGGCGAGGGGAGTACGAGCCCTCACCCCCGCCCCCTCTCCCCGCTTCCGCGGGGCGAGGGGAGTACGAATCCGCGGGGCCATCCCAGGGGTGAACACGCCCCGCAGCGCGTGCCGCGGAACGCAGTTCCATCAAGGCCATCCGACGGGCCTCGCGCGGCGCTCGTCGGACGGCCGAAAACGCCCCCGCCGCGCGCCCCGCCGCCTGTACCCGCGCTCCGCCCTTCGATCGGGTCTTCGTTGTACCCCCCTCGCGGCCTCCGTAGCATCGGGACACCAATCGAGGAGCAGTCCATGGTCACGCCCCGCCGCGCCCGCCGCCTTGCCCCGCCCGCCCGCGGGCTGGCCGGCTTCACGCTGATCGAACTCATGATCGCGGTGACCGTGCTCGGCATCCTCGCCGCGATCGCCTACCCGCAGTACACGGAGTTCGTGCAGCGCTCGCGCATCACCGACGCGACCAACGCGCTCAACGACTTCCGCACGCGGATGGAGCAGTACTTCCAGGACAACCGCACCTACGCCAACGCGGGCGCCTGCGGCGTCCCCGATCCGGCGGTTGCGGGCTCGGCGAGCTTCCAGCTCGCCTGCGCGGGCGCCGGTCCTGCCGGCTACACCGTGACGGCGACGGGTCTCGCCTCGAAGGGCATGGGGTCGTTCACCTACCGCCTGACGGTGGCCGCGGCCGGCGTCACGCGGGCCACGGTGAGCGCCCCGGCAGGATGGGCAACGCCGGCGGGTTGCTGGGCCGTGCGGAAGAACGGCGACTGCTCCTGACCGATGGCACGGCGTTCGCGCGGCTTCACCCTCGTCGAGCTCATGATCGGGCTGGCCATCCTCGCCATCCTGATGCTGCTGGCCGCACCCACGTTCTCGACGATGCGCGGCAACGCGCGCATCCGCAACACGGCCGAGTCGATCGCCAACGGCATGCGGCTCGCGCAGGTCGAGGCGCTGCGCCGCAATCGGGCGGTCGAGTTCCAGATCGTCCCGGCGACAGGCTGGCGGATCTTCGACCCGGATCCTGCCGTCGGCGGCCAGGTGCAGGCCGAGACTTTCGACGTGACGAACGTGGTCGTCGACGTCAATCCGCCCGGCGCGACGATGCTCACGTGGTCGGGCATCGGCGCCTACGTCGACCCCAACCCCTCCGACGCCTCGGCGCCGGTGACGTTCGTCAACGTGTCCTCGCCGGCGACGCCGAACCAGAAGGACCTGCGCATCGTCGTCGGACCCGCGCTGGGCCAGGGCGTGCGCGTCTGCGACCCGGACTACTCCGTCGTCGCCCAGCCGGCCTTCGGGTGCCCGTGATGACCAGCCGATCCTCCAGCACGCAGCGCGGCGGCTTCCTGCTCGAAGCGCTGATCGGCATCCTGATCTTCTCGCTCGGCGTGCTGGGCCTGGTCGCGATGCAGGGGCGCGCGATCTCCTACTCGAGCGACGCGCAGTACCGCGGCGAGGCCGCCTATCTCGCCAACGCCCTCGTCTCCCGCATGTGGGCGGATTCGCGCGCCAACATCCCGCTGCGCTACGTCGCGGCCGGCCAGCCCGAATACGACATGTTCAAGGCGGCGGTCGACACGCTGCCCGGCGCGGCGGCCATCGTCGGCAACCCGCAGGTGCAGGTGATCCAGCCCGCGGCCAACGCGCCGGTGGCCGACGCCCGCGGCGACGGCACCGGCATCGCGCTCACCGGGCAGGGCACGTTGGTCACGATCGTCATCCAGTGGCAGCCGCCGGTCTCCGGCGACGCTGCCCCCACGATCCACAACTACACGATGTCGGCGATCGTCGCCCACAACTGATGACGTCCGCGCCAATGACCTACGGCTTCCACCATCCGGCGTCATTCCCGCGCAGGCGGGAATCCAGTGTCGTTCAAAGCCACCGGGTCCCCGCGTTCGCGGGGACGACGGCGCAGCTGACGATGGCGCCCCGTTCCCTGCGCACGACGCACCTCCGCCGGAACATGCAGGGCTTCGGCATCGTCGAGATCATGGTCGGCGTGGTGATCGGCCTGCTCGGGCTGCTCATCATCTACCAGGCGCTCGCGCTCTCCGAGGGCTACAAGCGCTCGACCACGGCCGGCAACGACGCGCAGTCGGTCGGCATGGTCTCGCTGTTCCGCCTGGCCGAGGAACTCGGCAACGGCGGCAACACGATCTCGGACACAGGCGCGGAGCTCGCCGTCTGCCCGAACACCGGGAGCTTCGCCACCACGTGGCGGCCGATCCCCGTGCTGATCAACGACGGCGGCGACGATTTCACCTCCGACTCCTTCGAGGTGCTGGCCGGCGTCAACCGGAGGCTGGTCTCGGCGCTCGACATCATGGTCGACTACGCGCCGGCCACCAACGCGGTGGTCGTGCAAAGCCCGCTCGGTTTCCACCCCAGCAACGCAGGCGAAGCGGCGCACCGCTTCGTCATCGTCGACATCGCCAACCCGGCCCTGCAGAAGTGCGAGATCGCCACCGTTTCGCCGTGGCCCGCGCCGCTCAACGCGGCGACCGGAGTGACGACGATCACGCCCGTCCCCGCGTTCGTCAACACCTACGACCAGGGTTCCGCGTGGCTGATCAACCTGGGGCCCGGCGACCGCATCCGCAAGCTCCGCTACGACGTGGTCAACGGCGTGCTGCGCAGCACCGACCTGCTCACCGTGGGCGCGCAGCCGCAGCCGATCGTCAGCAACGTCGCGCTGATGAAGGTGCAGTACGGCGTCGACACCGACAACGACCGCTTCATCGACACCTGGATCAACGCGCGCAACGCGCCCTGGACGCAGGCCGCCGTGCTCGGCGCGCCGCTCGCGCAGTTGAAGCAGATCAAGGCGATCCGCGTGGCGCTGGTCGTGCGCAGCGCGCAGTTCGAGCGCGCGCGCGACGCCGAGGGCCGCGCCGCGGTCACCGACGTGACCGGCGACCACACGGTGACGCTGTTCGACTGCCGCGGCCTGCTGCCGTGCACCGGCGAGATGGCGGGGGTGACCATCCCCGGCACGGGCGGCTTCCGCTACCGCACGTTCGAGCAGGTCATCCCGCTCACCAACCAGATCTGGAACCCGACGTGACGCCCCGGCGCCTTCCCCTCCGCCGTCAGCGCCTGCCGCGCCGCGAGCGCGGCATCGTCGTGTTCGTCGCGCTGATCGCCGTGGTGCTGCTGAGCCTCGCCGCGGTCGCGCTGATGCGCTCCGTGCACACGAGCACGATGGTCGTCGGCAACCTCGCGTTCCGCCAGGCCGCGCAGGTGCTGTCGGCTGCCGCCGTCGAGCGCGCGATCTACGAGATGTTCCCGCCCTCCGCGGTGATCGCCGACCTCACCGTGCACGACACGGCGCGCAACTACTTCGCGTCGATCCAGCCGAGCCAGGACCGCAACGGCGTGCCGCTCGCGCTGCAGGGTGACCCGGCCGCCAACTACGCGCCGCTCGGCGCGCAGGTGATCACCGACAACCCGACGGGCAACGTCGCGCGCTACATCGTCGAGCGCATGTGCGACGACGACGCGATCGGGATGGCGGCAACGCAGAAGGACTGCGAAATGATCCCGCCCAAGCAGTCGACGGCGAAGGAAACGCAGCTCAAGAAGGGCATCACCCTTCCGAGAATCCCCTATTACCGCGTCACGGTCCGCGTCGACGGGCCGGGCAACTCCGTGGCCTACTCCCAGGCCATGATCAGGTAGCGCCGGAGCATCGAGGCCGCCATGAAATCCAAGCACACCCGTCCCTGGCAACGCGCGCTGGTGGCGTTCCTGTCGCTGCAGATCGCGCTCGGGCCGCTGGCCGATCCCGCGTACGCGGTCCTGACACAGCTCGCCGATGAGCCGGTCGGCTTCACGACGCAGGCCGAGCCGAACATCGTGCTCACCGTCGACGACTCGACGAGCATGCTGTCGGACTTCCTCCCCGACTACATCATCGGGGCCGTCCCGGGCACAGGGGCAGGCTTCCCCGCGCCGAACAACGTCTCCGTCGGCGGCTTCTGCCGCGATTCGGTCGGCAGGATGAGTGTCGCCTGCGGCTTCGTCGGCCAGCCGGACCGCCCGGCGCACATCTACTACGGCGCGAGCCTGCCGTTCCCGACGTACTCGCCCGGCAACCCGCCGGCCGCCTCGCCCGCCTACAGCGCGAGCACGCTGCCCGACTGGATGCGCGCCTGGCCCGCGCCGGTGCACAGCAATGCGCTCAACCGCGTCTACTACGATCCGGCCATCACGTATCGCCCGCCGCTGCGCTACGACGGCAGTTCGTACCCGAACCAGGACCTCGTCACGACGTCGACCTGGACGAAGGTGATCGCCGACCCTTGGGCGCCCAGCGCGGCAATGACGAAGTACGTGAACATCCTCGCCAACGTCAGCGTCGGCATGTGGTGCAACTCGGATTTCCCCAACAACAGCAACTGGAACCCGAAGACCGGCGGCGGCGCCGAGTGCCGAGTCAACGGCACCGACTACTCGGCGGTGGCGCCTTTCGCGAGCGCGGAGTACCAGTACCCGTGGCGGGGCGGCGCGCCGAACCCTAGCTACTTCTTCCGCAACTATGAGCAGACGGGGGCCTGGAACACCGGCTCCCCGGGCAACAACAGCACCTGGCGCAAGACGCTGTGGTGCGATGGCGCCAGCGCCAAGTGGCCACGGGTGTCGGGGGCGGGCTGCACGACGACCTACACGTGCCCCGGCGGCACCTACCTGCCGAAGATGGAGAACCAGTATTGCCGCGACGTCGGGGACAGGACTGCCTGCAACCCGGCGACGTACTCGCCGGCCGGGTGCAACACGAACCCGCTCTACGGCTCGCCCGGACCCTGCGTCGGCGCCGAGTGCCTGACCTGCACGGTGAACAGCTGCCCGTCGACCTACTCGATCGGCCGCCAGGGCCGCTGCCGCTGGGTGTCCAACCCCGCGACCGGCTCCAACGCGAACTGCGACTGCGGGCCCGCGGGCTGCACGGTGAACCCGGCGCACGCCGCCTGCACGCCGCAGGTCAACAACAGCGTGATCGGCACCTGCTCCAACGGCGTCGTTCCGGTTCCGACGGTGACCTGCCCGAAGGACTCGGGCGCGTGCAACAAGTTCCTGTGGGACGACGTCGCCGGCGTGGCAACCGGGACGAGCATGCTGGCGGACGCCAACGGCGCCGGCATCGTGTGCCGGCGCAACAACATCGCGTATGCGGGCGTGACGGCGAGCCCGTTCAATTATCCGTCGGGCGCCTACACGACGCGCGTCATCACCAACTGCCCGACCGTCCCGGCCAACGCCAGCGTGCCGCGGCACTACTGGAAGGTAAGCGTCGAGTGGTGCTCGGGCAAGGTCACCGCGGCCGGCGACAAGTGGCTGGGCTTCGGCCTGCCGGGCACCTGCCAGGACGAGCACGACCTGGCGCACCCCAATCCGCGCTTCTACAAGTACGGCGTGCGCAAGACCGACCCCGAGTACCTCGACAACTACACGTTCCCGGCATTCGAGCGCGTCGACCTCGTCAACGACGGGCGCACGTACACGCACGACTTCTTCCGCAACGGGAACCCGGTCACGGTCACGCGCACGGCGCAGGAGGAGCTCACCAACTACGCGAACTGGTTCGCGTACTACCGGACGCGCATCCAGGCCGCGAAAACGGTGATCTCGCAGAACTTCACCTACCTCGACGACACGTACCGCGTCGGCTTCCACACGCTGTCGAACCTGCCGACCTCCTCGTACGTCGACCTCGCGCCGTTCGACGTGGCGCTCGGCGGACAGAAGGACCGCTGGTACCAGCAGCTGTTCGCCATCGCCATCACGATGGGCAAGCAGACGCCGAGCATCGAGGCGGTCGTGCGCATCGGCGAGCTGTTCCGCAACGGCGGCAACCCGGCGCTGATCGGGTCGACCGACCCGATCACGCTGTCGTGCCAGAAGAACTACCACATGCTCTTCACCGACGGCATCACGAACCAGCCGGCGCTGCCCGCGGTGACCGTCGGCAACCGGGACGACATCGTGCCGCCGCTGCCCGAGCCGCTGCCGACCGCCGTCCCGCCGATCGTCGCGGGCGCACCGTGGCCGAACCTGTTCCGCGAGAACACCGGCGCATCGGCCAACAACACGCTCGCCGACTACACGACGCACTACTGGGTCACCGACATGCGGCCGGCGATGACCAACAACGTGCTGAAGGGCAAGGACCCGGCGCCGTGGCAGCACCTGAACTTCGCCGCGCTTTCACTGGGCACGGAGGGCGTGCTGACCGCGACCTCCACCGGCGCGACCGAGTTGCAGATCGCGGCCGGGACGCTCCTGTGGCCGACGCCCACGCCGAACTCCTGGCAGCCGGGCCCGACGGGCGTCGACGACCTGTGGCACGCGGCGGTCAACGGCCGCGGGCGCTTCGTCAACGCGAAGACGTCGCAGCAGCTCGGGCGCGGCATCGCGGGGATCCTCTCCGACATCACCAGCCCCGCAGGCTCGAATTCCGGTGCGACGTTCGCCAACCCGAACCTGTCGGCGACCAACAACTTCACCTACATCCCGAGCTTCGTGCAGGGCTGGGGCGGGAACCTGCAGAAGGTCCAGATCGACCCGATCACCGCGGCCTCGATCGGCGTGTTCTGGGACGCGCAGTCGGCGATGATCACGCAGACCACGCCCACGATTCCCGTTCCGGACCCGTGGTATGCGCAGCGGAACATCGTGACGCTGAACGACGCCGGCGCGCCGGTGCCGTTCCGTCGCGCCAGCCTCGGCCCCACGCAGCTCGCCACGCTCGGACCCGACGCGGCCACGCAGGACCGCGTCATCGAGTACCTGCGCGGCCGGCGCGACATGGAAGGCGAGGACGACGGCCAGTTCCGCGTGCGCCCGAGCCCGCTGGGCGACATCGTCCACTCGCAGCCCGTGATCGTCGGCCCGATGTCCTGGGACTACTGGGACTACTCGGACGCGACCGACCCCGGCTACTCGGCGTTCAAGGCGACCTACGCCGGCCGCCCGGCACGCGTCTACGTCGGCGCCAACGACGGCATGCTGCACGCATTCGACGACAGCAACGGCCGGGAGGCGTGGGCGTTCGTCCCGCGCGACCTCTACCGCTCGGCGCCGCCGGTGTCCAACGACAAGGCGGGGCTCATCGGCCTCACGTACCAGCCGGGCGGCCTGCCGATCTACGCGCACCGGTTCTACGTCGACGCCACGCCGCGCGTGGTCGACGCGAACCTCAACGGCACGTGGAAGACGATGCTGGTGAGCGGACTCGGCAAGGGCGGCAAGAGCTACTTCGCGCTCGACGTCACCGACCCCGCGTCGGTCGTCGACGAGGCCTCGGCCACCGGCAAGTTCCTGTGGGAGTTCCGCCACCCGGATCTCGGCTACACCTACGGCCGGCCGACGATCGCGAAGACGCGCGCGCACGGCTGGGTGGTCGTGTTCTCCGCCGGCTACAACAACCCGAGCGGCGAGGGCAAGCTGTTCTTCGTGCGCGCGCACGACGGCGCGCTGCTGAAGACGATGTCGACCGGCACCGGCACGCCGCTCAACCCGAGCGGCATGGTGCACTTCACCGGCTTCAAGCGCGACTACCGCAACGAGCTGCTCGACCAGATCTACGCAGGCGACCTGTTCGGCAACGTGTGGCGCTTCGACGTCTCCGACCCCAACGAGGCGAACTGGCAGGTGCAGCGCTTCGCCGTGCTGACCGACCCCGGCGGCACGCCGCAGCCGGTCACCACGCCGCCGCGCGTGGACGTGGACATCGCCAACGGCGTCGACCGCTGGGTGTTCGTGGGCACCGGCCGGCTGCTGCACGTCGACGACCTCGCCGACAACCAGCGGCAGACGATGTGGGCGCTGCGCGACGGCATCTACAACCAGCCCTCCGTGATCGGCGCGCCGTTGACCCGCGCCGACCTCGACGTCGTGGCCGGAATCAACGGGCTGGGGGCGAACGTCATCGCGCCGCGCGGCTGGCTGCACGACCTGCCGGTGGGACAGCGGATCGTCCGCACGCCGGTCGCCGCCATCGGGCTCGTCGGCTACATCGCGACCAGCCAGCCGATCGACCCGTGCGAGACCGGCCTGCCGGCGACGATCTACCTGCGGCAGTTCGGCAACGGCGAGTCGCGCCTCGAGCCAGGCGGCGTGCTGGTCGACTCGATCTACGAGCCCTCGGGTGCTGCGAGCATCGAGATGATCGCCACCTATCCGCCGGGCTGTGTGGACAACTGCATCCCGACCATCAAGCTCGCCGTGCTGTCGTCGTCCACCAGCAGCATGCTCACGTTCCAGGCCAAGCTGCCGGGCATCGCCGGCGACCGCAGGATGTCGTGGCGCTCGCTCAGCCAGTAGCGACAGTCTCCGCCGCTTCGACGGCCCCTCGCGCGCGGGGGGCCGTCGTCGCGTTCGACGCCGCCGCGCGCCGTGTGCGCGGCGCGCACCTCTCGCTGGTCGGTGCCGGCCACACAGCCGGCGAAGGCGGGCCGCCGGGTTCGCCGCGGGGCACGCATGGCGCCGTGCCGCGCCCGCTCGCCCGCGCGCTGCTGTTGTCGCTCGCGATCCACGCGCTGGCCGTCGCGGCGCTGGGAGCGTTCGTCGGGATCGGCGGCAGCGGCGCTCCGCTCCAGGGCGCGACCCTCGTCGCCACGCTCGCTGCGCCGCCGCGCTCCGCCCCGTCGGTGGCCGTGCCGGCCCCGTCGCCCGTCCCCTCGACGATCGCGCCCACCACGCACGCCGAGTCGACCGCGCCGCTTCCCGTTCCGCTCAAGCCGAAGGCGCGCGCCACGGCCTTCAAGGGGTCGCCGGAAGGCATGGCGACGATCAATCCGGTTCCCGCCGACCACGCCGTCGAGCCCGCGGTGGCGGCACTCGTCGCGCAGTTCCACCCCGACGCGGTGCGCGGCGCGCTCGAGTTCGACGTCCCGCCGCGCGGCATCTACCCTCTCGCGGCGGTCGAGCAGCGCCTGCAGGTCGACTTCGTGGTTCCCGTCGTCGTGCTGGAGGACGGCCGCGTCGAGGTCGCCAACGGCACGTTCGACGATCCGCTGTTCGGCCCGGCGATCCGTGCCGGGCTGCGCGAGGCGCGCGCCCGTCCCGCGGTTGACGCGGCAGGCCGCACGGTTCCGCTCTGGGGCCTGCTCTCGTTCTCCTTCGAGTTCGTGGGCGGGCGGCCCGACGCGAAATAACGTCGCTTTCCCGCATCGGGGCGACTTCCCCCCCTCACCCCCGGCCACTCTCCCGCCTGGGGGCGCTCACCCCCAACCCCTCTCCCGCCTGACGGCGGGAGAGGGGAGAGTTGCTCCCCTCGCCCCGCGCCAGCGGGGAGAGGGGCCGGGGGTGAGGGGAAAGCGCGTCAGCCCATCAGCGGCATGTGGAAGCCGGGCGCGGCGCTGCCGTCGTCCGGCCAGCGCGCCGTCACCGCCTTGCCGCGCGTGTAGAAGCGCACGCCGTCCATGCCGTGGACGTGCAGGTCGCCGAAGAGCGAGCTGCGCCAGCCGCCGAACGAGTAGAACGCCATCGGCACCGGGATCGGCACGTTGATGCCGACCATGCCGACCTCGATCTCCTCCTGGAAGCGCCGCGCCGCGTGGCCGGAGCGAGTGAACAGCGCCACGCCGTTCGCGTAGGGATTGCGGTTGACCAGCGCGATCGCCTCCTCCAGCGAGTCGACGCGCACCACACCCAGCACGGGCCCGAAGATCTCTTCGCGATAGATCGTGTGCCCGGGCTCGACGCGGTCGAACAGCGTCGGCCCGACGAAGAAGCCGTTCTCGTGGCCCGCCACGCGGATGCGGCGGCCGTCGACGACGATCCGTGCTCCCTCCTCGCAGCCGCGGTCGATCAGCCCCACGATGCGCTCGCGCGCCGCGCGCGTGATCACCGGCCCCATCTCGACGTCCGTCGTGCCGTTGCCCGTCGACACGCGCCGCGCGCGCTCGGCGAGCGCGGCCACGAGCCTGTCGCCGACTTCCCCGACGGCGACCACGGTCGCGATCGCCATGCAGCGCTCGCCCGCCGAGCCGTAGCCCGCCCCGACGATCGCCTCGACCGCGAACGGGAGGTCGGCGTCGGGCATCACGATCGCATGGTTCTTGGCGCCGCCGAGCGCCTGCACGCGCTTGCCGTGCTGCGTTCCCGTCTCGTAGACGTGGCGAGCGATCGGCGTCGAGCCGACGAACGAGATCGCCTTCACGTCGGGGTGCACGAGCAGCGCGTCGACCGCCTCGCGGTCGCCGTGCACCACGTTGAACACGCCGTCGGGCAGCCCCGCTTCCTGAAGCAGCTCGGCGAGGCGCAGCGCGGTGGTGGGATCGCGCTCCGAGGGCTTCAGCACGAACGTGTTGCCGCAGGCGAGCGCCACCGGGAACATCCACATCGGCACCATCGCCGGGAAGTTGAACGGCGTGATGCCGACGCACACGCCCACCGGCTGGCGGATCGAGTAGGCATCCACGCCCGTACCCACGTTCTCGCTGTGCTCGCCCTTCTGCAGGTGCGGGATGCCCATCGCGAACTCGACGACCTCCATGCCGCGCGTGACCTCGCCTTCCGCGTCGACCAGCGTCTTGCCGTGCTCCTGCGTGATGAGCCGGCTCAAGTCCTTCCTGTGCGCGTCGAGCAGCTCGCGGAAGCGCATCAGCACGCGCGCTCGCCGCAGCGAGGGCGCCGAGCGCCACGCGGGCAGCGCCTCGCGCGCCGCCTGCACGGCGCGGTCGACGTCGGCAGCGCTGGCGAAGGGCACGTGGCGGATCACCTCGCCGGTGGCGGGATTGGTGACGTCGCCGTAGCGCGTCGTGTTCGCGGCGACGGCCTTGCCGCCGATCCACAGCGGCAGGCGTTCGAGCGTGGTCAGGTCCATGGCGTCCCCATGTCGGTCAGGCACGATTGAGAGTCCGGAAATACGGTGACGCCACGAACCACCTCATCGTCGTCCCCGCGCAGGCGGGGACCCAGTGTCTTTGTCAAACAATGACGCTGGATTCCCGCTTGCGCGGGAACGACAAGGTGAAAGGACGCGCCGTCGCTCACTTTCCGAAGTGTCAAGAGTCGTGTTCGGCCAGCCGCGCAACGTAGCGCGCGACGAGGTCGATCTCGAGGTTGACTCTCGCCCCGGGCATGAGCCCGCGCAGCGTAGTGGCATCCAGTGTATGCGGGATCAGGTTCACTTCAAAGCGCGTGCCGGCCACGGCGTTGACGGTGAGGCTCACGCCCTGCACCGCGACCGAGCCCTTCGCCGCGATGAAGCGCGCGAGCTCGCGCGGCGCGTCGACGACGAGCCGGTGGCTGCCCCAGCCGGCGCCCTCGGGCACCGGATCCAGCGAGACCACGGTGCCCAGCCCGTCGACGTGGCCGGTCATCAGGTGCCCGCCCAGCCTGTCGGCGAGCCGCAGCGCCTTCTCGAGATTGACGGGCCCGGCGGCGTCGAGGCCCGACGTGCAGCGCAGCGTCTCGGCGGAGACGTCGAAGGCGAGCAGCGCGCGCGCGCCCTCGCGCGGCGTCGCGACCACGGTGAGGCAGCAGCCGTTGACTGCCACCGAGTCCCCGATGCCGACGTCGGCGACGTCGAGCGTCCCCGGATCGACGACCAGGCGCACGGCCGAAGGCCCCTGCCCCGCCTCGACGATGCGGCCGACGGCCGCGACGATGCCCGTGAACACGCTTCAGTTCCTCCCGAGAATGCGCGCTCGGATGCGGATGTCGTCGCCGACGCGCGCGACGTCGTCGAACGCGAGGCGCACGCGCGCGTCCAGCGACGCGAGCGGGTCGCGACGCTGCGCGACACCGCGCGCCGGATCGCCGATCAGCGACGGCGCGACGTAGGCGAGCACTTCGTCCACGAGGCCCGCCTCCAGCAGCGCGGCGTTGAGGCGCGCGCCCGCCTCCACGTGCGCCTCGTTGCAGCCGCGCGCGGCGAGGGCGCGCAGCAGCGTGCCGAGGTCGACACGACCTTTCGCATCCGGGAGCGCCAGGTGCTCGACGATGGCGGGCCATGCGGCGGGACGCGCATCCGCGGTCACGACGAGCGCGCCGCCGCGCAGCACCTTCGCGTGCGGCGGCGTCTGCCCGCGACGGTCGACGACCACGCGCAGCGGCTGACGCGTCGTCGCGACGGCGCGCACCGTCAGCTCGGGGTCGTCGGCAAGCACGGTGCCGATGCCGGTGACGATCGCGCAGGCGCGCGCGCGGAACGCGTGGCCGTCCGCGCGCGCCTCTGCCCCCGTGATCCACCGGCTGGCGCCGTCGGCGAGCGCAGTGCGCCCGTCGAGGCTCGCGGCGACCTTCATCCTCACCCAGGGCCGCCCGCGCGTGACGCGCGAGACGAACCCGCAGTTGAGCGAGCGCGCCTCGCGCTCCATGAGCCCCACGTCGACCGCGATGCCTGCCGCGCGCAGCGCTTGGGCCCCGTGCGCGGCCTCGGGATTCGGGTCCCCCATCGCCGCCACCACGCGCGCAACCCGTGCCGCGACGATAGCGTCGGTGCACGGCGGCGTGCGGCCGGAGTGGGCGCAGGGCTCCAGCGTGCAGTACAGCGTCGCGCCGGCCGGGTCGTGGCCGCGCGCGCGCGCGTCGGCGAGCGCCGCGACCTCCGCGTGCGGCCCGCCTGCGCGCTCGTGCCAGCCTTCGCCGATGATCTCGCCGCCGCGGGCGATCACGCAGCCCACGCGCGGGTTCGGCGTCGTCGTGAAGAGGCCGCGCTCTGCCAGCGCGAGCGCGCGGGCCATGAGCCGGTCCTCCGGCGCGGTCATTGCGCCGGCGGCTTGCGCGGACGCCGGCCCGGCTGCTCCACCTCGGCGAGCGCGTCGCGGAAGTCGGAAACGTCGGAGAACGAGCGGTACACCGACGCGAAGCGGATGTAGGCGACCTTGTCCAGCTTGTAGAGCTCCTGCATCACCATCTCGCCGATCTCGCGCGAGCTGACCTCGCGCTCGCCGCGGCCGAGCAGCGACTGCACGATGCGCGCGATCGCGGCGTCGACGAACTCGGTGGGCACCGGCCGCTTGTGCAGCGCCCGCTGGAAGCCGACGCGCAGCTTGGCCTCGTCGAAGTCGGCGCGCGAGCCGTCGCCCTTCACCACCTGAGGCATGCGCAGCTCGGCGGTCTCGTAGGTGGTGAAGCGCTTGCCGCAGGCCACGCACTTGCGGCGGCGGCGGATCGAGTCGCCGGGCTCGGAGACGCGCGAGTCGATGACCTGCGTGTCGTCGCCGCTGCAGAAGGGGCACTTCATGGTTCAGTGGACGGCTGGCAATCGGCTGTTGGCATCGGGCGGCTGGCGATTGGCAGCGCCTGCGGCAATGGGCAGGAGTTTCTGTTCCCTGTTCCCTGTTCCCTGTTCCCTGTTCCCTGATCAGCCGTACACCGGAAACTTCGCCGTCATCTGCGCCACCTTCCCCCGCACCTTCGCGATGGCGGACCCGTCGCGCGGATGCTCGAG
>JAOUIA010000102.1 GCA_029884335.1 Betaproteobacteria bacterium
GACGTCAGTCGGGGGGGGGGCCCGGTGTCTCGCTTTGGTCGTTCGGCAACGCCGGCGCAGACGACGCTGGTTCCCCGCTCCCGCGGGAACGACGAATGGAAGGCAGGCGGGACGACCCTGCCCGCACTGGGGCGAGGACCGCCTAGCCGCGGCGGGGCAGGTCGTCGACGAAGTCCGCGATCGACTGCGCGACGGACTTCCACTCGGGCTCGAGCATCAGCATGTGCGCCAGCCCGTCGACCACGGTGGCGGCGACGCCGTGGTGACGCGCCGTGGCCTCGACGTCCTCGACGCGACAGATGCGGTCGCCGCGCGCCCCCAGCACGAGCAGCGGCGGCGAGCGGCGCTCGGGCAGGCTCCAGTGCAGCCGCAGCGACATGTCGAGCAGCGCTCGCGGTGACTCGCCGTTGATGTGGTGCACGGCCTCGCGCAGCAGCGCGCGGTCGACGCGGTCGGAGAAGTAGAAGGGCTCGAGTGCCGCGAGCACCTGCTTCGACAGGCGCATGGGGTCGAGCATCGCGAGGTGCAGCAGCGCGTCCGGACGCTCGGCGGCGAGCCGGCTGGCCACCGGCACGAGTCCCATCGGAGGGATCGGCGCTAGGAGCGCCGCGGCGCGCACGGGGCGCGTCGCCATCAGCCGCTCGACGATCGCCGCCCCCATCGAGTGGCCGACGAGGACCGGCGGGGAGGGCAGCTGCGCGGCCACGCGCTCGACGTCGGCCGCGTAGTCGTCGAGGCCCGCCAGCCACATGAGGTCGCGGCCCGCGCTCTCGCCGTGGCCGCGCAGGCTGAGCGCGAACGAAGCGTGGCCGCGGCGCGCGAACCACGGAAGGAAGTGCGGCTCCCAGCACCACGCGTCGCAGTAGCCGCCGTGCACGAACAGCAGCGGCGGCCGGGTCGCCGTTCCCGCGGGGCTGCGCGAGCGCAGCTCGAGATGAGGTTCGAGGGGGAGCATTCGGGAGGGAGCGCGGCGCCGCGCGTGCTACGATTTTTGCGTGCCCGCCCGACGCTTGCGCATTCTGCCAGAACCGCACCCCGCCGATGCGCGCTTCGACGCAGCGTGCCGGCGCTGCGCGCGGCTTGCCGCATTCCTCGACCAGGTGCGCGCGGAGCATCCGTCCTACCACTGCGCGCCGGTGCCGCCGTTCGGCGACGCCGCTGCGCGGCTGCTGGTGGTGGGCCTCGCGCCCGGCATGCACGGTGCCAATGCCACCGGGCAGCCGTTCACCGGCGACTTCGCCGGCATCCTGCTCTACCAAACGCTGCACCAGTTCGGCTTTGCCAACCTGCCCGACGCGGTTTCGGCGGGCAGCGCGATGCGTCTTGCGGACTGCCGCATCACCAATGCCGTGAAGTGCCTGCCGCCGGCCAACCGGCCTACTCCCGCCGAGGCCGCCAATTGCAACGGTTACCTGGCCGCGGATCTCGCGACGCTGCCCGTCGGAGGCGCGGTGCTCGCCCTCGGGCGCATCGCGCACGATGCCGTGCTGCGCGCTTTGGGCGAGCGGCTGTCGGCGCACCCGTTCGCGCACGGCGCGCGTCACGCGGTCGCCGGCGGCACGCTGGCGCTGTTCGACAGCTACCACTGCAGCCGCTACAACACGAACACGCGGCGGCTCACCGACGCGATGTTCCGCGACGTCGTGGCCGCAGTTGCCGTTCACGTCCGCGCGCCGGCGAGCGCCGCAGGCGTGGGGGCGCGTGCGTGACCAAGGTGCCGCGCGCCAACCGGCGCACGGTCGCCGCCGGCGAAGCCGCCGCGCCGGCGTTCAACGCGGCCGAGCTGATCGCCTCGCTGCCCGGCCGCCCGGGCGTCTACCGGATGTTCGACGCGCAGGGCGCGACGCTGTACGTCGGCAAGGCGCGCGACCTCTCCAAGCGCGTGGCGAGCTACTTCCGGAAGTCGGGGCACGAGCCGCGCATCGCCGCCATGGTCGCGCAGGTGGCGCGCGTCGAGACCACGGTGACGCGCTCGGAAGGCGAGGCGCTGCTGCTCGAGAACAACCTGATCAAGGCGGAGGAGCCGCGCTACAACATCCTCTACCGCGACGACAAGAGCTATCCCTACGTCTGCATCACCGGCGATGCGTACCCGCAGCTGCGCTTCCACCGCGGCGCGCTCGACCGGCAGCACCGCTACTTCGGGCCGTTCCCCAGCGCCGGGGCGGTGCGCGAGGGCATCGCGCTGCTGCAGAAGGTGTTCCAGCTGCGCACCTGCGACGACACCGTGTACGCCAACCGCTCGCGGCCGTGCATGCTGCACCAGATCCAGCGCTGCTCCGCGCCGTGCGTCGGTCTGGTGAGCGAGGCGGACTACCGCGACGATGTGCAGTCCGCCACGCTGTTCCTGCAGGGCAAGACCGACGACGTCCGCGCCGGCCTGCAGGCGCAGATGGAGGCGGCGGCGGGCGCGCTGGAGTTCGAGCGCGCGGCGCGCATCCGCGACAAGATCGCGCGCCTCAACCAGCTGCAGTCGCGCCAGTTCGTCGAGAGCTCGACGGCCGGCGACGTCGACGTCGTCGCCGCAGTCGAGGCGTCGGGCCTTACCGCCGTGAACGTCGTGATGATCCGCGGCGGCCGCCACGTCGGCGACCGGACGTTCTTCCCGCGCCACGCCGAGGGCCACGGGCTGACCGAGGTCGTGCAGGCGTTCCTCGAGCAGCACTACGTCGAGCGGCCGGTGCCGCCGACGATCGTCGTGCCGGACTCGGGCGACCGCGAGGCGCTCGCCGAGGTGCTGACGGCGCAGACCGGGCGGACCGTCGAGATCGTCGGCAATCCCGGGGGCGAGCGGCGCGTCTGGCTCGCGATGGCGCAGCAGAACGCGGCGCTGGCGATCGCCGCCAGGCTCGCGCAGAAGGCGACGCAGGAGGACCGCCTCGCCGCGCTGCAGGCTGCGCTGGGCCTGCCGTCCTCGGTGCAGCGCATCGAGTGCTTCGACGTCTCGCACACGATGGGCGAGCGCGCCGTGGCGTCGTGCGTCGTGTTCGACAAGCTGGCGATGCAGTCCGGCGAGTACCGGCGCTTCAACGTGGCTCCGCAGGCCGCCGGCGACGATTTCGCCGCGATGCGCGAGGCGCTGTCGCGGCGCGTGGCGCGCATCGTGGCCGGCGAGTTTCCCGCCCCCGACCTGCTGGTGATCGACGGCGGGCGGGGGCAGGTGGCGGTCGCCGCCGAGGTCCTCGCGGAGCAGGGCATGCACGCCACGGCGCTGATCGGCATCGCGAAAGGCCCGGAGCGCAAGCCGGGGCTCGAGGAGATCGTGTTCCCCGATCGCGCGGAGCCGCTCGCGCTGCCGCCCGACAATCCGGGCCTGCACCTGCTGCAGCAGATCCGCGACGAGGCGCACCGCTTCGCGATCCAGGGGCACCGCGCGCGGCGCGCGAAGGCGCGCAACACGTCCTCGCTGGAGGAGATCGACGGCGTCGGCGCGCGCAAGCGCCAGGCGCTGCTCACGCACTTCGGCGGGCTCAGGGGCGTCGCCGCGGCCTCCGTCGACGACCTTGCGCGCGTGCCCGGCATATCGCGCTCGCTGGCCGAGCGCATCTACGCGCAGCTGCACTGATGCCGGACCAGTGATGAGGCCCGGCACTCGTTGCGGGCGGCGCCCCCTCACCCCAACCCTCTCCCCCGTGACCGGGGGAGAGGGAGCCGGTCTCCGCCGAACGCACAGTCGACGCAGGCGCGCCCCTCGCGACCGCCACCCAGCGGGCATGTCTCCCTCTCCCCCGGTCACGGGGGAGAGGGTTGGGGTGAGGGGGACGCGTGAGTCGCGCCCGAACTTCGCAAACCGGGGATTGTCATGGTGAGCGACCGCGAGAATCCCGACGACGACCTGCGCCTGCACGCCTCGCGGCTGGTGCGTGCCGCGCTCGTCGCCGTAGGCACGCTCGCGCTCACGGCCGGCTTGATCGGCGTGTTCGTGCCGGTGCTGCCGACGACGCCGTTCCTGCTCGTGGCCGCCGCGTGCTACGCGCGCGCCTCGCCCGGTCTCTACCGATGGCTCGCACACTCGAAGACGTTCGGCCCGGGCATCCGCGAGTGGCGCCGCCACCGCAGCATCCCGTGGCGCACGAAGGTCTTCGCGATCTTCCTGATGAGCGTGTCGATCGCGCTCTCGGCGGCGTTCTTCGTCGAGCCGTGGTGGGGCAAGGCGGCGCTCGTCGCGCTCGGCGTGGCCGTCGGCACGTGGCTCTACCGCATTCCCTCTCGCGACCGGCCGGGCGGCAAGGCCGGCGGGTAGAATGGCGCGAGGCGGGAGTGCTGCTCCCGCCGCGCCTGCGATGACGTTCAACCTGCCCACCGCGCTGACCTGGCTCAGGATCCTGCTGATCCCGGTGTTCGTGGGCGTCTACTACCTGCCCGAGTCGTCGATCGCGCCGTCGATGCGCAACTGGACGGGCATGTGGATCTTCGCGGCTGCGGCGATGACCGACTGGTTCGACGGCTGGCTCGCGCGACGCTGGGCCCAGACCTCGGCGTTCGGCGCATTCCTCGACCCGGTTGCCGACAAGCTGATGGTGGCCGCCGCGCTGATCCTGCTCGTCTGGCTCGACCGCGCACCGGCGTATCTCGCGATCATCATCATCGGCCGCGAGATCGCCATCTCGGCGCTGCGCGAGTGGATGGCGCAGCTGGGCCGGGGCAAGAACGTCGCGGTGGCGTTCGTCGGCAAGGTCAAGACGGTGGCGCAGATGACCGCGATCATCGCGCTGCTGCTGTGGGAGCCCGTGCTGCCGGGCGTGTCGACGCCGCTCGTGGGAACCGTCGCGCTGTGGATTGCGGCGATCCTCACGCTGTGGTCGATGTTCCACTACCTGCGGCTGGCCATGCCGGTGCTCCGCGAGCGGCGGTAGCGCTCAGTCGGCGTAACCGACGGCCGCGACGGCGGGATTCGCGCGCCGCTGCCGGAATGCCGGCACCTCGCCGGCGGGAAGCGGCTTCGCGAAGAAGTAGCCCTGCACCTCGTCGCAGTTGCGCTCGCGCAGGAAGCGCACCTGGGCGGCAGTTTCGACGCCCTCGGCGACGACGGCGAGGCGCAGGCTGTGCGCCATCGCGATCACCGCGGTGGTGATGGCGGCGTCGTCGGCGTCGTCGGGCAGGTCGCCGATGAACGAGCGATCGATCTTCACCGAGGCGAGCGGGAACTTCTTGAGCCGCGCGAGCGACGAGAAGCCGGTGCCGAAGTCGTCGACCGAGCAGCGCACGCCGAGCGAGCGCAGCTCGGCGAGCTTCTCCGCCGCGCGGTCGGGGTGCTCCATCATCGCGCTCTCGGTGATCTCGAGCTCGAGCAGGCGCGAAGGCAGGCCGGCGGTGGTGAGCGCGTCGGACACCTCGGCGACGAGCCGGTCGTCCGTGAACTGCCGCGCCGACAGGTTGACGGAGACCGGGAACGGGTCGGAACTCTGCAGCGACCACTCGCGCGCCTGGCGACAGGCCGCGCGCAACGCCCATCGTCCGAGCCGCCGGATCAGGCCGGCGTCCTCGGCGAGGGGGATGAACGCGGCGGGCAGCAGCAGGCCGCGCTCGGGGTGCGGCCAGCGCAGCAGCGCCTCCACGCCCGTCATCACGCCGGTGCGCAGCGACACCTTCGGCTGGTAGTGCAGCAGCAGCTGGTCGGTGTCGATCGCGCGGCGCAGGCTCGCGGCGAGCACCATGCGCTCCTCGGAGGAGGGCGCGTCGTTGCCGGCGTAGAACGCGAAGCCGTTGCGGCCGGCCTCCTTCGCGCGGTACATCGCCACGTCGGCGCGCTTGAGCAGCGTCTGCGCGTCCTCGCCGTCGGCGGGGTAGAGCGCGATGCCGATCGACGCGCCGACGCGGCACTCCTGCCCGCGCAGCAGCACCGGCTCGCCGAGCGCGTCGAGCAGCCGCGCGGCGAACTCGGCGACGAGCTCCGGGCGCTCGAACTCCTCGGCGACGACGACGAACTCGTCGCCGCCAATGCGCGCGGCGCTGTCGCGCGCGCGGATGGCCTTCTGCAGCCGCTGCGCCATCGAGCGCAGCACGTCGTCGCCGGTGGCGTGGCCGAAGGCGTCGTTGACGTCCTTGAAGCGGTCGAGGTCGATGAACAGCACCGCGAACGCGTGGTTCGTGCGGCGGCTGCGGGCGATCGCGTGGTCGACCTGCTCGAAGAACGACGAGCGGTTGGCGAGCCCGGTCAGCGTGTCGAAGCGGGCGAGCCGGCGGATGTTGTCCTCGGCGAGCTTCTGCTCGGTGATGTCGCGGCCGATGCCGCGGTAGCCGGCGAACGTCCCGTCGGGCGCGAAGACGGGCTCGCCGCTCACCGCGGCGTACGCGCGACCACCGTTGGGCACGCGGAAGCGGAACACGACGTCGTGGAACGGCTGGTGCGACTCGAGGAGCCTGCGGTGCGCCTCCCAGCCTTCCGCCGGCGGGTCGTACTCGGGCAGCTCCCAGCGCGTCCTGCCGAGGTGCGCGGCGATCGTGTGACCGGGGTAGAGCGCCGTGTTGCCGGCGATCGACGTGAAGCGGAATCCGGCGTCCTGCTCCCAGTACCAGTCGGAGCCGAGCGAGGTGAAGCTGCGGAAGCGCGCCTCGCTGGCGGCGAGTTCCGCGGTGCGCTCGCGCACGTGCGTGTCCATGAGGTCGCGCTCGCGCTCGAGCTGCGCGTCCAGGTCGGCAGACTCCCTCGCCGCGATCGCCTGGGCGCGGTCGAGCAGGTAGCTCTCCTCGGCGTGGTCGGCATACGCGCGACGCACGCGCGCGAGCAGCCGCTGCCACGCCGCCGCGTCGGGCGGCGTCGCGTCGGTCAGTCCGAGTCGCGCAAGCTGGCGCGCGAGCAGGTCAGGAAAGGAGCTCACGGAGCGTCACCAGCGAAAAGGCCTGGTTGTGCAGGTCGCAGGCGGCACGCGCCGAGGGCGCGATCTCGCCATACGCGTAGAAGCCGAGCTGCGTGGAGCCCGGCGGGAGCGCGGCGTGCGCGACCGCGGCCTCGTCGTCGCAGAGGTCGCCGAGCGCCTCGCGCCGGCTCGCGCAGCTGATCGCGAGCGCCAGCACCGGCGCGCCGTCGCGCGGCTTGGCGGCGATGGCGGCGCGTTCCGCACTGTCGATCAGCTGCTCGTGGCCGGCACGGGCCAGGCGGACGAGCGCACCCTGCGGGACGTCGCCGGCGCAAGTCAGCGACTGCGCGTCGGTGTCGATCGCCTGCACCGTGCGCATCAACTCGGCGCCCTCGTTGGCGTCCACGCGCACGGCCAGCGGAAATCGCTCCGCAGCGGCCGGAAGGCCGCGGGCCAGGTCGCCCAGCTGCTCGGCGTAGACCGCCAGGGCAGGGCGGCCGTCAAGTTCGAGGACGACGTTGCCTTCGGCGCGGCTGACACGCCGCGCTGTCCCGAATGCCCGCCATCCCCCGCGCGCAGCGGCGCCGACCTCGACCGGCCCCGACAGCGCGACCGCGGTGACCCAGCCGCTGCGCGGCACACCGTCGACCAGCGTCCACGTGCGCTGGCAGGCCGCGCCGTCACCGGCCATGCCACCGACGATGCGCGTGCCGGCGGGCAGCGCCCCGGCGATTCCCTGCACGAGCTCGGAGCCCTGCGCGTGCATGCCGTCGGCGACGACGATGACCGTGTGCGGGTCGCCATCGGCAAGCGCGCGGCCGAGCTTCTGCCCTGCCCGCCGCGACATCTCGAGGGCCTGGATCGGCACGGCGGCCGAGGTGACCTCGACCCGTTCGAAACGTACGACGACGGCTACCGCCGTGTCGTCGACAACGTGCTCACCGGCGATGGCCCCCACGCTCGAGCAGGACAGCACGTGGCTGCGCGGAAACGCGGCAGCAAGCGACGCCCAGAAGTCGTCGCGCTCGGCGTAGGCCGTCGGCGCGAAGGCGGCCACCAGCGTGCGCGCAGAGTCGAGCCCTGCGGGCAGCGGCGACGACCAGCCCGCCTCGGGCCGGTGGGTGAGGAGCCGGGTTTCCATGGGGAGAGCGCTCTCGCCGGTGGAAAAGCAAGAACCGCTCCGTTTCCGGGTGTTTGGACGGCTTCTCCTAGAGGGTCAGGGCATGGCAGCCGGCGTGATCCGACAGGCGGCCAGGAATGACGTCCGGGGGCGGGGGCGGGAAACCGAACTGGGCCGCCGAAGACGGGGGATGCCGACCGATGCTATACTTTGAAGCTTCGTTTCCCCGATAGCTCAGTCGGTAGAGCGACGGACTGTTAATCCGCAGGTCCCTGGTT
>JAOUIA010000044.1 GCA_029884335.1 Betaproteobacteria bacterium
CGACCTCCGCCACCATCGGCACGAGCGTGCCGCGGTGGCGCACGCGATCCGCGTTGCGCGCGAAGCGCGGATCGGCGGCCCACGCCGCGACGCCCGCCGCCTCGCAGAACTTCGCGAACTGGCCGTCGTTGCCTACCGCGAGGATCAGGTGGCCGTCGGCGCACGCGAACACCTGATAGGGCACGATGTTCGGGTGCGCGTTGCCCAGCCGGCCCGGCGCGCGGCCGGTGACGAGGTAGTTCAGGTTCATCACCGTCATCATCGCCACCGCGGAGTCGAACAGGCACGCGTCGACGTGGCGGCCGCGCCCCGTGCGCTCGCGCTCCGCGAGCGCTGCGAGGATCCCGGTGGCGGCGAAGAGACCGGTCACGAGGTCGGTGATCGCCACCCCCGCCTTCTGCGGGCCGCCACCCGGCAAGTCGTCGCGCTCGCCGGTGACGCTCATGAACCCGGTCATGCCCTGGATGATGAAGTCGTAGCCGGCCCGCTCCGCATAGGGACCGTCCTGCCCGAAGCCGGTGATCGAGCAGTAGACGAGCCGCGGGTTGGGTGCGGCGAGCGACGCGTGGTCGAGCCCGTACCTGGCGAGCCCGCCGACCTTGTAGTTCTCCACCAGCACGTCCGCCTGCAGCGCCAGCTCGCGCACGATGGCTTGCCCCTCGGGCTTCGTGAAGTCGACGGCGACGGAGTGCTTGCCGCGATTGCAGGCGAGGTAGTAGGCGGCCTCGCTGGTGTCGCGTCCCTGCGCGTCCTTGAGGTACGGCGGACCCCACGCGCGCGTGTCGTCGCCACTGCCGGGACGCTCGATCTTCCACACCGTCGCGCCGAGGTCGGCGAGGTGCTGCGTGCACCACGGCCCCGCGAGCACGCGCGAGAGGTCGAGGACGGTGAGGTGGGAGAGCGGGTCGGGCACGTTGGAGCGGGAGAAGCGGCGGAGCCTCCCTCGGCGGATTCTATTGCAGCGTCTCAGTCCGCGGCCGCGCGCATCATGGCCGCGTTGAGCAGTCGGTGCGCTACGGGCGCGAGCAGCACGCCCGCCTCGCCGAGCTTCGCGCGCGGGACGCTCACGCGCGCGCTCTCGACTTCGCGGCCGTCGCGGTTGTCGATCACCTGCAGCGTGACCTCCATGTCAGCGCCGGCGCCCGTCGCAACGCCTTCGAGCCGGAAGCGCGTCGCCGCGTCCCCGGTGCCGGCGACGACGCGCGCCTGCGGCATCGCAGTCCCGAGCCGGCGCGCGACGTCGGCGGCGAACCCGGAGGCCGCCGGCGCGAGCGAGGGGTCGTCCCTCACGACGAAAGGAACCACCGTCATCGAGCGCAGCGGCAAGTCCTCAGCCTTCGGCTCGTAGCTCCCGCCGCGGGAGAAGAGCAGCGCCGAGGACAGCAGCAACAGGCCGAACGCACCGGCCGCGACGACAAGCGCGAGCATCCTGTGCGCGCTGCCGTCGCTGGCCTGCCCGGGCGGCGGCACCGGCGCCGGCCCCGGCGGATCAGGCCTTCAGCGCAGCGAGGACCTCGTCGAGCATCTTCTTCGCGTCGCCGAACAGCATCCGGTTGTTGTCCTTGTAGAACAGCGGATTGTCGACACCCGCGTAGCCGGAGGCCATGCTGCGCTTCATGACGATCGACGTCTTCGCCTTCCACACCTCGAGCACCGGCATGCCGGCGATCGGGCTCGTCGGATCCTCCTGCGCGGCCGGGTTCACGATGTCGTTCGCGCCGATCACCATCGCGACGTCGGTAGCCGGGAAGTCCTCGTTGAGCTCGTCCATCTCGAAGACGATGTCGTAGGGGACCTTTGCCTCGGCGAGCAGCACGTTCATGTGGCCCGGCATGCGCCCGGCGACCGGATGGATGCCGAAGCGCACGGAGACGCCGCGCTCGCGCAGCGTCTTCGTGATTTCGCAGACCGTGTGCTGGGCCTGCGCCACCGCCATGCCGTAGCCCGGCACGATGATGACGCTCTTCGACTCGCGCAGCAGCTCGGCGGTCTCCGCGGCCGCGATCGGGTTGACCTCGCCGGCCGGCTGCGCACCGCCCGCTGCGGCCGGCGTGCCGCCCTCCGTGCCGAAGCCGCCCGCGATCACGCTGATGAAGTTGCGGTTCATCGCCGCGCACATGATGTACGAGAGGATCGCGCCGCTCGAGCCGACCAGCGCGCCGACGACGATCAGCAGGTCGTTGGACAGCATGAATCCGGTGGCTGCCGCCGCCCAGCCGGAGTAGCTGTTCAGCATCGAGACCACGACCGGCATGTCGGCGCCGCCGATCGCCATCACCATGTGCACGCCGAACGCGAGCGCGACGATCGACATCACGATCATGGGCAGCATGGCCTCGGACACGCCGTGCGCGTTGACGAACCTGTAGCCGAACCAGATCACCACGAGCAGGCCCGCGAGGTTGAGCCAGTGGCGCCCGGGAAGCAGCACCGGCTTGCCGGTGATCCTGCCCGAGAGCTTGCCGAACGCGACGACCGAGCCGGAGAACGTGACCGCGCCGATCAGCACGCCGAGGTACATCTCGATCTCGTGGATCGCCTTCTCCGCGGGCGTCAGGCCGACCGAGACCGCGGGGTCGATGAAGTTCGCGTAGCCGACCAGCATCGCCGCCAGCCCGACGAGGCTGTGCATCAGCGCGACCAGCTCGGGCATCTGCGTCATCTTCACGATGCGCGCCGCGTACAGGCCGATCGCCGCGCCGACCACCATCGCGCCGATAATGTACGGCAGCCCGCCGGCGGTCACCTGCGGGCCGAACACCGTGGCGAGCACGGCGATCGTCATGCCGACGATGCCGTAGAGGTTCCCGCGCCGCGAGGTCTCGGGATTCGAGAGGCCGCCGAGGCACAGGATGAAGAGGATCGTGGCTCCGAGGTAGGAGACCGTCGCGAGGCTCTGCGTCATGGTCGCGGCTCCCCTACTTGCGGAACATGTCGAGCATGCGCCGCGTCACCGCGAAGCCGCCGAACATGTTGATGGTCGCGAGCGCGATCGCGACGACGGAGAGCCAGCGGATCCACTCGCCGGGCCGGGTGAGGTCGGTGGAGATCTTCGACAGGTCGGGCGCGATCTGCACCAGCGCGCCGATCGCGATGATGCTCGACACCGCGTTCGTCACGCTCATGAGCGGCGTGTGCAGCGCCGGCGTCACGTTCCACACCACCATGTAGCCGACGAAGCAGGCGAGCACGAACACCGTGAAGTGGCCGAGGAAGCTCGCCGGCGCGTAGGTGCCGATCAGCAGGAACAGCAGCGCGCCCGCGCCGAACATCCAAGCCGCCTTGGCTGCCGGCATCGCCCCGCTGGGCTTGCCGTGGCCGTGGGCCGCCTTCGGCGGCGGCGCGGCCGGCTTCGCTGCGGCCGTCGGCGCGGTCGCGACCTTGAGCGGCGGCGGCGGCCAGGTGACGCCGCCGTCCTTGATGACCGTCAGGCCCCGGATCGCGTCGTCCTCCATGTTGACGTCGAGGACGCCGTCCTTGGTCTTGCAGAGCTCCTCGCTGAGGCGCAGCAGGTTGTTCGAGTACAGCGTCGACGACTGCCGCGCGAGGCGGCTTGCGAGGTCGGTGTAGCCGACGATCGTGACACCGTGCTTGACCACCGCGGCACCGGGCTCGGTCAGCTCGCAGTTGCCGCCCTGCTCCGCCGCCATGTCGACGATCACGCTGCCCGGCTTCATGCTCCGCACCATCTCTGCGGTGATGAGCCGCGGCGCGGGCTTGCCAGGGATCAGCGCGGTGGTGATGACGATGTCCACCTCCCTCGCCTGCTTCGCGTACATCTCGCGCTGCGCCTGCTGGAAGCCCTCGCTCATGACCTTGGCGTAGCCGCCGCCGCCCGAGCCCTCCTCCTCGTAGTCGACCTTGACGAACTCGCCGCCCAGCGATTTCACCTGGTCGGCGACTTCGGCGCGCGTGTCGTTGGCGCGCACGATCGCGCCGAGGTTCGCCGCCGTGCCGATCGCGGCGAGGCCGGCCACGCCCGCGCCGGCGATGAAGACCTTGGCGGGCGGGATCTTGCCCGCGGCCGTGACGCTGCCGTTGAACGGGCGACCGAAGGCGTTGGCCGCCTCGATCACCGCGCGGTAGCCGCTGACGCCGGCCATCGAGGTCAGCGCGTCCATCTTCTGCGCGCGCGAGAGCTGGCGCGGCAGCGAGTCGATCGCGAGGACCGTCGCTTTACGCGCCGCCAGCTGCTGCATCAGCTCGGGATTCTGCGCCGGCCAGACGAAGCCGATCAGCGTCGCGCCCTCGCGCAGCATCGTGACTTCGGCGGGGGTCGGCGGGCGCACCTTGAAGACGACGTCGGCCTTCGACCAGAGCTCGGACGCATTGGCGACGATCTCGGCACCCGCCGTGCGGTACGCGTCGTCCGGGAAGTTCGCCTGATCGCCCGCGCCGGATTCAATCGCCACGCGGAAGCCGAGCTTGATCAGCTTCTCGACGACATCGGGCACGGTCGCGACGCGCTTCTCGCCCGGAAACACCTCGCGTGGAACCCCGATCAGCAACGCCATTGCGCTCTCCCCTGTGTCCTGCGGCGGGCGGAAGGGTAGTCCCGCGACCCCGTCGCCGCCATGAGTTGCATCAAATCGCCGCCGCGATGGCCTTGCCGGCCTCGACGGTCGCGGCCCTGCCGCCCACGTCGCGCGTCTTCGGCGCGGCGGGATCGGCGAGCACGCGCTCGATCGCGTCGACCACGGCCTTGCCCGCCTGCGGGTGGCCGAGGAAGTCGAGCATCAGCGCCGCCGACCAGATCTGCCCGATCGGATTGGCGATCCCCTGGCCGGCGATGTCGGGCGCGGAGCCGTGCACCGGCTCGAACAGCGAGGGGTACTTGCGCTCGGGATTGATGTTCGCCGAGGGCGCGATGCCGATCGTCCCGCACACCGCGGGGCCGAGGTCGGAGAGGATGTCCCCGAACAGGTTCGACCCGACGACGACGTCGAAGATCTGCGGCCGCGCGACGAAGTGCGCGCACAGGATGTCGATGTGGTAGGCGTCGGTGGCCACGTCGGGGTATCGCGCGGCGACCGCCTTGAAGCGCTCGTCCCAGTACGGCATCGTGATCGCGATGCCGTTCGACTTGGTGGCCGACGTCACCTTGCGCCGCGGCCGCGTGCGCGCGAGGTCGAACGCGTACTTCACGATGCGGTCGACGCCGTGGCGGCTGAACACCGACTCCTGGAAGACGATCTCGCGATCGGTTCCCTCGAACATGCGTCCGCCCACCGACGAGTACTCGCCCTCGGTGTTCTCGCGCACCACCACGAAGTCGATGTCGCCGCTCTTGCGCCCCGCGAGCGGCGAGGGGATGCCCGGCATCAGCCGGCACGGGCGCATGTTGACGTACTGGTCGAAGCGGCGGCGGAACTGGATGAGCGAGCCCCACAGCGACACGTGGTCGGGCACCGTCGCGGGCCAGCCGACCGCGCCGTAGAAGATCGCCTCGTGCCCGGACAGTTGCTCGAACCAGTCCTCGGGCATCATGCGGCCGTGCTTCGCGAAGTAGTCGCAGCTCCAGTCGTAATGCGTGAACGCGAAGTCGATGCCGAAGCGCTTGCCGGCCGCCTCCAGCACGCGCAGCCCCTCGGGGACGACTTCCTTGCCGATGCCGTCGCCGGGGATGACGGCGATGCGATGCGTAGCCATGTGTGCAGGATTCCGCCGGGAAAGCTGCAATTGTAGGTTAAGCTCGGTGCACCGCCCCGCCCCCGCTTTCCCCGTGCCCTCCGCAGCGCTCGTCGTCTTGCAGCTCGCCGCGCTCGCAGCGCTCGCCCTGCCCTGGGGTCGCGCCTGGCACGACTGGGGCTGGCCGCTGCTCGCCGCGGCCGCGCTGGTCGGCGCGTGGACGCTGCGCCACAACCGGCTCGGCAACTTCGGCGTGATGCCCGAGCCGAAGCCGCACGCGCAGCTCATCACCTCGGGCCCGTATTGCTACGTCAGGCACCCGATCTATCTCGCCGTGCTGCTGTTCGGCGCCGGGATGCTCGTCGGTTGGCGGGGTTGGCAGCATCTGTTCGCGTTTGCCGTGCTGTGCGTGGTCCTGCACTTCAAGGCCGACCGCGAGGAGGCGCTCATGTCCGCGCGCTTTCCCGGGTACGCGGCCTACCGTGCCCGCACGAAGCGGCTGATACCCTTCATCCTTTGAGTCGGTGCGGGGCGCGGAAGGCCCCCGCCGGACGTGCCGCCGATGACCACCGCCGCCAGCGCCCACCGCCGCGCCGTCCTGTTCATGATCGCAGCGGCGCTGTGCTGGTCGTCCGGCGGCCTGCTGGTGCGGCTGCTGTCGTTTGCCGACGCCTGGGAGATCGTGTTCTGGCGCTCGCTGTTCATGGCGCCCTTCGTCGCCGTCACGCTCGCCGTGATGCACGGCAAGCGCACCTCGGCCGCGGTGCGCGGCGTCGGCTGGCCGGGCGTGCTGTCGGCGGCGTTCCTCGCGGGGCAGTTCTTCCTGTTCATCGCCTCGCTCACCCGCACGACGGTCGCCAACACGTTCGTGCTGATGAGCGTCTCGCCGTTCCTCGCCGCGCTGGCCGCCCGGATGTTCCTCGGCGAGCGCGTGCCCGCGCGCACGTGGACCGCGATGGCGGCGGCGCTGTGCGGCATCGTGATCATGTTCTCCGACTCGCTCGACGCCGGACGCCTGTCCGGCAACCTGCTCGCGATCGGGGTGTCGGTGCTCTTCGCGCTCAACGTCACCGTGCTGCGCAAGGTCCACGCGCACGTCGACATGCTGCCGACGGTCATGCTGGCCGGCCTCATGTCGATCCCGCTCGCGCTGCCGCTCGCGCTTCCGCTCGAGGCCCCTGCGCGCGACCTCGCGATCCTCGCGGTGCTGGGCTGCGTGCAGCTGGGCACCGGGTGTCTGCTGATGGTGGCCGCCTCGCGCCACCTGACCGCGACCGAGCTGGGGCTCCTCGCGCTGCTCGAGCCGATCCTCGGACCGCTGTGGGTGTGGGCCCTGCTCGGCGACAACCCGGGACGGCTCGCGCTCGCCGGCGGCGCGATCGTCCTTGCCGCGGTGATCGCCAACGAGGCGTGGGCGGCATGGCGCGGCCGCTCCCCGGCGGCGGAGCTCGCGCCTCCGGCCGCCACGCCCGGCCCATGACCGGCGCAGGCGTGGCGGCACCGTGACCTTTCCCGACTTCCCCGGCGCGTTCTACCCGGTGGCGATCTTCGCGATCCTGCTCACCGGCATCTCGAAGTCCGGCTTCGGCGGCGGCGCCGGCGGGGTCGCCGTGCCGCTGATGTCGATCTTCATCGCGCCGCCGGAGGCGGCCGGCATCATGCTGCCGATCCTGTGCGCGATGGACATCTTCGGCGTGCACGCCTATCGCGGCCTCGCCTCGCGCGCGCACCTCAAGGTCCTGCTGCCGGGCGCGCTCGTCGGCATCGCCGTCGGCGCGCTCGCATTCGGCGCGCTGCCCGTCAACGTGATCCGCCTCCTGATCGGCGTCATCGCCGTCGCGTTCGCGCTCAACCGCTGGCTCCGGCTCACCGAGCGCCTCGCGGCCCGCTTCGACCGCCAGGGCGGTCCGCCGGGTCCGCGCGCGGGCAGGCTGTGCGGCGCGCTCTCCGGGTTCACCAGCACGCTCGCGCACGCGGGCGGGCCGCCGTTCTCCATGTGGATGCTGCCGCAGAAGCTCGACAAGACGACGCTGGTCGCGACCTCGGTCGTGTTCTTCCTCGTGGTCAACTACGTGAAGCTCGTGCCCTACGCGATGCTCGGCCAGCTCAATGCGAACAACCTGGCCGCGGCGCTGATGTTCGCGCCGCTTGCGCCGCTCGGCATCTGGCTCGGGGTGCGCGTCCACCGGATGATGAGCGACCGGGTGTTCTACGCGATTTCCTACACGCTCCTGTTCGCCACCGGCGTGAAGCTGGTCTGGGACGGCCTGCACGGGTAGCCCCGCGCTGGGATATCATTCCGCGACCGTCCCCGCAGGGGACTCCAGGGAACCTCTGCGTAACCTCGCGGCGCGCGCAGCCTCGCATGAAGGATTACTCGCTACCCGTCACGTGGAGTTCGCTCGGCTGCCCTTCGGGACGCGCTTCCGCGCCTTACGCAGAGCTTCCCTAGGCGCCCATGAAGCAGACCTTCCTCGACTTCGAGCAGCCGATCGCCGAGCTCCAGGCGAAGATCGACGAGCTGCGCTTCGTCCACGAGGACTCGGCGGTCGACATCTCCGACGAGATCGCGCGGCTGTCGAAGAAGAGCCAGCAGCTCACCAAGGACATCTACGGCAAGCTCACGTCGTGGCAGATCGCGCAGGTCGCGCGTCACCCGCAGCGGCCGTACACGCTCGACTACGTCGCGGGCCTGTTCACCGACTTCCGCGAGCTGCACGGCGACCGCGTCTACGGCGACGATCCCGCGATCGTCGGCGGCATGGCGCGCTTCAACGGCCAGCCGTGCGTGGTGATCGGTCACCAGAAGGGCCGCGACACGAAGGAGAAGATCTACCGCAACTTCGGCATGCCGCGCCCGGAGGGCTACCGCAAGGCGCTGCGCCTGATGCGGCTCGCCGAGAAGTTCGCGGTGCCGCTGTTCACGTTCGTCGACACGCCGGGCGCCTATCCGGGCATCGGCGCGGAGGAACGCGGGCAGTCCGAGGCGATCGGCCGCAACCTCTACGAGATGGCGGGACTGCGCACGCCGGTGATCGTCACGGTCATCGGCGAGGGCGGCTCGGGAGGCGCGCTGGCGATCGCCATCGGCGACGTCACGCTGATGCTGCAGTACGCGACCTACTCGGTGATCTCGCCCGAGGGCTGCGCGTCGATCCTGTGGAAGTCCGCGGAGTTCGCCCCCGAGGCGGCGGAATCGCTCGGCATCACCGCGGCGCGGCTGAAGCAGCTCGGCCTCGTCGACAAGGTCGTGCCCGAGCCGCTCGGCGGCGCGCACCGCGACCCGCCGGCGATGATGGTGGCGCTCAAGAAGGCGCTGACCGACGCGCTGCGCCAGGTGAGCGAGGGCACCGTCGACGCGCTGCTCGAGACGCGCGAGGACAGGATCCTCGCCTATGGCAAGTTCAAGGAGATCAGCGCCGGCTGAGCCCCGCGGCGAAGCCGTCGAGGCCGCGGCCGCTCGCGCGCTCGCCGCGCTCGGCGGCAGGCGTGTGGCGGTCGCCTGCTCCGGCGGGCGCGACTCGATCGCTCTGCTCCACGCGTGCGCAGCCGCAGCACCCGCGTGCGGTGCGCAGCTGTCGGCAATCCACGTCCACCACGGCCTGTCCGCGCACGCCGACGCGTGGGCCGACGCGTGCGCGCGCTTCGCCGCCCGCCTGGGCGTCCCGCTGGCCGTGCGGCGCGTCGTGGTCGGCGACGCGGGCGCGCTGGGCGTCGAGGCGGCGGCCCGCGAGGCGCGCTACGCGGCGCTGCGCGAGGTCGCGCGCGAGCAGGCGCTCGACGCGATCGCGCTCGCCCACCACCAGGACGACCAGGCGGAGACTTTCCTGCTGCAGGCGCTGCGCGGCGCCGGGCCGCACGGGCTCGCGGCGATGCCCGCGTCGGCGCGCGATGCGGACGGCCTCCTCTGGACGCGCCCGCTGCTCGCCGTGCCGCGCCAGGACATCGAGCGCTACGTCGCGCGGCACGCGCTCGCCTACGTCGACGACGACAGCAACGCGTCGGCGCGCCATCGGCGCAACGCGCTGCGCGTCGACGTCGTGCCGGCGCTCGCGCGGTCGTTTCCCGCCACGTCGCGAACGCTGGCGCGCGCCGCCGCGCACCAGTCCGAGGCCGCGCTGCTGCTGGACGAACTGGCGGCGCTCGACGCGCAGGAGGGCCTGGGCGACGGCGCCTTGCCGTGCGCGGCGCTGGCCGCGCTCTCCCCGCCGCGCGCGCGCAACCTCCTGCGCTGGTTCCTGCGCGCGCACGGGCTGCCGGCGCCGTCGACGGCGCGGCTCGCGGCGATGCTTCGCCAGCTCGCGGCGCCCCGCCCCGACGCGCAGGTCTGCCTGCACCACGCGGGCGCGGTGCTGGGCGTGCACCGCGGCCGCATCCGCGTGCACGCCGCGCCGCCGCCGCGCTACGAGGTGCTCTGGCGAGGCGAGACTGACCTTCGGTTGCCGCACGGCGTGCTGACGTTCGCCGCCGCCACCGGCGAAGGCCTGGCCGCCGACCGCGTCGCGGATCGCGCGGTGACCGTCGCGCCGCGCAGCGGCGGCGAGCGGCTCGCGCTGGACGAGCGAAGGCCGCGTCGCGCGCTCGCCGCGTGGCTCTACGACGCGGCGCTGCCGCCTTGGGAACGCGACGCGCTGCCGCTGGTCCGCTGCGACGGCGAACTCGCCGCTGTGCCCGTGCTGGGCGTCGACGTCGCGTGGCGCGCCGCGCCCGGCCGTCCCGGCTGGCGCATCGCGTGGCAACCCCGAGGCGTCGGCGCGCGCTGACGCGCGGCCGGATCAGCGGATCACGCGATCCGCGCGCTGCTCGAGCGACTGCGGAATCGTCACGCCGATCGCCCTGGCCGTGACGAGGTTGAGAACCAGTTCCACCCGCGAGGGTTGTGCGATCGGCAGCGACGACGGCGCCGCCCCGTGGAGGATGCGATCGACGTACCCCGCCACGTGGCGCCACCGCTCCCCGATGGCCGCCGAGTAGCCGACCAGCGCGCCCGCATCGGCGTAGGACGTGAGGCCCGCGACAGCGATGCGGTTGGCCACGGCGAGCTTCGCGATGGCAGCGGCCTGCGCGCTGAACAGCGTCTCGGACTGCACCACCAGCGCGTCGATCCCGGCCGCCGCGACGGCGCGGATGGCCGGAGCGATCGCCGCGGCAGACGCTGCCTCGAAGGTCGCGACGCGCACCCCGATGGCGTCGCCGGCGCGTCGCAACGCGTCCACGGTGAGCGCGAAATTCGGATTGGCCGGGTTCATGAGCAGCCCCGCGCGGGCGAGGCCGGGCTTGATCTCGCGCAGGAGCGCGAGCTGCTTCGCCGTCACCTCGGGGTTCATCGCCGAGAACCCGGTGACGTTGCCGCCCGGCCGCGCGAGGCTCCCCGCGAATCCTGCCTGCAGCGCGTCGCCCATGTTGCTGACGACCACCGGCACCGTCGACGTCGCCTCCTTCGCCGCGATCCCGGCCTTCGAGCCGCTCGCCACCACGACGTCCACGCCGCTCGCCGCGAGGTCCTTCGCCAGGGCCACGAGGCGGCCGTAATCGCTGCCTGCCCACCGCACGTCGAAGGCGAGCAGCGGCCCCTCCACATACCCCAGCGCGCGGAGCTCGCGGCGCAGGTGCTCGAGGTCGGCGTACGCCACCTTCTCCGACTCCGCGCCGAGCAGGCCCACGCGGCAGCGCCGCCCCGCAGGCGGCAGCGCGCGCACGCCGCCGGCGACGAGCGCCGCAACCGCCGCGCCCAGAAGACTGCGCCGGGCCTTCAAGGATGGACGGGCGCGCGCGCGCCCCGGAACCTTGCGGTCAGTCGGCGTACTGCCCCGCCTTCCTGATGATCGGCGTCCACTTGTCGATCTCGGCCTTCAGGTGGTTGCGCAGGCCCTCGGGCGTCGCCTTGTCCTTGCTCACCACCTGCGAGCCCAGCTCGTTCATCTTGGCGACGAACTGCGCATCGGCAATGCTGGCCTGCAGCGCGGCGACGAGCTTGTCGATCACCGGCTTCGGCGTCCCCTTCGGCGCGTACACGCCGTGCCACACGCTGACCTCGAAGCCGGGCAGCCCGGCCTCGGCGGCCGGCGGCAGCTCCTTCAGCGACTCGACGCGCGTCTTCGACGTGACGGCGTAGGACTTGATGCGCCCCGACTTGATGTAGCCGGTCGTGTTCGTCGTCTGGTCACACATGAAGTCGACCTGGCCGCCGAGGATGTCGTTCATCGCCGGCGCCGTGCCCTTGTAGGGGACCGTCGTGACGTCCGCCTCGATGGCCGAGAGGAACAGCAGGCCGCACAGGTGCGAGGCGGCGCCCAGCCCGGCGTTCGCGTAGGTCACCTTGTCCTTGTTCTTCTTGACGTAGTCGACCATGCCCTTGAAGTCCGTCGGCGGGAAGTCCTTCCTCGCGACGAACGTCATCGGGACGTCCACGACCTGCCCGATGTACTCGAAGTCGTCGAGCGGCTTGAACGGCAGCGACCGGTAGAGCGCCGGCGCGGTCGACATCCCGATGTGCGCCAGCATCAGCGTGTGCCCGTCGGGCGTCTGGCCCTTGAGCTTGGCGGGCGCGATCGTGCCGCCGGCGCCGGGGACGTTTTCGACGATGATCGTCTGCCCGATCGCCTTGCCCATCGCGATGGCGAGCTGGCGCGCGACGGTGTCGGTGGGCCCGCCCGCGGCAAACGGGACGTACAGCGAAATCGGCTTGGTCGGAAAAGCCTGCGCAAAAGCCCCGGCCGCAAAGAACAGCGCGGCGGCGGCTACGAGAGTCCTCTTCATCGTGTTCTCCTCGTGACGGTGACGGACGCGCCGTCCCCGGCGTGCCGGGGAGCCCTGCGCTTGCCGAATTCTAGCCTTGGCGCCGCGGCCGAAACCTTGACTCAACCGGGGTATTCCGTCCGGCCGGGGCCGGCAGCCCGGGCGAACGGGAAGCGGGCTCCAGGCTCGAGCAGATGGTGCTATAATTTTGAATTTACTTGCAAATATCCTGTCGGAGCAGGAAAAGGAAACCCAGCATGGCCGTCGAACGCACGCTATCGATCATCAAGCCGGACGCCGTCGCGAAGAACGCGATCGGACAGATCCTCGCCCGTTTCGAGGCGGCGGGCCTCAAGGTCGTCGCCGCGCGCATGAAGCAGCTCTCCCGAGCGGAAGCGGAAGGCTTCTACGCGGTGCACCGCGAACGCCCGTTCTTCAAGGACCTCGTCGAGTTCATGATGTCGGGCCCGATCATGGTCCAGGTGCTCGAAGGCGAGAACGCGATCGCGCGCAACCGCGAGCTCATGGGCGCCACCGACCCGAAGAAGGCGGCGCCGGGCACGATCCGCGCCGACTTCGCGCAGTCGATCGACGCCAACGCGGTGCACGGCTCCGACGCGCCCGAGACCGCGCGCACCGAGATCGCCTACTTCTTCCCCACGCTCGAGATCCACTCGCGCTAGGGCCTGTTCACCCCGATGACGCCGCTGCTCGGCCTGCCGCCCCGCGAGCTCGAAGGCTTCGTCGCCGGACTCGGCGAGAAGCCGTTTCGCGCGCGGCAGCTGTCGCGCTGGGTGCACCAGCGCTTCGCCGGCGACTTCGCGCAGATGACGGATCTCGCGAAGGCGGCGCGCGAGAAGCTCGCCGCGAGCGCCACGATCGGCGCGCCGGCGGTGATCCGCGACAGCACGGCCGGCGACGGTACGCGCAAGTGGCTGCTCGATGCCGGCAGCGGCAACGCCGTCGAGGCCGTGTACATCCCGGAAGGCGTCCGCATTGGATCCGCGGAGGATGACGACGAGCCGGAGTCCGCGGCCGCAGTCCGCACCGCTGCGCGCCGATCCCGCTTCGCGGGCCCCTCGTCGAACGCCGCGGTGCGGTACAGGGGCACGCTGTGCATCTCGTCGCAGGCGGGCTGCGCGCTCGACTGCGCTTTCTGCTCGACCGGCCGGCAGGGCTTCAACCGCAACCTGACCACCGCCGAGATCGTCGGCCAGCTGTGGCACGCGAACCGCACGCTGCTCGCGGAAGGCGCGGCGGCGCCGTGGGTCCAGCGCGGCCGCGCACCGATCACCAACGTCGTGATGATGGGCATGGGCGAGCCGCTCGCGAACTTCGACCAGGTGGTGCCCGCGCTCAAGCTCTTCCTCGACGACAACGCGTACGGCCTCTCGCGCCGCCGCGTCACGCTGTCGACGTCGGGGATCGTCCCGCAGATCGACCGCCTCGCGCAGGAGTGCCCCGTGGCGCTGGCCGTGAGCCTGCACGCGCCCAACGACGAGCTGCGCAACACGCTGGTGCCGATCAACCGCCGGCACCCGATCGCCGAGCTCCTCGCCGCGTGCAACCGCTACCTCGCGCGCGCGCCGCGCGACTTCGTGACGTTCGAGTACGTGATGCTCGACGGCGTCAACGACCGGCCCGAGCACGCGCGGCAGCTCGGCCTCATCGCCCGCGAAGTCTCCTGCAAGCTCAACCTGATCCCGTTCAACCCGTTCCCCGGCAGCGGGTTTCGCACGTCGCCGCGCGGGCGCATCCGCGAGTTCCAGCAGGCGCTGATGGACGAGGGCGTGACGACGACGATCCGCCGCACGCGCGGCGACGACATCAACGCCGCCTGCGGCCAGCTCGCCGGGCAGGTGGAGAACCGCGTCACCCGCCGGCTGGGCGAGAAGCCGATGCGGATCGCGTCGCGCTAGCCTTCCCCGAGGAACCCCGATGCGCACCGCCATTGCCGCCTTCGTCGCCGCGCTCCTCCTCGCCGGCTGCCAGTCGAACCCGTTCGCGCCGCCCGCCCAGCCGCCGCAGCCGCAGGGCCCGCAGATCCAGCCGCCGCCGCCGACGCGCATCGAGCAGCCGCCGGTCACGCAGCGCCAGCGCTCCGAGGCCCACGCAGACCTCGCGGCCGGATACTACGAGCGCGGGCAGATGGACATCGCGCTCGAGGAGCTCGGCATCGCCGAGAAGATCGACCCGACCTACGCGCGCGTCCACAACCTCTACGGCCTCGTCTACACGGTGATGGGCGAGCTGCCGAAGGCCGAGACGGCGTTCCGCCGCGCGCTGGAGCTCGCCCCCAACGACTCCGAGACGCGGCACAACTGGGGGTGGTACCTCTGCACGCACGGCCGCGCGCGCGAGTCGATCGCCGAGTTCGAGCTGGCGATCCGCAATCCGCTCTACCGCACGCCCGAGGTCGCGCTGGTCAACGCCGGCAAGTGCAGCGCGTCGTTGGGCGACGTCGCGGCGGCCGACCAGTACTTCCGCCGCGCGCTGCAGCTCAAGCCCGGCGACTCGGCGGCGGCCTACAACCTCGCGCTGCTCAGCTACCGGGGCGGCCGCCTGCCGGAAGCGCGCGGGCTGATGCGCGTCGTGATGCGCGAGACCAATCCGCCGCCCGAGGCGCTCTATCTCGGCATGTGCGTCGAGCGGAAGCTCGGCGACGCGCAGGCCGAGCAGTCCTACGCGCTGCAGCTGCGCAACCGCTATCCGCAAAGTGCCGAGACGCGCGCCATCGGCACCGCGGGGTGCGAATGAGCGACGCCCCCGACGCCGGCGCCCCGCCCACGGTCGCGGCCAGCGCCGGAGCGTGGCTGCGCCGCAGCCGCGAGGAGGCCGGCCTGTCGATCGACGCGGTCGCGCAGCAGCTCAAGCTCGCGCCGCGCCAGGTGAAGGCGCTCGAGGAAGGCAGCTTCGAGGAGCTGCCCGGCCGCACCTTCGTGCGCGGGTTCGTGCGCAACTACGCGCGGCTGCTGAAGCTCGATCCCGCGGCGGTGGTCGCGGCGCTGCCCAGCGCGGACGACGCACCGTCGCTCGTCGGGCCGGCCATCGGCTCGACCGCGCCCCCGATGGGCGAGCTGCCCGCGTCCGGGGCGAGCCGCGGCGCGCGGGTGTCGCGCTGGGCGATCCCGGCGGCGCTCGCAGCCGCGATCGTCATCGCAGCGATCTACGAGTTCATGCGGCCCGACGACACGACGCGCACCGAGTCGAAGGGCATCCTGAAGACGGCGCCTGCCGAGCCCGCGCCGGCGCCTGCCGGCAGGCCGTTGCCCAATCCGGTGGCTGGCGACCCACCCGCCGGCGAGGCACCGGCAGCCGCCACGCCTCCGCGCGCTCCCGCGTCTTCCGCTGCCCCCGTCGAGGCCGTGGCGCCGCCTGCCCCGTCGCCCGCGCCGGCGCCCGCAGCGCCCGCCGCCGCCCCCGGGGAGGCGACGCTGGTGATCCGCTACAAGGCGAACGCGTGGACGCAAGTGCGCGACGCGTCCGGCAACACGATCCTCGTCACCAACGGCCAGCCCGACGGCAGCGAGACGGTGCACGGCAAGCCGCCGCTCGAGCTCGTCATCGGCAACGCCGCCGACGCCACCGTCACCTGGCGCGGGCAGCCGTTCGACCTCGCCCCGCACACCCGCGCGAACGTCGCGCGCGTGCGCCTGCCCTGACCCCGCGCGCGGCGATGGAGCGCCCCGTCATCGCCCGTCATCGGACGCGCCAGGTGCGCGTCGGCGGCGTCGCCATCGGCGGCGGCGCGCCGATCGTCGTGCAGTCGATGACGAACACCGACACCGCCGACGTCGCGGCCACGCTCGCGCAGGTCAGGGCGCTCGCCGACGCGGGCTCGGAGATCGTGCGCGTCACCGTCAACACCGCCGAGGCGGCCGCAGCGGTGCCGCGCATCCGCGAGCGCCTCGACGCGGCCGGCTGCGCCGTGCCGCTGGTCGGCGACTTCCACTTCAACGGCCACAAGCTCCTCGCCGCCGAGCCCGCCTGCGCCCGCGCGCTCGCCAAGTTCCGCATCAACCCCGGCAACGTCGGCAAGGGGAGCAAGCGCGACCCGCAGTTCGCGACGATGATCGGGCAGGCGCTCGAGCACGGCAAGCCGGTGCGCATCGGCGTCAACTGGGGCAGCCTCGACGCCGACCTCCTCGCACGGATGATGGACGACAACGCGCGCAGCGCCTCGCCGCTGTCCGCGGAAGGCGTGATGCGCGAGGCGCTGGTGGCCTCCGCGATCGACAGCGCGCGCCGCGCCGAGTCGCTCGGGTTGCCGGCGGAGCGCATCGTGCTGTCGTGCAAGGTCTCCGACGTGCAGGACCTGGTCGTCGTCTACCGCGAGCTCGCGCGCCGCTGCGACTACGCGCTGCACCTCGGCCTCACCGAGGCGGGCATGGGCAGCAAGGGCATCGTCGCGTCCACCGCCGCGCTTGCCGTGCTGCTGCAGGAGGGCATCGGCGACACCATCCGGGTGTCGCTCACGCCGGAGCCCGGCGGCAGCCGCACGCAGGAGGTGATCGTCGCGCAGGAGATCCTGCAGACGATGGGCCTGCGCTCGTTCGCGCCGATGGTCACTGCCTGCCCCGGGTGCGGCCGCACGACGTCCACCACGTTCCAGGAGCTCGCCGCGCGCATCCAGGCCTACCTGCGCGCCGCCATGCCGCAGTGGCGGACGCGCTACCCGGGCGTGGAGCGCATGCAGGTGGCGGTGATGGGCTGCGTGGTCAACGGCCCCGGCGAATCGAAGCTCGCCAACGTGGGCATCTCGCTGCCCGGCACCGGCGAGTCGCCGGTCGCTCCCGTCTACGTCGACGGCGAGAAGACGGTGACGCTGCGCGGCGAGCGCATCGCCGAGGAGTTCCAGCAGATCGTCGAGGACTACGTGCGGGCGACCTACGGGGGCGAGCCGCGCAGCGCGGCGCTCGACCCGGAGCGCCGCACGATCCCGGTGAAGGCGACCGCGTGATGGAAGCGAAGGCCGCCAGGGCGCCCGAGAAGCTGCAGGCAGTGCGCGGCATGAACGACGTGCTGCCCGACGAGGCCGCGTTGTGGGAGCGCTTCGAGGACGCGGCGCGCCGCGTGTTCGCGCTCTACGGCTACCGCAACCTGCGCGTGCCGATCGTCGAGCCCACGCCGCTGTTCGTGCGCGCGATCGGCGAGGTCACCGACGTCGTCGAGAAGGAGATGTACACGTTCGAGGACAAGCTGTCGGGCGAGAGCCTGACGCTGCGCCCGGAGGCGACGGCGGGCATCGTGCGCGCCGCGATCGAGCACAGCCTCTGCTACGAGCGGCCGCAGCGCGTGTGGCTCGCCGGGGCGATGTTCCGCCACGAGCGCCCGCAGAAGGGCCGCTACCGGCAGTTCCACCAGTTCGACGCCGAAGCGCTCGGATTCCCGGGTCCCGACGTCGACGCCGAGCAGATGGTCATGCTCGCGCGGCTGTGGCGCGACCTCGGGCTCGCCGACTCGATTCGCCTGCACGTCAACTCGATCGGCGACGCCGGCGAGCGCCGCGCGCACCGCGCCGCGCTGGTCGCGCACTTCGAGCGCCACGGGAGCGCGCTGGACGACGACTCGCGCCGGCGCCTGCACACGAACCCGCTGCGCATCCTCGACAGCAAGAACGAGGCGATGCGCGAGGTGATCGAGTCGGCGCCGAAGCTCCTCGACCGGCTCGGGACCGAGTCGCGCGCGCATTTCGACGGCCTGCAGGCCCTGCTCGCCGAAGCGGGCCTCGCCTTCGAGGTGAACCCGCGCCTGGTGCGCGGCCTCGATTACTACAATCGCACCGTCTTCGAGTTCGTCACCGACCGGCTCGGCGCCCAGGGGACGGTGGCCGGCGGGGGCCGCTACGACGGCCTCTTCGAGCAGCTGGGGGGCAAGCCGACGCCGGCCTGCGGCTTCGGCATGGGCATCGAGCGCATGATCCTGCTGCTGCGCGAGTCCGGCGCGGGCTGCGCCGGCGCCCCGCTCGCCTACCTCGTGCACGCGGGGACGGCCGCGGCGCCGCTGGCGCGGCGCGTGGCGGAGATGCTGCGCGACGCCGGGATCGGCGTGGTGCTCAACGCGGGCGGCGGCAGCTTCAAGTCGCAGATGAAGAAGGCGGATGCCAGCGGCGCGCGATTCGCGCTGGTCGTCGGCGACGACGAGGCCGCGAGCGGCACCGTCGGAGTGAAGGCGCTGCGCGAGGCCGGCGAGCAGGTCGCGCTGCCCGCCGTGGAGCTCGCACCCTGGCTCGCCGCGCAGACGCGCCCCAACGACTGACACGAACACACCGGAAGCGGAAGGACCATGGCCGTCTACGACCTCGAAGAACAGGAAAAGCTCGACGACCTCAAGGCGTTCTGGAAGCGCTGGGGCAACGCGATCTCGACGGCGGTCATCGCCGTGTGCATCGCCTACATCGCGGTGCAGGGATGGCGCTGGTGGACGGCGAGGCAGGCCGAGGAGGCGTCGGTGCTCTACGGCGCGGTGTCGGCCGGCGTGCGCGACAAGGACGTCGCGAAGGCGCGCGACGCGATGGCGCAGCTTTCGTCGAAGTTCGCCGGCAGCGGCTACGCGCCGCGCGCCGCGCTGATGTACGCGAAGCTGCTCTGGGACGGCGGCGACAAGGCCGGCGCGAAGACGCAGTACCAGTGGGCGATCGACCGCGCGACCGAGGACGAGCTGAAAGCGGTCGCGCGCTACCGGCTCGCCGAAGCGCTGCTCGACGAGAAGGCTTACGACCAGGCGCTCGCCGCGCTCGACGCGAAGCACCCCGACCCGTTCGCCGGCCTCTACGCCGACCTGCGCGGCGACGTGCTCGTGGCGGCCGGCCGCGCCGCCGACGCGCGCAGCGCCTACCAGGCGGCGCTGGCCAAGCTCGACGCGAAGTCGCCCTACCGCAACTACGTGCAGGTGAAGCTCGACGCGCTCGGCGGCGCGAGCGTTCCCGCCGCAGCCGTGCCGGGCGGCTCGACGACCGCTGCCCCGCCCCCTGCGGCCGTCGCGCCGGCGCCAGCGAAGGGCAAGTGACGATGCGCCCGCCGATCGCACGCCTGCGCGCGGTTGCGCTCGCCGCCTTCTTGCTCGGCGGTTGCGGCACGACCGCGCCGTCGTGGAATCCGATGAACTGGTCGATTCCCGCGCCTTCGCTCGACTGGCTCACGGGCCGCGGCTCGCAGGTGAAGCCGGGGCCGCTGCCCGCGCTCACTGCGACGGCGAACCCCGCGCTCGCCTGGCAGGCGAGCGTGGGCAAGGCGGGACCGGGGCTCGCGCCGGCGATCACGGCGGACGCGATCTACGCGGCTGCCACGGATGGCTCGCTCGCGCGCTTCGAGCGCGAGACCGGCAGGCAGGTCTGGCGCATCGCCGCAGGCAAGCCGGTGCACGCCGGGCCGGGCGCGGATGCTTCGCTCGTCGTGGTCGGCACCGACAAGGGCGAGGTCCTCGCGTTCGACGCGAACGGCAAGTCGCTGTGGACGGCGACGGTGTCCTCGGAAGTGCTGTCGCCGCCGATCGTCGCCGACGGCGTCGTCGTCGTCGCTTCGGGCGACGGCCGCATCCACGGGCTCGGCGCGGCGGACGGCAAGACGAAGTGGTTGCAGCAGCGCATCAACCCGCCGCTCACCGTGCGCAACACCGCCGGCGGCGTGGCGAGCCGCGGCGGAGCGTTCCTCGGCCTGCCCGGCGGGCGGCTGCTCGCCATGGACCTGCAGACCGGCACGATCGGCTGGGACGGCGCGGTGGCGATCCCGACGGGAGCGACCGAGCTCGAGCGGATCGCCGACGTCGTCAGCCGGCCGCTGGTCGAGGAGCGGCAGACCTGCGCGGTCGCCTTCCAGGGACGGCTCGCCTGCTTCGAGATCGTGCGCGGCGGCCTCCTGTGGACGCGCGACGTCTCGAGCCTCGCCGGCGTCGCGGCGGACGCGGCCGCGTACTACGTCGTCGACGACAAGGGCGCGGTCCACGCGTTCGACAAGTCGACCGGCGCGTCGCTGTGGAAGCAGGAGGTGCTGGCCGAGCGGCGCCTGCGCGCGGCGCAGGTCATCGGCGACCAGCTCGCGGTGCTCGACGTCGAGGGCTACGTGCACGCGCTCGCGAAGCCGACCGGCGCCTACGTGGGCCGGCTCGCCACCGACGGCAGCGCGCCGACCGGCCAGCCGTTCGCAGTCGGCGACCGCATCGTCTGGCAGTCCTTGAACGGCACGCTGTACGCCGCCACGGCGCGCTAGCGCGCCGTCGCGGTCCGCGGCGCGCGCGACATGCTCCCCACGATCGCGCTCGTCGGCCGCCCGAACGTCGGCAAGTCGACGCTGTTCAACCGCCTGACGAAGTCGCGCGACGCGCTCGTCGCGGACTTCCCCGGCCTCACGCGGGACCGTCACTACGGCCGCGGGCGGTCGGGCGACCGCGCGTACATCGTCGTCGACACCGGCGGCTTCGAGCCGGTGGCGAAGTCCGGCATCCTGAAGGAGATGGCTCGGCAGGCGCGCGAGGCGATCGCCGAGGCGGACGTCGTCGTGTTCCTGGTCGACGCGCGCGCCGGATTGAGCGAGCACGATCGCGAGATCGGCGAGTTGCTGCGACGCTGCGGCCGCCCCGTCGTCCTCGTGGCCAACAAGGCCGAGGGAATTCCCGCCGAGCGCGCAGTCGCCGAGTTCCACGAGCTTGCGCTCGGCGAGCCGCTCGCGATCTCGGCCGCGCACGGCGAGGGCGTGCGAAACATGCTGGACGTCGCGCTGGACGCCGTCGCGCCAGCGGCTGCCGGCGATGCGGCGGCAGCCGACGAGGACACCGAGGCGCCGCCCCACCCCGGCGAGCGGCCCGGGCCCGACGCGCGGATCAAGGTGGCGATCATCGGCCGGCCCAACGTCGGCAAGTCGACGCTGGTGAACACGCTGCTCGGCGCGGAGCGGATGATCGCGTTCGACGAGCCCGGCACCACGCGCGACGCGATCCACGTCGACTTCGAGCGCGGAGGGCGCAAGTACACGCTGATCGACACCGCGGGCGTGCGGCGCCGCGGCAAGGTGTTCGAGGCGGTCGAGAAGTTCTCGGTGATCAAGACGCTGCAGGCGATCGAGGAGGCGCACGTGGTCGTGCTGCTGCTCGACGCGCGCGAAGGCATCAGCGAGCAGGACGCGCACATCGCCGCTCACGCGCTCGAGGCCGGGCGCGCGATGGTCGTCGGCGTCAACAAGTGGGACGACCTCGACGCGGACGCGCGCACGCGCGCCCGGACCGACTTCGACCGCAAGCTCGGCTTCCTCGGCTTCGCCGACGCGCACTACATCTCGGCGCGCGACGGGCGCGGCGTGGCGGCGCTGATGGCGTCGGTCGACAAGGCCTACGCGGCGGCGATGATCAAGCTGTCCACGCCGCGGCTGACGCGGGCGCTGCAGGACGCCGTCGCGCGACAGCAGCCGCCGCGCGCGGGCTACTCGCGTCCGAAGCTGCGCTACGCGCACCAGGGGGGCGTCAACCCGCCGGTCGTGGTGATCCACGGCACGGCGCTCGCGCACGTGCCCGACGGCTACCGGCGCTACCTCGAGCGCTTCCTGGCCGAGGCGTTCAAGATCCGCGGCACGCCCCTTAGGATACAATTCAAGACTGGCGTCAATCCCTACGCGCGCTGAGGCGTCGGGGTCGGCTGCCAGGCCTGCCGGGGGAACGCGCGGCAGCCGAGCCGGCGTGCCGCCGGCCCCACACCGGAACCGGAGCGACGCATGAGCAACAAGGGGCAGATGTTACAAGACCCGTTCCTGAACACGCTGCGCAAGGAGCACGTTCAGGTGTCGATCTACCTCGTCAACGGCATCAAGCTGCAGGGGCAGATCGAGTCGTTCGACCAGTACGTCGTGCTGCTCAAGAACACCGTCACGCAGATGGTCTACAAGCACGCCATCTCCACGGTGGTGCCGTCGCGTCCGGTCACGATGCCGCACCACGGCCAGGCCGCCGACGCCGCCGAGGGTTGATGCATCCACGCGCCGGCGCGGCCTCGAGACGCGCCTGATGTTCGAACGGCCTTCGCGCGGCGACTGCGCGCTGCTGGTGGAACTCGACCTCGGCGAGGGCCGCGTGTCCGACCGCCTCGCCGAGCTCGCCGCGCTCGCCGCGTCCGCCGGCGCCACGGTCGCCGGGACGGTCACCGGCCGGCGCCAGCGCCCGGACTCCGCCACGTTCGCGGGCAAGGGCAAGGTTGAGGAGATCGCCGGACTGCGGCGCAGCACCGGCGCCGACCTCGTCATCTTCGACCACCCGCTGTCCGGCGTGCAGCAGCGCAACCTCGAGCAGGCGCTCGAGTGCCGCGTCGTCGACCGCGCCAGCCTGATCCTCGACATCTTCGCGCTGCGCGCGCGCAGCGCCGAAGGCAAGCTGCAGGTCGAGCTCGCGCAGCTCAAGCACATGGCCACGCGGCTGGTCGGCGGCTGGACGCACCTCGAGCGGCAGCGCGGCGGCATCGGCCTGCGCGGGCCCGGCGAGACGCAGCTCGAGACCGACCGGCGGCTGATCGCGCAGCGCGTGCGCCACATCAAGGAGCGCCTGCGCGGCGTGGCGCGCAGCCGCGCGACACAGAGCCGCACGCGGCGCCGCGCCGCGGTGCGCACGGTCGCGCTCGTCGGGTACACGAACGCCGGCAAGTCGACGCTGTTCAATCGCCTGACCGGCGCGCAGGCGTACGCGGCGAACCAGCTCTTCGCCACGCTCGACACGACGCTGCGCCGGATCCACGTCCCCGGCGCCGAGACGATCGTCCTGTCCGACACGGTCGGCTTCATCCGCGACCTGCCGCACGACCTCGTCGCCGCGTTTCGCGCCACGCTCGCCGAGGCCGCCGAGGCCGACCTGCTGCTGCACGTCGTCGACGCGGCGGCGGCGGACCGCGACGACCAGATCGCGGCGGTCGAGGCGGTCCTCGAGGAGATCGGCGCGTCCGGCGTGCCGCAGATACGCGTGTACAACAAGTGCGACGCCGCCGCCCTCGACGCCGGGGTCGAGCGCGACCCCTGTGGTACCATCGTCGCCGTTCGCGCCAGCGCGCTGACGGGCGAAGGCTGCGCCGCCCTGCGCGAGGCGCTCGCCGAGCGCTTTCCGCTCCGGACCGCGCCCACCGACGAGACCTGCTCCGCCGCTGCCGCCGACTCCGGAACCTGAACGCGCGGCAAGCCGCCGGCGCCGCCCCCGACTGCCCGCCACCCCAAAGTCCTACCGTCCATGTCGCTCAACGATCCCCAGTGGGGCAAACGCGGCAACAGCCCGAGCGGCGGCCCGCCCGACCTCGAAGAAATCTGGCGCAACGTCAATCGTCGCATCAGCGGCATCCTCGGTCGGCGCGGCGGCGGCGGCGAAGGCGAGGGCGGCGGCGGCGCCGGCGGCGGGCGACCCGCGCTTCCGCTCGGCGGCGCGGCGCTGCTGGCGGCGCTCGTCGTCGTCGTCTGGTTCGCGAGCGGCTTCTACATCGTCGACGAAGGCCGCCGCGGCGTGGTGACGCGCTTCGGCAAGTACACCGAGACGACGCAGCCGGGGCCCCGCTGGCACCTCCCCTTCCCCATCGAAGCCGTGCAGCTGGTCGACTTCTCGCAGGTCAAGACGATCGAGGTCGGCTACCGCAACACGCCGAAGAACAAGGTCGAGCGGGAGGCCGTGATGCTGACCGACGACGAGAACATCATCGACATCCAGTTCGCGGTGCAGTACAACCTCAAGAGCGCCGAGGACTACGTCTTCAAGAACAACCGGCCCGACCAGATCGTGCAGTACGTCGCCGAGACGGCGGTGCGCGAAGTCGTCGGCAAGAGCAAGATGGACTTCGCGCTCTACGAGGGCCGCGAGCAGATCGCCAAGCAGACCGAGCAGCTGATGCAGCAGATGCTCGACCGCTACGAGACCGGCGTGTTCGTGCAGAAGGTGACGCTGCAGACCGTGCTGCCTCCCGACAAGGTGCAGGCCGCGTTCGACGACGCGGTCAAGGCGGGGCAGGACCGCGAGCGCCTGAAGAACGAGGGCCAGGCCTACGCCAACGACGTCGTCCCGCGCGCGCGCGGCATGGCCTCGCGGCTGATCGAGGAGGCCAACGGCTACAACACCGAGGTCGTCCAGAAGGCCGAGGGCGACGCCTCGCGCTTCCGCCAGATCCTGGTCGAATACCAGAAGGCGCCCGCCGTCACGCGCGACCGCCTCTACCTCGACATGATGCAGTCGGTGCTCGGCAGCGCGCCCAAGGTGGTCGTCGACCAGAAGGCCGGCAGCGGCGGCAACCTGCTCTACCTGCCGCTCGACCGCCTGATCCAGCAATCCGGCGCGCCGGCCGCGCCCGAGTCCGCGCCGAGCGCCCCGCGCGCCGCCCCCGAGCCGGCGCCGGCGCCCGAGCCCCCGCGCAGCCGCGAGGCGCTGCGCGGCCGCGAGCGATAGGAGGGACGACGCCATGCGCTTCACCATGCCGCTGCTCGCCCTCGTCGTCGCGATCCTGATCGTGCTGTCGCAGTCGATCTACACGGTCGACCAGACCAAGTACGCGATCAAGTTCCAGCTGGGCGAGATCGTCGGGCTGCAGCAGGACGCGGGGCTGTACTTCAAGGTGCCGCTGATCCAGAACGTCCGCTACTTCGACCGCCGCAACCTCACGCTCGACAACCCCGAGCCGGACCGCATCACGACCTCCGAGAAGAAGCCGCTGCTCGTCGACTTCATCGTGCTGTGGCGCATCATCGACGTGGCGCAGTACTACCGCTCGGTGCAGGGCGACGAGGAGGCGGCGCGTCGCCGCCTGTCGCAGACGGTGCGCTCGAACCTCGCCGAGGAGTTCAACAAGCGCACGGTGCACGAGGCGATCTCGACGCAGCGCGACCGCATCACCAGCGAGACCCGTGCCAAGGCTGATGCCGACGCGCGCTCGATCGGCGTGCAGGTGGTCGACATCCGCCTGCGCCGCCTCGAGCTGCCGCCGGACGTGATCGGCCCCGTCTACCAGCGGATGGAGTCGGAGCGCCGCCGCGTGGCCAACGAGCTGCGGTCGCTGGGCGCGGCGGAGTCGGAGCGCATCCGCGCCGACGCCGACCGGCAGCGCCAGGTGATCCTGGCCGAGGCCTACCGTCAGGCGCAGAAGGTCAAGGGCGAAGGCGACGCGAAGGCCTCCGCGATCTACGCCGGCGCGTACTCTGGCAACGCGGAGTTCTACCGTTTCTACCGCAGCCTCGAGGCGTACCGCGCGTCGTTCCGCGGCCGCAGCGACGTGATGGTGCTGGATCCGTCCTCCGAGTTCTTCCAGTACTTCAAGCAGTCCGGGGGCACCGGCGTGCGGCCGTCCCCGCCCGCGCGCTAGTTCAGCGCCGACCGGAGGACGCGCGGTGCCGGACTGGCTTTGGGCGGCGTTGGCGCTCGTGCTCATCGTCGAAGGCATCCTGCCGTTCGCAGCGCCGGCGCTGTGGCGCGAGACCTTCCGCAAGCTGATCGAGATGAGCGACGGGCAGATCCGCTTCATCGGCCTGATCGCGCTGCTGCTCGGCGTCGCGGGGCTCGCGGTGTTCGGCCGTGCGTAGGTGGCTGCTGCCCGAGCACGTCGAGGACGTGCTCCCCGACGAAGCCGAGGCGCTCGAAGCGCTGCGCCGCACGCTGCTCGACCACCTGCGCGCGCACGGCTACCGGCTCGTGCAGCCGCCGCTGGTCGAGCACCTCGACTCGCTGCTGACGGGCAGCGCCCGCGACCTCGACCTCAAGACGTTCAAGGTCGTCGACCCGCTGTCGGGCCGCCTGCTCGGCGTGCGCGCCGACATCACGCCGCAGGTCGCGCGCATCGACGCGCACCTGTTCAACACCGCCGGCGTCAACCGCCTGTGCTATGCGGGCAGCGTGCTGCGCGCCACCGCCGCGCCGCCGGGCATGACGCGCGAGGTCGTGCAGGTCGGCGCCGAGCTCTTTGGCGAGCCGGGCATCGCCGGCGACCGCGAGGCGATCGGGCTGCTGCTCTCGTCGCTGCGCGCGGCCGGCTGCGGGGGGCTGCACCTCGACCTCGGCCACGTCGGCGTGTACCGCGCGCTGGCCGCGAACGCGGGCGTGAACGGCGACGAGTCCGAGCTGTTCGAGGCCATGCGCGCGAAGGACCTGCCGGCGGTGCGCGAACTCGCCGCGCGGCTGCCGGCGGCGTGGCGCGACGCGCTGGTCGCGCTGCCTGCGCTCTACGGGCCGGCGCAGGACGTCCTCGCCGCCGCGGGCGAGCGGCTGCCCGACATCCCCGCGGTCGCCAACGCGCTCGCCGCGCTGCGCACGCTCGCCGGGGCGTTCGCCGGCGCGGTCGAGGCGCTGCACGTCGACCTCGCCGACCTGCGCGGCTTCCACTATCACAACGGGCCGATCTTCTCGGTGTTCACCGCGGGCCAGGCCAACGCGATCGGCAACGGCGGTCGCTACGATGGCGTGGGCAAGGCATTCGGCCGCTCGCGCGCGGCCACCGGCTTCACGCTCGACCTTCGTCAGCTCAACGCCGTCCTCGCGCGCCCCTGAAGCGCGCCTCCCCGGACATCCAGCCATGCCAAAGAACGTCGTCATCATCGGCACGCAGTGGGGCGACGAGGGCAAGGGCAAGATCGTCGACTGGCTGTGCGAGCAGGCGAGCGGCGTGGTCCGCTTTCAGGGCGGGCACAACGCCGGCCACACGCTGGTCATCGGCGGGCGCAAGACGGTGCTGCGGCTCATCCCTTCGGGCGTGTTGCGTCCGAAAGTCGCCGTCCTGATCGGCAACGGCGTCGTGCTCTCGCCTTCGGCGTTGCTGCAGGAGATCGCCGAGCTCGAAGCGGCCGGCGTGTCGGTGCGCCCGCGGCTCATGATCTCGCCGGCCTGCCCGCTGGTGCTGCCCTCGCACGTCGCGCTGGACCAGGCGCGCGAGTCCGGCGGCGGCAAGATCGGCACGACCGGTCGCGGCATCGGCCCCGCCTACGAGGACAAGATCGCGCGCCGCGCGCTGCGCGTGCAGGATCTCCTCGACCCGGACCGCTTCGCGGCGAGGCTCGAGGGGCTGCTCGAGTACCACAACTTCCTGCTGACCCAGTACTACCGGCAGTCCGCGGTGCCCTTCGCGAAGACGCGCGACGAGGCGCTCGCGCAGGGCCGCGAGATCGCGCCGATGGTCGGCGACGTCTCGGCGACCATCAACGCGATGCGCCGCCGCGGCGAGTCGCTCGTCTTCGAGGGCGCACAGGGCGCGCTGCTCGACATCGACCACGGCACCTATCCGTACGTGACCAGTTCGAACTGCCTCGCCGGCGCCGCGGCGCCCGGCAGCGGCATCGGACCGAGGCTCATCGACTACGTGCTGGGCATCGTCAAGGCGTACACGACGCGCGTGGGCGGCGGCCCCTTCCCCACCGAGCTCACCGACGAGGTCGGCGCGGGGCTCGCGAAGCGCGGCAACGAGTTCGGCTCGGTCACCGGGCGCCCGCGGCGCTGCGGCTGGCTCGACGTCCCGCTGCTGCGCCGCTCGTTCGAGCTCTCCGGGGTGGACGGCATGTGCGTGATGAAGCTCGACGTGCTCGACGGCATGGACGAGATTCGCGTGTGCACGCACTACGAGGTCGACGGCGAGCGCGTCGACCGCATCCCCAGCGGCGCCGAGGCCGTGGCACGCTGCGTGCCGGTCTACGAGACGCTGCCGGGCTGGAAGGAGAGCTCGGTCGGCGCGCGCCGGCTCGACGCCCTGCCCGCCGCCGCGCGCGCCTACCTCGCGCGGATCGAGGAGCTCACCGCCACGCCGATCGCGATGGTGTCGACGGGGCCCGATCGCGACGATACGATCCTCCTGCGCCATCCATTCCACTGATCCGCCCACGCGAGCGAAGCCCGATGAGCCTCCACGTCACCTGGGACCAGTACAACGCGCTGACCGAGCGGCTGGCGCTCGTCGTGCACGAGTCCGGCTTCCGCTTCAACCAGATCATCTGCATCGCGCGGGGGGGCCTGCGCGTCGGCGACGTGCTGTCGCGCATCTTCGAGACGCCGCTCGCGATCCTCTCGACGCACTCGTACGCTTCGGGCGGCGGCACGGTCCGCGGCGAGCTCATCATCGCCGAGCACATGACGATGACGAGCCCGCGGCTGGGCGAGCGCGTGCTGCTCGTCGACGACATGGTCGACTCGGGCCACACGCTGGAGAAGGTCGTCGCCACGCTGCCGGAGCGCTTCCCGACCATCATCGAGATGAAGACGGCGGTGCTGTGGTGGAAGGCGTGCTCCGTGTTCAAGCCCGACTTCCACGTCGACTACCTGCCCGACAACCCGTGGATCCACCAGCCGTTCGAGGTCTACGACAACCTGCGGCCGGACAAGCTCCGCGCGCGGCTCGGGGGCTAGGCGGACGGGGCCCGGAAGCAGCGACGCCCGCGCTGGGCGGGCGTCGTGCGTGCGTGCGGTGGTGCCCAGAAGAGGACTCGAACCTCCACGGTGTTACCCGCCAGTACCTGAAACTGGTGCGTCTACCAATTCCGCCATCTGGGCAGCAGCTCAATTATACAACGGCTTAGCCCCGCCTTCCAGATCGCCGGGCCCGCGCAGCCGCCGCGGCTTGCTATGCTGGACCCGTTCGCGCCGCCCGCCTAGGGAATCGATGCCGCGCAAGTCCGCTACACCCGCCCCACCGCCGCTCGACCGCGCGCGCATCCTCGCCGAGCTCCGCGAAGCCGGCGTGCCCGTGCCGCCGGACGAACTCGCGCGCGCGCTCAACCTCAAGCGGCGCGAGCGCGACGCCTTCGAGCGCGCGCTTGAGGAAGCCATCCGGGCCGGCGACGTGCTGGCCAACCGCAAGGGTGAACTCCTCGTCGCCGACAAGCTCGGCCTGGTGCGCGGCACCGTCCAGGGCCACCCGGACGGGTACGGCTTCCTCGTGCCCGACGAGGGCGGCGACGACCTCTTCCTCTCGCCGCGCGAGATGCACAAGGCGTTGCACGGCGACCGCGCGGCGGCGCGCGTCACCGGCACCGATCGCCGCGGGCGCCCCGAAGGCGAGATCGTCGAGGTGCTCGCGCGCGCGAACCGGCAAGTCGTCGGCCGCCTGCACCACGAGCGCGGCGCGTGGTTCGTCGAGGCCGAGGACCGGCGCCTGTCCCAGGACATCCTCGTCGCGCCCGAGGACCGCGGCGCGGCGAAGGAAGGCGAGATCGTCGTCGTCGACCTGATCGCGCAGCCGTCCGAGCGCACGGAGGCCGCCGGGCGCGTCGTCGAGGTGCTCGGCCGGCCCACGGATCCCGGGATGGAGATCGAGATCGCGCTGCGAAAACACGCGCTACCGTTCCGGTTCTCCGCGGCCGCGCAGGCGCAGGCGGCGAAGCTGCCGCCCGAGGTCCGCGCGGCCGACCTGCGCGGGCGCGAGGACATTCGCGATCTCGCGCTGGTGACGATCGACGGCGAGACCGCGAAGGACTTCGACGACGCGGTCTACTGCGAGCGCAAGGGCCGCGGCTTCCGGCTCGTGGTCGCCATCGCCGACGTCTCCCACTACGTGCGCGACGGCGACGCGCTCGACGGCGACGCGCGCGAGCGCGGCAACTCGGTGTACTTCCCGCGCCGCGTCATCCCGATGCTCCCCGAGGAGCTGTCCAACGAGCTGTGCTCGCTCAAGCCGGCGGTCGACCGGCTGTGCGTGGTCTGCGACATGGACATCGGCCCGAAGGGAGCGATCCGCGGCTACCGCTTCTACCCTGCCGTCATGCACAGCCGCGCCCGGCTCACCTACACGAAGGTGTGGCGCTGGCTGTCCGAGCCCGCGACGCGCGAGGGCAAGGAGGCGCGCGAGCTCGGCGGCCAGCTCGACGACCTGTACGCGCTCTACAAGGTGCTCGCGGCGGCGCGCGAGGCGCGCGGAGCGATCGACTTCGACACGGTCGAGCTCGCGCTCATCTTCGACGACGAGGGGCGCATCGAGCGCATCGTGCCGACGGCGCGCAACGACGCGCACCGGCTGATCGAGGAGTGCATGCTCGCGGCCAACGTCTGCACGGCCGACTTCCTGCGCGCGCACCAGCACCCGGCGCTCTACCGCGTGCACGAGGGACCGCCGCCGGAGAAGCTCGAGGCGCTGCGCGCCTTCCTCGGCAGCTCCGCGCTGAGCCTGAGCGGCGGCGACAAGCCGCAGCCCGCCGACTACGCGAAACTGCTGGCGAAGATCGACGGCCGTCCCGACGAGGCGCTGCTGCAGCAGGTGCTGCTGCGCTCGCTGTCGCAGGCACAGTACCACCCGGACAACGTCGGGCACTTCGGGCTGGCCTTCGACGCCTACACGCACTTCACCTCGCCGATCCGCCGCTACCCCGACCTCACCGTGCACCGCGCGATCAAGGCCTGCCTCGCCGGCAAGCGCTACGTGCCGAAGGACACCGGCTGGGAGGCGCTCGGGCTGCACTGCTCGGCGACCGAGCGCCGCGCCGACGAGGCCACGCGCGACGTCGAGCGCTGGCTCAAGTGCTGGTACATGAAGGACCGCATCGGCGAGGAGCACGACGGCACCATCAGCGGCGTGGCCGGCTTCGGCATCTTCGTCACGCTCGACGGCATGAACGTCGACGGGCTGGTGCACGTGACCGAGCTCGGCCGCGACTACTTCCACTTCGACAAGCTGCGCCATGCGCTGGTGGGCGAGCGCGGCGGGCGCGTGTTCCAGCTCGCCGGGCGCGTGCGCGTGAAGGTCGCGCGCGTGGACCTCGAGACTTCGAAGATCGACTTCGTGCTCGCCGACGAGGTCGCGGGCACGCGGGCCTCGCCCGGCCGCGGGGGGGCGGATGCGAAGGGCCGGCCGTAGGTCTTTTCTCCTGGCCGGCGCAGCGCTGCTCAGCGCTGCGCGGGGCGCGCCGGCGCAGACTCCGAAGCGCGTCCCGCGCGTCGGTTTCCTGTCGTCGGCCACGTCCCCGCGCCGCAGCGAGGCGTTCGTGCGCGGCATGAGCGAGCTGGGCTACGTGGAGGGACGCAGCGTCCGCGTCGAGATGCGCAGCGCCGACGGGCAGCGCGACCGGCTTGCGGCGCTCGCCGCCGAGCTGGTGCGCAGCGACATCGACGTCCTGGTGGCCGGCTCGACGATCGCCGCGCGTGCGGCGAAGGCCGCCACGGCGGCGATCCCCGTCGTGTTCGCCGGGTCGAGCGATCCCGTCGCGGGAGGGCTCGTGGCCAGCCTCGCGCGTCCGGGTGGCAACCTGACGGGCGTCTCGCTCGCCTACGGCGGAGGGCTCGCCGGCAAGTGGGTCGAGCTGCTGAAAGATCTCGCGCCGCGCGTCACGCGGATCGCGCTGCTGTGGACGTCCACCAACCCCGCGTCGGCGCAGTTCGTCGAGGAAGCCGAGGCGACCGCCCGAAAGCTCAACGCGAAGACCGCCAGGCACCACGCGGCCGTTCCCGGCGAGGTCGACGCGGCGCTTCGCGGCGTCGCGGCCAGCGGCGCGCAGGGCCTGGTGGTGATGCCCAGCCCGTTCTGGGTGGCACAGCGCGACGCGCTCCTGGCATTCGCCGCCAAGCAGCGGCTGCCCGCGATGTACTTCGACGAGGAATTCGCGGAGGCCGGCGGGCTCGTGTCCTACGGCCCCAGCATCGCCGAAGCCTACCGGCTCGCAGCGTCCTACGTCGACAGGATCCTCAAGGGTGCGAAGCCGGGCGAGCTGCCGGTCCAGCAGCTCAACACCCACGAGCTGGTCATCCACCGCGGCACGGCGCGGTCGCTGGGTCTCGCCATTCCGCCGTCGATCGCGGCGCGCTCGCCGCGGATGGTCGACTGACCGCGCGCCGGCGCTACAGCGCGCGGGCGAACGCGAGCACGCACCACAGCGCCAGCACGAGCACGGCGGTCCACGACAGCGCACTGCCCCAGAAGCGGCCGATCGACACGCCGCTGCGCCCGGACAGGCCGTAGGCGTGCATCACGCGCCCCAGCACGATCGCGAGCCCGCAGGCGTGCAGCAGCAGCGGATCGGCGCGGTTGAGCTCGGCGACGAGCAGCAGCAGCACGCCGGGCACCGCCCACTCGACAGCGTTGCCGTGCACCCTGATCGCGCGCTGCAGGTCCTTGTCGCCGCCGTCGCCCAGGCCCACCTTGCGCGAGCGTCGCAGGCGCGAGACCAGTCCCGCGAGCACGACGAGCAGCACGCCGACGAGGCCGGCGTAGAGGGCGGTCACGGTTGGAATCGTCGCGGAGTTCATCGCTGCCTGCCTCGGTTTTCGCCCCTCACCCCCGGCCCCTCACCCCCGGCCCCTCCCCCCCGGCCCCTCACCCCCGGCCCCTCACCCCCCGCCCCTCCCCCCGCGGCCGCCGGGAC
>JAOUIA010000103.1 GCA_029884335.1 Betaproteobacteria bacterium
CATGCCGAAGGCCGTCAATGCCAGGATCGTGTCGCGGCGGTGCACGGACACCCCGGAAGTCAGTCGAGATGCGTGACGCCCAGCTTCGCGAGCGTCTCCTCCATCCACGGCGGCACGACCACGCCGTCGCGCACCCAGCCGTCCATCTTCGCCTCGCGGGCCGCGACGTCGGCGAGCGCAGTCGCGACATCGCCTGCCGCCTCGCGCGACACGACGACCACGCCGTTCGCGTCGCCGACCACGATGTCGCCGGGGTGCACGATGACGCCGCCGAGCGTCACCGGCTCGCCGATCGCGCCGGGACCGTCGCGGTGCGGCGCGTTCGGCGTGAGGCCGCGCGCGAAGACTGGAATGCCGACCGCGTCGAGTCCCTCGACGTCGCGCACCATGCCGTCGGTGACCAGCGCGACGATGCCGGCGTTGCGCGCCATGCCGAGCAGGACGTCGCCGGCCACGCTCGCCTCGTCGTAGGCGTTGGCGGCCACCACCAGCACGTCCCCCTTGCGCGCGAAGCCCAGCGCCGCGTAGGGCGCGAGGTTGTCGCGCGCCCGCGTGCGCACGGTGAGCGCCACGCCGCAGAAGCGCGCTGCCTTCGTGATCTGGCGCACCTGCCAGGACAGCGCCCCGCGGCGGCCGTTGGCATCGGCAACGGCGCCGGTCACGGCCTCGCGGAAGCGATCGACGAGCGCCGGATCGGGGCGCGGGAAGTTGCGGCGGACGGTGAGGGCGGGCGGGTTCGCGGCCATGGCGGTACCAGTCGGAGGAACGTCAGGCGATCGCCGGTTCGACGCGCACTGCCGTGCGCACCGAGTTGGCAATGAAGCAGGCTTCGTGGGCTTCGTGGTGCAGCGCCTCGTGCGCGGCCGCGTCCGGCGCCGCGCCGTGGAAGCGCACGCGCGGGCGCAGCACGACCTCGGTCATCGCCATCTTGCGCCGCTCGTCGCGCGCCAGCGTGCCGCTTGCCTCGTCCGTGTAGGCGTCGACGACGTAGCCGCGCTTGGCCGCGTAGGCGAGGAAGAACAGCATGTGGCAGCTGGCGAGCGAGGCGACGAACGCCTCCTCGGGGTCGACCGCCGCAGGATCCGAGAGCGGCGGCGCGACGACGTGCGGCGAGGGCGACCCGGGAACGACCACCCCGCCATCGAAACGCCAGCGGTGCGTGCGCGGGTACTTGTTGTCGGTGAACGCCGCGTCGCCGCGCGTCCACTCGATCGTGGCGGTGTGTTGCATGGTCAGTCCGGTTCGTCCCGAGCGGCGATGATAGCGCGGGGCGGACGGGTAAACTCCCGCCATGGACAACTCCCGCTTCTCCCCCGCCGGCCGCAGCGCCTTCGTCGCCGGCGCCTACGGCGCGATCGGCGAGGCCGTCGCGCACGCGCTGGCGCGCGAAGGCGTCGCCGTCGCGCTCGGCGGACGCGATCCGGCGCGCCTGGCGAAGTTGGCCGACGCGATCCGCGACGCGGGCGGCGCCGCGCGCCCGTGCCCATTCGACGCGACCGACGTCGAGGCGATCCGCGCGGCGGTGGGCGGCGCGGCCGAGCAGCTCGACGGCCTCGACTTCCTGGTCAACGCGGTAGGCATGTTCGAGGAGCAGCGACTGCTCGAGGCGGAGCCGCAGAGCTTCGACCGCGTCACCGCCACGAATTACCGCGCCGCGATGTTCCTCGCGCAGGCCGTCGCGCGCGTGCAGGTCGAGGGCAAGCGCGGCGGCCGGCAGGTGCACCTGCTCTCGGTGCGCTCCCAGCTCGCGCTGCGCGAGCGCGGCTACTCGTCGTACGCGGGCAGCAAGGGCGCGCTGGCGATGCTGATGCGCCAGCACGCCGCCGAGCTGGCACCTCACGGCATCAACGTCAACGGCGTCGCGCCGACCGTCGTGCGCACGCCGATCGCCGAGCACTGGTTCACCGACCCCGAACGCAACCGCAAGCTGGTCGAGCGCATCCCGCTCGGCCGCGTGGCGAGCCTCGAGGACGTCGTCGGGCCGGTGCTGTTCTTCCTCTCGCCCGCGACGTCGTTCATCACCGGGCAGGTGCTCTACGTCGACGGGGGCATCACGGCCACGCAGTGACCGGCCGGCGACGAGCACTGCGGCCGTGTCACGGACCTCCCCCTCGCCCCAGCCCTCTCCCCCGTTGCCGGGGGAGACGGAGATTCGCAACCCAGCCGCTGCGAAGCCGGCGACGGCGGGCGGCCGCAACCCCGGCCTCGACTGGCTGCGCAGCGCGGCGATCCTGGTCGTGATGGCAAATCACGGCCTGATCGGCTTCTACATCAGCACGGGCCGCGTCCCGTTCGAGGGGACGCTCGCCCGCGTCTCGGCCTCCGCGGTGCTGTCGATCGAGTGGCTGTTCGTGCTGAGCGGCTACCTGATCGGCGCGATGATGATCCGCAGCTTCGATCGCGGCGAGGGCTGGACGCGCGCCGCGCGCGACTTCTGGCTGCGCCGCTGGTTCCGCACGTTCCCCAACTACTACCTGTTCCTCGCGGTCAACGCCGTCCTCGCGGCGGCGGGCATCGCGCACGGCGAGTTCGCGTGGTCGTACGCGTTCTTCTCGCAGAACCTCGCCTGGCCCGAGCGGATCCCGTACTTCTTCGGCGAAGCGTGGTCGCTGGCGCTCGACGAGTGGTTCTACCTCGTCATGCCGATCCTGGTCGGCGTGCTCGGCTACCGCCGCTTCGGGCTCAAGGCCGCCTTCGTCGGCGCGACATGCCTGCTGATCGGCCTGCCCACGCTCGCGCGCATCGCGTACCCGGCGGCGGTGGAATTCTTCCAGTGGGACGCGGAAGTCCGCCGCACGACGGTCCTCCACCTCGACGCGACGGGCTTCGGCGTGCTCGCGGCCGTCGTCAACCGCTGGCTTCCGCAGTGGTGGGGCTCTCACCGCAAGGCCAAGCTCGCGGGCGGTCTCGCGCTGCAGTTGCTCGGCCTCGTTCTGGTGGGTGGGATGGTGGAGAGCGGATGGGCGGACCCCGCGATGCGCTGGCTCGCGAGCGCGTTCGCGATCACCGCGATGGGAACGGGGACGTTCCTCGCCATGCCGTGGCTCACGCAGGCGCACGTCCGCTTCGCGCCGCTGCAGTGGCTGGTCGACCGCATCAGCCTGTACTCGTACTCGCTCTACCTCGTCCACTTCCCGCTGATCTTCGTGTTCGCGCACCTCTTCCCGGTGGACGCCGGCACCGCGCCGCTGCGGGTCGCGGTCACGGTCGCGGCGTGGTTCGCGTGCGTGCTCGGGCTCGCCGGGCTCACCTACCACTACTTCGAGAAGCCCGTCTCCGACATCCGCGAGCGCTTCACGCGCCACGTCGACGCCTCGCCGTTCCGCGTGCAGCAGGGCTCCTGAGCGAGGCGCCCAGGGCGCTGCTACACTCGCCGCTCGCGCTGCGAACGCGCTCGGACACCTGCACGACGACGATGGATCGCCCCTGGCTGCGGTTCTACGGCACGGTGCCCGCGAGCATCGACTACCCGCGGGTCACGCTCTACGAGGCGGTCGCGGCGACCGCGGCGCGCACGCCGGACGCGATCGCCTGGGACTTCTTCGGCACGCGGGCGACCTACCGCGAGCTCGTCGCGGCGATCGACCGCGCCGCGGCCGCGCTCGCCGGGCTCGGCCTCCAGCCGGGCGAGCGCATCCTGATCGCGATGCCGACCGCGCCCGCGGGCGTGATCGCGTTCTACGCAGCCAACAGGCTCGGCGTGCTGCCGGCGCTCATCCACCCGCTCTCGGCGCCTCCCGAAGTCGAGCGCTACCTCGACATGACCGGCGCGCGCGTCGCGCTGACGCTCGATGCCTTCTACGCAACGTTCGCGAAGCTCGCGCCGAAGCGCCCGCTCGAAGCGATCCTGCTCTCCAGCATCGGCGACGACCTCTCGCCGCTCAAGCGCCTCGGCTTCTGGGCGACGAAGGGCCGCAAGATCCCGCCGGTTCCCGCGGACCCGCGCGTGCGCCGGTGGAAGGACCTCGTCCGCGGCGCGCCTGCGGGCGGCGGCCCAGCCGTCGGCGCGACCGACGACCCCGCGGCGATCCTCTTCTCCGGGGGCACGACGGGCTCTCCGAAGGGCATCGTGCTCACCAACCGCAACTTCATCGCGCAGGGCATGGCCGCGGCGTCGTGGATCGGCATGACCGACGCCGACTCGATCCTCGCCGTGCTGCCGATCTTCCACGGCTTCGGGCTCGGCGTGTGCGTGAACGCGGCGTTCATGTCCGGCGGCCGCTCGATCCTCGTGCCGCAGTTCACCCCGCAGATCGTCGCGAAGCTGCTGCGCACGGCGAAGCCCTCGCTGCTCGTCGGCGTTCCCACGCTCTACGACGCGCTCTCGAAGGACGCCTCGCTCGCCAGGGTCGACCTCTCGTTCCTGCGCGCGTGCTTCTCCGGCGCCGACACGCTGCCGCGGCCGGTGAAGGAACGCTTCGAGGCGCTGGTCGCCGCCCGCGGCGGCAGCGTGCGGCTGCTGGAAGGCTACGGGCTCACCGAGGCGGTGACGGGGATCATGGCGATGCCGCTGAGCGAATATCGCGAGGGCAGCATCGGCGTCCCGTTCCCCGACGTCGACGCGAAGATCTGTCGCGTCGGCACGACCGACGAAGCGCCCGTCGGCGAGGAGGGCGAGATCTGCCTCGCGGGCCCCGCCGTCATGCGGGGCTACCTCGACGACCCGGAGGCGACCGCGGAGACGCTCAAGGCCCACGCCGACGGCCGCACGTGGCTGCACACCGGCGATCTCGGCAGGCGCGACGCCGACGGCTTCTTCTACTTCGTCGTGCGGGCGAAGCGGATGATCAAGTCGTCCGGCTTCAACGTGTACCCGGCGCAGGTGGAAGCGGTCCTCTACACGCACGCGCAGGTCGCGGAGGCGTGCGTGATCGGCGTGCCCGACGAAGCGCAGGTCGAGCGCGTGAAGGCGGTCGTCGTGCTGAAGAACCCCGCCGACGCCGGCGAGGCGACCGCGGAGTCGATCGTCGCGCACTGCCGCGAGCGGCTGATCAAGTGGTCGTGCCCGCGCGAGGTCGAGTTCCGCGCCGAGCTGCCGAAGACGCGCGTGGGCAAGATCGACTTCCGCGCGCTGATGGCCGAGCAGGCCGCGAAGGAGGCCCGACGATGAACGGGGGCGAGCGCGTCGCCGATGCGCTGCACGCGCACGGCATCCCGGTCGTTTTCACGCTGTGCGGCGGGCACATCTCGCCGATCCTGGCCGCGGCGAAGGCGCGGGGCATCCGCATCGTCGACACGCGCCACGAGGCCACGGCGGTGTTCGCCGCCGACGCGCACGCGCGCCTCACGGGCACGCCCGGCGTCGCGGCGGTGACCGCAGGGCCCGGCGTGACGAACACGATCACCGCGCTCAAGAACGCCCAGCTCGCGCAGAGCCCCGTCGTGCTGCTCGGCGGCGCCGCCCCGACCGCGCTGCAGGGCCGGGGCGCGCTGCAGGACATCGACCAGCGCGCGCTCGTCGCCCCCCACGTCAAGCACGTGTCGCGAGTGCGCCGCGTCGCCGACCTCGGGCCGGCGGTCGCCGAGGCGCTGCGCGTCGCGGGAAGCGGCGTCCCCGGTCCGGTCTTCGTCGAGACGCCGGTCGACCTGCTCTACGACGAGAAGCTGATCCGCCAGTGGTACGCCGACGCCGCGGGCAAGGGAACCTCGCTCGCCGACCGCGCGCTGCGCTGGTACCTCGGGCGCCACGCGAGCCGCATGTTCGCGGGCAGCGGCGAGCGGCACGCGATCGCGGCCGCGCCCGTGGACGTGCCGCAGGCGAGCGAGACGGCGGTCGCGAAGGCCGCCGAGTCGCTTGCCGGCGCGCAGCGGCCGCTCGCGGTGATCGGCAGCCAGGCGCTGGTGCGCGGCCGCGACGCGCGCGCGATCGCCGACGCGGTCGCCTCCCTCGGCATACCGGTCTACCTCTCCGGCATGGCGCGCGGGCTGCTCGGTCCTTCGCACCCGCTGCAGATGCGCCACTCGCGGCGCGAGGCGCTGCGCGCAGCCGACTGCGTGCTGCTCGCCGGCGTGCCCTGCGACTTCCGCCTCGACTACGGCCGTCACGTGCGCCGCAGCGCCACGCTGATCGCGGCGAATCGCAGCCGCAAGGACGCGAGCATGAACCGCCGTCCGACCATCGCCGCGATCGGCGACGCCGGCGCGACGCTGCAGGCGCTGGCGCAGCGCGCGGCCGGCAAGCTCGCGCGGCCCGAGTGGCTGGCGGAACTCGCGGCGCGCGACGCCGCGCGCGAGGCGGAAATCGATCGCCAGGCGCAGGAAGCCGGCGAGCACGTGAACCCGGTCGCGTTCTTCCGCATGATGGACGCGGCCATGGGCGAGGACGCCGTCGTCGTCGCCGACGGCGGCGACTTCGTGGCCACCGCCTCTTACATCCTGCGCCCGCGCGGCCCCTTGAGCTGGCTGGATCCGGGCGCGTTCGGCACGCTGGGCGTGGGGGCGGGCTTCGCGCTCGCGGCAGGTGTGGCGCGGCCGCGGTCGGAGGCGTGGCTCGTGTGGGGCGACGGCGCGAGCGGCTACGGTCTCGCCGAGTTCGACACGTTCGTGCGCCACGGCGTCCCGGTCATCGGCGTCGTGGGCAACGACGCCGCGTGGACGCAGATCGCGCGCGAGCAGGTGAAGATGCTCGGCGACGACGTCGGCACGGTGCTCGCCCGCAGCGACTACCATCGCGTGGCCGAGGGCTTCGGCGCGGCCGGCATCGTCGCGCGGACCGGCGGCGAGGTGCCCGGCGCGCTGCAGCAGGCGCGCGACATCGCGCGTTCGGGCCGCCCGGTGCTGGTCAACGTCTGGCTGGGCAAGACCGCATTCCGCGAAGGCTCGATCTCGATGTAGCGGGCAAGCCGCGACCCGCTGCGCGGCGCACCGCGACCGCGCGTCGGCTCTCTTCGCGCCCCGGGCCGCGCTTCAGGCTAGGATGCCGGGCAGGCGCCGGAGCTACCGACACGCATGACCAGCCACATCCTCCCCTCGCTCGGCGGGCCCACCGCAGCCGAGAAGTCGTTCCGCGTCACGCCCGCCGATCCGCTGCGCCGGCGCTTCCGCGGCTGCATGCTCGGCGGCGCGGTCGGCGATGCGCTCGGCGCCCCCGTCGAGTTCATGTCGATCGACGAGATCCGCGGCCGCTTCGGCGCCGCCGGCGTCGTCGACCTGACGACCGCGTTCGACAAGCAGGGCGCGATCACCGACGACACGCAGATGTCGCTGTTCACGGCCGAAGGATTGCTGCGCGCGCACGTCCGCTCGTCGATCGAGGGCAGCGCGAACCTCGCGGCGATCGTCGCGCACGCCTACCAGCGCTGGCTGTCCACGCAAGGCGAGTCGCCGCCGCTGCTCGACGCGACCGGCGACCAGGGGTGGCTGATCGCGCAGAAGGACCTGCACGCGCGGCGCGTGCCGGGACACACCTGCCTCAAGGCGCTGCAGGCGATGCCCGCGCTCGGCGCGCGCGCGCGCAACGACAGCAAGGGCTGCGGCGGGGCGATGCGCGTGGCGCCGGTCGGCCTCTATTGCGCGCGCGAGCCGGGCAGCTCGGACCAGCGCATGCTGCGCCGCGCGTTCGACCTGGGCTGCGAGCTCGCGGGGCTCACGCACGGCCACCCGACGGGGCAGGCGGCCGCGGGCGCGTTCGCCGGCATCGTCGCCCTGCTAGCGCGCGAATTCGAACTGGACGAGGCGATCGAGAACGTGCTGCCGCTGGTCGAGCGCCGGCCGCTGGGCAGCGAGACGAAGGCGGCGATCGAGACGGCGGTGCGCCTCGCCCGCGACGGCGAGCCGGGCCCCGAGCGCATCCGCGAGCTGGGCGAAGGCTGGGTCGCGGAGGAGGCGCTGGCCATCGCGCTCTATTGCGCGCTCGCCGCGCCCGACTACACCAGCGGGGCGTTGCTGGCGGTCAATCACGACGGCGACAGCGACTCCACCGGCGCGATGGCCGGCAACCTGCTCGGCACGCTGCACGGCGTGGACAACGTGCCGCGCAAGTGGCTCACCGCGCTGGAGCTCGGCCGCGAGATCGCCGCGATTGCCGACGACCTCGCCACCTACCCGGACTGGCCGATCGGCGAGTTCGTGGCCGAGAGCGAA
>JAOUIA010000045.1 GCA_029884335.1 Betaproteobacteria bacterium
CGACGAGCAGCGCGGCCCCGCACGCGAGGTTGAACACGCCGAACGCAGTGCCGCGTAGGTCGGCAGGCGCGACACCCGCGACGAGTGCCGACAGGAGCCCCTGCGTGAGCGCGAGGTGCAGCCCCCACAGCGCCGCACCGATCAACACGCCGGCGGCCGCGCTTGCCTGCGCGAGCACGAGGTCGCTCGCGATCAGCGCCAGCATGCCGGCCGCGATGAGCCATCCGGCATGCCCGCGATCCGCCCACGCGCCGGCAGGAAACGCCAGCAACGCGTAGACGAGCGTCATCGCCACCATCACCCACGGCGCTGCGGCGAGCGGCATGCCGACATCCTGCGCCCGCAATACGAGAAACGCCTCGGAGAAGCGCGCCAGCGTCAGCACCACGGCGATCGCGGTGACGATGGCGAAACGGCGGTCGAGCCGGCGCACATCGGCGAGCGTCAGCCGCGGCTTGCTCGCGTCCGCGGGTGCGCCGTCCGGCTCGCGCACGCCCACGACGATCAACAGCACGCACAGCGCCGCGGGAACCACGGCGACCCAGAACGCCGCGCGGATGTCACCGGCGAACCACGCCAGCGCCGCGACCGCGAGCAGGGGACCTGCGATCGCGCCTACGGTGTCGAGCGCCTGCCTCAGCCCATACGCCGCACCCCGCGCCTCGCGCGGGGTGAGGTCCGCGATCAGCGCATCGCGCGGCGCGCCGCGGATGCCCTTGCCGATGCGGTCGACCACACGCGCGCCGACGACCCAGCCCAGCGTGGTCGCCAGCGGGAAGGCGAGCTTCGACAGCGCACCCAGCCCGTAACCCGCGAGCACGAGCGGCTTGCGCTTGCGCGTGAGGTCGGAGGCATAGCCGCTGAACACCTTGACGGCGAGCGCCGTCGCCTCGGCCACGCCCTCGACGACGCCGACGAAGAACACCGAGGACCCTAGCGTGGCGACCATGAACAGCGGCAGCAGCGCGTGGACCAGCTCGGAGGAAGCGTCCATCAGCAGGCTGACGAAGCCCAGCACCACCACGCCGCGCGGCACGCGGCGCCACGCGTCGATCAGGCCTCGAGTCAAGCCAGGACGACGCTCGCGCGCACGACGCCCGCGCGCTCGTGGCGCGCGGTGAGCGTCACCGTGTCGCCCGTCTTGCCGGCCACCACCCACTCGAGCTTGAGCCTGTCGTCGGTGATGTTGCTGTCGGGCCAGAACGAGACGCCGGTGTGCTTGTACGCCTTGCCTTCGAGCTGCCCGTGGTCGTCGCGCACCTTGCCGGTGACCAGGCTCGCTCCTGCCGGCAGCCCGACGTCCACCATCAGGCCGCGCGTCACCTTGCGCGCCAGCGCCCGCTTGCTGACGTAGCTCGGCAGCCAGCCCTCGTTCTGCACGACCAGCGTCACTTTCCACGTGCCCTCGCCCGCGCGCGCGGCGCCCGCGTGCACGAGCGCGAGACGCGGCGAGATCAGCGCCTGCCAGACGAGCCACTTCGGGAAGCGCTGCAGCTCCTTCTCCAGGAACGCGGGCGGCGGGTTGGAGAACGCGTGGAAGCGGTTCCAGCCGCCGATCTCGACGGGGCCGAGCTGTGGGTGGTCGAACGGCTTCCAGCCCCGGTGCGCGACGCCGCCGAGCTTCTCGTCGCTCCAGCGGATGAGCTTCACGTCGTCCTCGACCGGATGGTCGCGGAACCAGTCGATGTACTTGTAGCCCGTGATGCCCGCCTCGCGCATCGGCGACCAGATCTCGACGACCCACGCGAACATGCCCATGTGCTCGTAGATCCAGTCGAACGTGCCGCCGATCACCTGCTTGGGGTGGTAGCGGAACTCGTGGTAGACCGAGATCGCCGGGTAGCCGGTCAGCTCCGTGCCCTTCTTCCCCACCGCCTGGTAGACCCACAGGTCCTCGGCGTCCATCTCCTCGTCGGGCATGTGCTCGAACGGGCGCAATAGCACGCCGCTCCACGTGTGGAACGTCGTGCCGCCGGTGATGTTGCGGTGCCTGGCGACGAAGTCGACGACCGCGCGCACTTCGGGCTCGGAAGTGGGGTACGGCCCCGCGCCGAGTTGCTCGAACTCCTGCCGCCAGCTCGCCGGGAAGTTGCGGTTGAGGTCGAGGCCCTGCGGCGGCTTCCTGTGCTTGAGCGTGTAGCCATCGTAGTTTTCGACGCGCCCCTCGGGGATCACGCGGTAGTAGGTGCCACCGGTCTCCGTGGGATCGCGGCGGACCATCAGCCGAGGCTCGTCGGGGTGCGCCTTCCACAGCCCGTTCGCATCGGGGATGCGCATCTGCAGGATGAGTCCGTCGCCGTCGACGTCCTCGACGACCAGCCCCTCGATCTCCTCCTCGTCGAACGGGTACGGGCGCGTCGACGAGCGGATCCACTTCGGCTTCGCCGCCAGCGCCCACTCGGCGCCGTCGGGGTTGATGCGCGGGCAGACGTAGAACGCGCGCGTGTCGAGCGCGCGCGTGATGTCAGCATCGCTGCCGTAGCCGGTGACGAGCGTGTGCAGGAAGTAGAGGTTGGCGGCGGACGCGGCGACCTCGGTCGCGTGGATGTTGCCGTCGACCCAGAACGCCGGCTTGTCGGCCGCGGGACCCGTCGCCGTGTTGGTGACCGTCGCCACCCAGATGTCGCGGCCCTCGTGGCTGCGGCCGATGGACTCGAGCGACACGAGCTGCGGGTACTCGTCGGCGAATGCGCGCAGCAGCGCGGTCAGCTCGTCGTAGCGGTAGAAGCGGTCGAAGGCGATGGCGGGCATGAGCGAAGGAAGGCGGGGAGCCTGCCCGGACGCGCGGCAGGCGATGGCGCATCTTACCGTCGCCCCTTGCAGGCTTCGCCAAGGCATTGATTCCACGCGGAAGCGACCCATCGCCAAGGCGCGGGTGACGCCCGGGATCGCGATACCGTATATTTGTACGGTATGCCGCCGGACCTCCTCCCGCCCTACGCCGAGCTGCACGCGCTGACGAACTTCTCGTTCCTGCGCGGCGCCTCGCATCCCGAAGAGATGGTCGAGCGCGCGCACGCGCTGGGCTATGCGGCGCTCGCCATCACCGACGAGTGCTCGCTCGCCGGCAGCGTGCGCGCGCACCTCGCCGCGAAGGACCTCGGCATCAAGCTGATCGTCGGCAGCGAGTTCGCGCTCGACGACGGCGTCAGGCTCGTGCTGCTCGCGACCGACCGCGCGAGCTACGGCGACCTGTGCCAGCTGATCACGCGCGGCCGGCGCTCCGCGACCAAGGGCACGTACCAGTTGACGCGGGCCGACGTCGCCGAACTCGCGTCCAATTGCCTCGCCCTCCTCCCCGGAAAAGTAGGGTCAGACTCGACTTTCGCAAAGGCAGGGTCAGACTCGACTTTCGCCGACCGGAAAGTCGAGTCTGACCCTACTTTTCCGGCCGATGCGGCCCGCTGGGTGCGGGCGACGTTCGGCGAGCGCGCGTGGCTCGCCGTCGAGCTCTTCGCCGGCAGCGGCGACGCGGCGCGTCTCGCGCGCCTGCAGGCGCTGGGTCGCGCGAGCGGGCTGCCGCTGGTCGCGGCCGGCGACGCTCACATGCACGTGCGCGCGCGCCGCGCGCTGCAGGACACGCTGACCGCGGTCCGCCTCGGCCGGCCGGTCGCTGAGTGCGGCTACGCGCTCTTTCCCAACGGCGAGCGGCACCTGCGCTCCCGCGGGCGGCTCGCGACGATCTACCCGCGCGAGCTGCTGGCAGCGACGGTCGACGTCGCCTCGCGCTGCGCGTTCTCGCTCGACGAGCTGCGCTACGAGTACCCGCGCGAGATCGTCCCCGAGAACGAGACGCCGGCCTCGTGGCTGCGCAAGCTGACCGAGCAGGGGCTCGCGCGGCGCTACGGGGGCCCCTCACCCCAACCCTCTCCCCGCTCGCGCGGGGAGAGGGAGCACATCCGCGGCGACGCGCACTCTCCCTCTCCATGCTCGCGCGGGGATAGGGAGCACATCCGTGGCGACGCGCGCTCCCCCTCTCCATGCTCGCGCGGGGAGAGGGAGCACGCCGATTCGCCGTCGGGCTCCCCTCTCCCGCCGTCAGGTGGGAGAGGGGCCGGGGGTGAGGGTCACGTCCTGCGCGGAGACGCCACGTTCCGCTGCACCGCCGCCCCGCCCGACGTGCGCGAACTGATCGAGCACGAGCTGGCACTGATCGCCGAGCTCCGCTACGAGGCGTACTTCCTCACCGTCCACGACATCGTCGCGTTCGCGCGCTCGCAGGGCATCCTCTGCCAGGGCCGCGGCTCGGCGGCGAACTCGGCGGTCTGCTACGCGCTCGGCATCACCGAGGTCGACCCGGCGCGCATGTCGATGCTGTTCGAGCGCTTCATCAGCAAGGAGCGCAACGAGCCGCCCGACATCGACGTCGACTTCGAGCACCAGCGGCGCGAGGAGGTGATGCAGTACGTCTACGGCAAGTACGGGCGCGACCGCGCCGCGCTCGCGGCCACGCTGATCACCTACCGCCCGAAGAGCGCGGTGCGCGACGTCGGCAAGGCGCTCGGCCTCGACACGGCGCAGGTCGACCGGCTCGCCGGCGTGTTCGCCTGGTGGGACGGGCGCGTCGTACAGGCCGAGCGCCTGCGCGAGGCAGGCTTCGACCCCGACAGCCCGGTGATCCGGCGGCTCGCCAAGCTCACCGGCGCGCTGATGGGCTTCCCGCGCCACCTCTCGCAGCACGTCGGCGGCTTCGTCATCGCGCGCGACCTGCTCGAGCGCATGGTGCCGGTCGAGAACGCCGCGATGGCCGACCGCACCGTGATCCAGTGGGACAAGGACGACCTCGACGCGATGGGCCTGCTCAAGGTCGACTGCCTCGCGCTCGGCATGCTCTCGGCGATCCGGCGCGCGCTCGACTTGGTCTCGAAGAAACCGGCTGCGGCGAAAGTAGGGTCAGACTCGACTTTTCATGGTCGGGATGCGGGGCCGCCTGATCCGTGGGAAAAGTCGAGTCTGACCCTGCTTTCGATGCAGGACATCCCGCCCGAGGACCCGGAGGTCTACCGGATGATCCAGCGCGCCGACACGGTCGGCGTGTTCCAGATCGAGTCGCGCGCGCAGATGTCGATGCTGCCGCGCCTGCGGCCGGCGAACTTCTACGACCTGGTCATCGAGGTCGCCATCGTGCGCCCCGGGCCGATCCAGGGCGGCATGGTGCACCCGTACCTGCGCCGCCGGCAGGGGCTGGAGCCGGTGACGTACCCGTCGCCTGCCGTGCGCGCGGTGCTCGAGCGCACGCTCGGCGTGCCGATCTTCCAGGAGCAGGTGATGCAGCTCGCCATCGTCGCCGCGGGCTTCACGGCCGGCGAGGCGGACCACCTGCGGCGCTCGATGGCGGCGTGGCGGCGCAAGGGGGGGCTCGAGAAGTTCGAGGAGCGGCTCGTCGCCGGCATGGCGCAACGTGGCTACCACGAGCAGTTCGCGCGGCAGATCTACCAGCAGATCCTCGGCTTTGGCGAGTACGGCTTCCCCGAGTCGCACTCGGCCTCGTTCGCGCTGCTGGTGTACGTGTCGTGCTGGCTCAAGCGCTACCACCCGGCGGCGTTCACCGCCGCGCTGCTCAACTCGCAGCCGATGGGCTTCTACGCGCCCGCGCAGCTCGTCGCCGACGCGCGACGGCACGGTGTGCCGGTGCGCAACGTCGATGCCATGGTGAGCGAATGGGACTGCGTGCTGGAACCCGATGACGAAAGACGCTGGGTCCCCGCCTTCGCGGGGACGACGACATCCCAACTTCGTCGTCCCCGCGAAGGCGGGGACCCAGCGTCTTCTCCTTGTGCCGACGACACCCCCGAGCGCTGGGGCGCACACGGCCCCGCGCTGCGCCTCGGCCTGCGGATGATCGCCGGGCTGACGGAGGCCGGCGCGCAGCGCCTAGTCACCGCCCGCGCGGCGCGTCCGTTCGCAAGCGTGGCCGACCTCGCGCACCGCGCGCACCTCGACAAGCGCGATCTCGCCGCGCTCGCCGACGCGGGCGCGCTCGCCGCGCTCGCCGGCCACCGCCACGGCGCCGTGTGGGAGGTCGCCGGCGTGGAGCGCCTGCCCGCGCTGATCGCCGGCAGCGAGTTCGCCGAGGAGGCGCCGCAATTGCCGGCGCCCACGGAAGGCGAGGACGTCGTCGCCGACTACCGCCGGCTCGGCCTCACGCTAGGCCGCCATCCGCTCGCACTGCTGCGCGAGGAGCTCGCAAGGCGAAGGCTCGTCACGTCCGGGCAGGTGCGTTCGATGCCGCACGGACGCCTCGCCCGCACCGCCGGCATCGTCATCGGCCGGCAGCGGCCCGACACGTCGAGCGGCGTCGTGTTCGTCACGCTGGAGGACGAGAGCGGCACGACGAACGTGATCGTCTGGCGCGACCTCTCCGACCGCCAGCGCCGCGAGCTGCTCGGATCGCGCCTGCTCGCGGTCTACGGCAAGGTCGAGCGCCAGGGCGAGGTCGTGCACCTGATCGCCGGCCGGCTCGTCGACTTGACCCCGCTACTCGGGCAGCTGCAGACGCGGTCGCGGGACTTCCACTGACACCGCTCGATCCTGCAGCGGCACGCACGCGAACGCCCGTGTCGTCGCCTCCCCCTCCATCGTCCACCCCTGCGCGATCATCTGGTCGAGCAGCGCGGGATCGGTCGTGTAGCGGTGGTTCGGCGCGCCCGACAAGTTGTTGTTGTACGCGCGGTACAAAGGCTGCGTGCCCGACGGACAGGCCTTCGACCCCGGTGTGCCTTCCGGCAGCCGCAGGCTGAACATCTCGCCCTCGTAGCGCCACGTCGTGCCCGCCTTCAGCAAGTCGCACTCGTGCACGTACGGCGTGTAGAAGTGCGACGACTTCGGCGCGAAGCTCTGATCGCTCCAGAAGCGGCACACGGGTGCGAGCGGCGCGGGGCCTTCGTCGAAGACGTTGAAGGTCCGGCCGGTGCGCGTCCACGCCGAGCTCGGCGCGGTGTCGAGCGCGGCGATCTCGCCCTCGATGGCCGTGATGAAGTAGTGGCCGAAGCCGGCGTGAAAGTACTCGACTGCGCGGCGCTCGCGCAACGGATCGAGCCGCAATGCCTGGCAACTGTCGACGTTGCATCCATGGGCGGTGATCTGATCCCGGCCGTTGATGCCCTTGGCCGAAGTGACGTGCCAGCCCAGAGCGTCAATGTCGGCGCTCCCGGAGGCGAGATCCCACAGCAAGAAGCGGCCGAATTCTCCAGGAATGACCGAGCGGGAGACACCCGCGAGCATGCGCCCGGCATCGTTGAGCCCGATCGGGACGCAGCGCCAGGAGCGGCAGTCGACGGGAATCTTGCGCCCGTCCATGTAGAGCCAGACGTCAGTGAAGGTCCCGGGCAGCGTGATCGACACCCAATTCTGGAAACCGGCGATCTGTCCGCTGTTATTGATCGCAATCGCACTGCTGTTGGTGGAGAAGAACGACCTGTCGGCAAGATCGATCATCGTCCCGCGGGCGTAGAGGAACGCCTGGCTCGGGTGGCTCGCAGTGTCGGCTTCGCCGACGACCTGCCCTGCGTCGTTGATCGCACGTGCAGCGCTGTTGCTGCCACCGAGCGTGCCAAGATCCCACATCGTCCGGCCATCGTGCAGGAACGCACGGTTGTACCCGCCGGCTCCTCCTGCGCGCGAGGTGCCGACCACCCACCCTGCATTGTTCAATCCGCTCGCGAAGCTGTCCGCGTGGCCCGGGAGCGTACCGAGGTCGTACACGCGCCCGTCGCGCCAGAGCCACGCGCGCGTCCGGCCGCCCGCCGCCTCCATGTGGCCGGCGACCTCGCCGCGATCGTTGATCGCCGTGGCCCAGGACTTCGGGTCACCCGGAATGCCGAGGAGCTGGAGTTCGCCTCCGGTCCACAGGAACGCCCTGGGACCGCCGGAAGTCTCCACAGTTCCGACCACGTGACCGGCTGCGTTGATGCCGTTCGCCGTGGTCCCCTCTCCCAGGGCAAAGGCGTGGTACCTCGCCTGCCCCAGCGCTTGCGGCATGCCGGCCACCGCGGCGGCGAACGTGAGCGCTGCCATGGTCAGAAGTCGCCGCGCGCCCATCAGTCCCTCCATTACCAACCCTGCCGGCCCGAAGTCGCGTGCGGCTGCGGCCTGCGTGCATTCCCCGGCTTTCAGTCCCGCATCCGCCGCGCCATGGCCACGCTGACAGCCTCATGCTCCGCGCCGTCCCGTGGAAGAGCTTTGCCCGCCGTCAATGTCTTGCCCGCACGGGACAGCAGGGCCCGGGCACGGTCGGCGAAACGGCAGCCTGCTGTCGCGAACGGCACCGCGTCGTGCTAGTGTCCCGTACCGGAAGTTCCTTGCCATATCGCAGCGCAGCAACCACCTCCGCTCGCACAAGGACGACGAAAATGGCGCGCTGCGCGACGCCGGTCGCAGCGGGTATCGCGAATACCCGCAAGACCGGCAACAATGCAGCGCGTCATTTCTCGCTCGTCCTTGTGCAAGGAACTTCCGGTACGGGACACTAGCTTTCGCCCGTCCACGACCCCGCAGGAGGCACCCGTGAAACGGTTTCTCGTCACCGCCGCACTCGCCCTGGTCCCGCTCACCGCTGCCGCACAGGCCGACTGGCCCGCCAAGCCCGTCCGCATCGTCGTGCCGTTCGCAGCTGGCGGCACCACCGACATCACCGCGCGCATCGTCGCCGCCGAGCTCGGCAAGACGCTCGGCCAGACGTTCGTCGTCGAGAACAAGGGCGGCGCCGGCGGCAACCTCGGCGCGGCCGACGTCGCGAAGAGCGCGCCCGACGGCTACACGTTCCTGATGGGCACGCCCGGCACGCAGGCGATCAACCAGTTCCTCTACGCGAAGATGCCCTACGACACGCAGAAGGACTTCGCGCCCGTGTCGTTCGTCGTCAAGGTGCCGAACGTGCTGGTGGTCAACCCGGGGCTTGGCGTGAAATCGGTGCAGGAGCTCATCGAGCTGGGCAAGGCGAAGCCGGGCACGGTCAACTACGGCACGCCTGGCAGCGGCACCACCGGGCACCTGTCGACCGAGCTCCTCAAGACGATGACGAAGTCCGACTTCACGCACGTCCCGTACAAGGGCAGCGGGCCGATGCTCCAGGACCTCCTCGGCGGCCAGGTGCAGATGGCGATCGACAACCTGCCCTCGTCGATGCCGCACATCAAGGCCGGCAAGCTGATTGCGCTCGCGGTCACCTCCCCCGCGCCGTCGCCCGAGCTGCCCGGCGTGCCGGCGCTGGGCAGCGTCGTGCCGGGCTACGTCGCCGAATCCTGGTTCGTGCTGATGGCGCCGGCCGCGACACCGCAGGCGATCGTCGACAAGCTGTCGGCCGAAGTCGACAGGATCGTGCGCCGGCCCGAGGTCGTCGATCGCTTCAAGGCGCTGGGCGCGGAGCCGGTCGGCGGCACGCCGAAGAGCCTCGGCGACTTCATCGCCGCCGAGACCGTGAAGTGGCGCGACGTGGTCAAGGCGTCGGGCGCCCGCGTCGACTGACCGGATTCACGCAACTGCACGACCTTGTGCCGTCGCTCCCGCGAAGGCGGGAGCCCAGCGTCGTTTGTTCGACACTGGGTCCCCGCCTGCGCGGGGACGACGACAGTGGGTTGCTTGCAGCCATCAGCGACTCGTACCCGCCTCCGTAGCCCTACCCCGCTCCCCCTTCCCTCTCCCGGCTGACGCCGCGCGAGGGGAGTTCTCCTCACCCCTGACCCCTCTCCCGGCTGGCGCCGGGCGAGGGAAGTACTTGTACGTTGCGGAACGGGAGCGAGCGCAGGTCCGCGCTGGCCGGTCCCGGACAGTCAACGTCGAAGATCCGCGCGCACAGCGGCTCGAACGCCGCGCGGAAGTGGTTCTTCGCCTTGGCGCACAGGAGCCGCGTCGCCGCGAGATCGACGCCGTGCGCCGCGAAGAACGCGGGGTCGTTCGCCGCGCCCACGCGCGACGTGACGATCACCTGCACGCCGTCCACGTCCAGCACCGCGCTGTTGCCCAGGTCGACGGCAAGCCCGCGCTCCATCGGCCCTTCGTTGACGAAGCGGGCGCGGCACAGCCGCGCGACCCGGGCGCTCGCCGCGACGCCGCTGCCGAACGCCGCGCTGCGCTTGCCGCCCAGCACGACCGCAAGCTTCGCGCCTTCGCCCGCGGCACGCGCCTGCGCGACGACCGCCTCGTCCGCGAAGTACGCGAACACGGTCGGCGCGCCAGGGCGCACGGCCAACAATGCGCGCAGCAGCCCCGGCGTGTCCGCCGCGCCGCCGGAGAGCGGGTTGTCGGCGGGATCGGTGACGGCGACCAGCCCCGGCGGCGCGGACAACGCGAGCCGGATGCCCTCCTCCGCCGCGACGAGCCGTGGCGTGAACTCGTCCGCGCGTGCGCGAAGCATCGTCGCGATCGCCGCCGCGGCTTCGGCAGCAATCGCCGCATCGCCGTCGGCGACGGCGAGCACCGAGGCCCCGGTCGACGGCGTGTCCGCGTAAGGGAAGCCGCCGAACACGGCGACGTCGAGCACGGAGCCTCGTTCGAGCTTTCGCGCGGCGGCCTCGGCGTCCGCCATCGGCCCCGCCGAGGTGCGCATGTTGAAGCTGGGCAGGAGCAGGCGCAGCGGGTGCACGACGACCCGCGGCCTGGTTTCGCCGGCTACCGCGCGCACCAGCTGGTCGAGCACGCGCGCGGCGGTCGCCTTCATGTCGACGTGCGGATAGGTGCGATACGAGGAAGCCGCTGCGAGGTGTGTGGCGATCGCCGGATCGAGGTTCGCGTGCAGGTCGAAGCTCGCACCCACCGGGCAGCGCGCCGCCGCCGCCGCGGCCCGCACCAGGGCGAGGTCCGGCGCCGCCTCGCCGCGCGCGATCGCGGCGCCGTGCAGCGAGAGATACACCGCGTCCCAGCGCTGCCCTGTGAGGCCCGCCAGGATCTCGTCGCGGATCGCGGCATACGCGTCGTCGTCGATCGGCCCGCCGGGATTCGCCGAGCAGCAGCGCAGCACGGTGACTTCCCACTTCGGATGCGCGTCGGCAAACTCTGCGACCGCGGCCAGCTCCGACTCCGTGCCGCGCGCGGCGCCGAGCGCGGCGCGCCCGCTCGTCCACTCGCGCTCGCGAAACGACGCGAGCGTGGTCTGCAGCGGGCTGAACGCGTTGCCCTCGAACCAGAAGCGCGCGACCGCGAGGCGCTTCCTCGCCGTGATCACGTCGCCGCCCCCCGCCCGGCCAGGCGCCCGAGCGCGATCGCGGACAGGAGCCCGTTCCCCGAGAGGTAGCCCCACGCGTGCGCGCCCGAGAGCCCGCGCGCGGCGCCGCCCCCCGCCCAGAGGTTCGGCAGCGCCCTGCCGACGCCGTCGAGCACGCGCGCGTTCGCGTCGACCGCGAGCCCTCCCTGCGTGTGGAACAGCGCGCCGGTGACTTTCACCGCGTAATAGGGCGGCGCGAGCGGCGGCGCGTTGCGGAAGTCGCGGCCGAGCGCGTCGTCTGCTTCGCCCCGCGCGCACGCCGCGGCGTGCATCAGCGTCCGCTGCAGCGCGTCGGCCGGCAGGCCGCAGGCGGCGGCAAGGCCCGCGATGTCGCCGGCACGGCGGATCGCCCCGGCCGCCTCCGCCGCGCGATAGTCGGGAAAGCCGCGCCCCAGCTCGTGCAGCCGGGCGTCGTAGACGTCCCACGCGACGGCGCCCGGCTGGCTCAGCACCTCGAGGCACTGCTCGGAGTAGCCTGCGTGCTCGTTCGCGAAGCGCTCGCCGCGCGCGTTCACCTGGATGCCGCCTTCCATCATGAGCGCCCAGGTGATCAGCACGCCGTGCGGAGTGGCGAGCGAACCGTGGCCCTGGTAGGCGCCGAGGTCGCGCGCCGCGGCGCCGAGCGCAAGTCCCCACGCCAGCGCGTCGCCGCGGTTGCCGGCGTGGCCGAAGTACGGCGCGCCGGCGATCTGGGGAATGTGCTCGCGCACGAGGTCCGCGTTGCCGCCGAAGCCCGAGCAGGCGAGCACCAGCGCCTCGCAGCCGGCCTCGTCCGTCGTCCCGTCCGGGCGTGCGTAGCGCACGCCGGCGACGCGCCCGTCGGTGCGCGCGACGAGCGTGTCGACTGTCGCGGACGTCACCAGGGTGACACCGGCCGCCGCGCTCGCCTGCGCGAGGCGGCGCACGAGCGCCTCGCCGGTGCGCTCGGGCACCGCGTGCATGCGGGTCAATCCGTGACCCGGGTAGAGGAAGCCCTCGACCAGCTCGAACGGAACGCCGTGCGCGTCGGCGAGCCACTCCAGCGCGGGACCGATCGTCGCGCAGGCGGACGCCACGACGGCCGCATCCGCCTCGCCATTGTTCTTGCGCGCGATGTCGGCAGCCATCGCCGCGGGCGAGTCGTCCACGCCCGCGGCACGCTGCCAGCGCGTTCCGGCCGCAGGGACGAAGCCCGAGGACATCGCCGTCGACCCCGACGGCAGCGCGTCGCGTTCCAGCACCAGCACGTCGACGCCGCGCTCGCGCGCCGCGAGCGCCGCAACGAGCCCGCAGGCGCCAGCGCCGACGACGACGACGGGAAAGCGCGCCGCGAAGTCGGCGCCCTCGTCGCGAACGACGGGCACGGCAACCTCAGGCGGCCGGACGCCGCAGGTAGCGGCCCCGCGCCGGGCCGACGACGCTGCCGCCGTCGTAGACGACCTCGCCGCGCAGCAGCGTCGTCTTGACGCGGCCGGTGAGCTCCTGCCCCTCGAACGGCGTGTAGCCCTGCTGCGACGGCGATTCCGCCGCGCGCACGACGAACGACTCGTCGGGGTCCACCAGCACGACGTCCGCGTCGAATCCCGGCGCCAGGTCGCCCTTCTGCCTGAGACCGAAGCGCTGGGCCGGATTGCGGCACAGGAGCTCGGCGATGCGGCCGAGCGGAAGTCCCCGCTTGCGCCCCTCGGAGAGCACGCCGGAGAGCAGGTACTCGGTGCCGCCGAAGCCCGACTTCGCGAGCCAGATGTTGCCCGGCTCCTTCGCCGACCACTTCTGCTCGGCCGAGCAGCACGCGTGGTCGCTGACGATCCAGTCGACGTCGCCGGCCAGCACCGCTTCCCACAGCGCCTCGACGTCCTCGCGGGGACGGATCGGCGGGTTGACCTTCGCGTGCACCGCGCACTCGCAGTCGACGTCGAGCAGCAGGTGGCCCACGGTCACCTCCCGGCGAAACGCGATGTGCGGGAAGACGTCGCGCATCTTGAGCGCCGCGTCGATCGCCTTGCGCGACGAGAGGTGCAGCAGGTTGACGTTGAGGCACTGCGTCTCGTAGGCGAGGTAGGCCGCGATCCAGATGGCGAGCCCTTCCGAGTGTGGTGGCCGCGCCGCGCTGTAGGCGCGAAGACCGGTGAGCGTCGGGTCGCGCTCGACCAGCTTGGTGTACGCGTTCAGGATGTCGGCCAGCTCGCAGTGCAGGCTGACGCTGATCGATTCCGCGCGCTGCGGAAAGCGCTCCATCAGCCGGCGCGCGCCGCGCATGATGAACTCGAAGTGCGCGATGTCGTAGCGGTCCTCCGGCCCGATCATGAGGAAGTCGTCCTGCGCCGACGAGCGGCCGTGCAGCCCGTAGCCGCCGTAGAACATGAAGATCTTGAACGAGGGCACGCCCCAGTCGACGAGCAGCGACTCCATCTCGTCGATGTGCGATGCGGCGATCGGCGCGACGTGGAAGCCGTAGTCGACCCAGAAGTTGCCCTCTGCCAGCGCAAGCGCCGCGGGCATGAACTGCGCGTACGGCCCGCCGCGGTTGAGGTAGTACTGCCCCGTGCGCACGTAGTTGAGGCTCGTCGTCACCCCGCCCGACGCCGCCGCCTTGCTCTCGGTGACTGCGTCGCGGTCGAGCGGCTGGTAGATCCCGACGTGCATGTGCGCGTCCACCACGCCGGGGAACGCGAGGCGGCCCTGGCCGTCGAGCACGCGTTTCGCCTCCTCGGCGCGGATCGCGGGAGCGAGCGCAGCCACGCGCCCGTCGCGCACGGCAATGTCCGCGTCGAGCGGTGCGGCGCTGCCGGGACGGACGACGCGGACGTTCTTGACGACGAGGTCGTAGGGTCGGTTCATGGCGGGTTCGGGTTGCGTTGGGCGGCGATGCGACGCTCGAGCCAGGGCAGCAGCCCGCCGGCGTCGAGGATTGCCTTGAGGTGATCGGGCACCGGCGTGCAGGCGAGCACGAGGCCCCGTTCCGGCAACTCCACACATGCGCCGGCAATGTCGACCGCGAGGGCGTCGCCTGCGCGTACCGCATCCGCGCGCTCGCACTCGAGCACGGGGAGCCCCAGGTTGATCGCGTTGCGGTGGAAGATGCCGGCGAACGAGCGCGCGACGACCGCGGCGACGCCGAGGTGCCGCAACGCGGCGGCGGCCTGCTCCCGCGAAGAGCCGGCGCCGAAATTGCGCCCGGCGACCACGACGTCGCCCGGGCGCACCCGCGCGGCGAACGAGGGGTCGAGCGCTTCGAGGCAGTGGCGCGCGATCTCCTCGACGCCGAACTTGATCCACGCGCCGGGGGCGAGCGCGTCGGTGTCGACGTCGTCGCCGAAGACGAACGCACGGCCCCTCGTCGCCGTCACAGGAACTCCCGGGGGTCCGCGATCGTGCCGGCCACCGCGCTGGCCGCGACGGTGTACGGCGAGGCGAGGTACACGCGCGAGCCCGGCGCGCCCATGCGCCCGCGGAAGTTGCGCGCGGTCGAGGCGATGACGACGTCGTCGTCGCCGAAGCGGTGCGCGCCGTAGCCCGCGCAGGCGCCGCACGCCGTCGGCAGCAGCTCGGCGCCCGCCTCGAGCAGCGCGCCGAGCGTTCCCTCCTCGCGAGCGATCGTCTCGTCGCGCCGCGAGGCCGGCGCGACCATGAGTCGCAGGCCCTCCGCGCACCTGCGGCCGCGCAGGATCGACGCCGCCATGCGCAGGTCGTCGAGCTTCGCGCCCGTGCACGCGCCGAGGTAGGCGGCCGTCAGAGGGGTGCCGGCGTGGACGTCGACGGGCGCCGCATTCGCGGGGCTGTGCGGCGCGGCGACCTGCGGCGCCAGCGACGAAGCGTCGAAGCGGTGCTCGGCCAGGACCGCAGCCGAAGGATCGGAGCGCCACGTCTCGACGTCGACTTCGTGCACGCCCGCTTCGCCGAGCCACGCGCGGGTGGTCGCATCCGGCGCGAACAGGCCCGCCTGCCCGCCCAGCTCCGCCGTCATGTTCGCCATCGTCATGCGCTCGCGCATCGACAGCGCCTCCACCGCCTCGCCGCAGTACTCGACGGCGTGATAGCCGCCGCCGTCCATGCCGAGCGCGCCGCACAGGCGAAGCATCGCGTCCTTCGCCGACACGCCCGGCCCGAACCGGCCGTCCCAGCGGATGCGCACCGTGTGCGGCACCTTGAGCCAGATCTCGCCCGTGACCAGCACGCCGAGCATCTCGGTGGCGCCCACGCCGAACGCGTAGCACCCGAACGCCCCGCCGGTGGGCGAGTGGCTGTCGCCGCCGACGACGAACATCCCCGGCCGCAGGTGGCCCTGCTCGGGCAGCACGACGTGGCAGATGCCGATGCCGTCGTGCAGCGCGCGCACCGAGTGCTGCGCGGCGAAATCGCGCGCGACGGCGACGATGCGGCGCGACTCCTCGTCGTGCACCGGAACGTAGTGGTCGGTGACCACGACCACGCGCGAGGGGTCCCACGGCTTCGCGCCGAGCCGCTCGAGCATCGGCCCCACGCGCCGCGGACCGCCCGAGTCGTGCATCATCGCGAGGTCGACGCGGCAGGTCACGATCTCGCCCGGAGTCACGCGCCCGCGGCCCGCGGCGCGGGCGACGAGCTTCTGCGCGAGGGTCTGCGGTGAGGCCGGGCTCACGGTGCGGTCCGGATGAGGCGTCGGCACGATCATAGCCCGAGGTAGGCGCGCCGCACTTCCGGATTCGCCGCGAGGTCCGCCGCCGCGCCCGACAGCCGGATCGCGCCGTTCTCCAGCACGTAGGCCCGCTGCGCCACCGCCAGCGACTCGGCGACGTTCTGCTCGACCAGCAGGATCGCGAGGCCGTCGGCGTGCAGGCGGCGCACGAGCGCGAACATCTCGTCGACGAGCTTCGGGGAGAGGCCGAGCGAAGGCTCGTCGAGGATCAGCAGTCGCGGCTCCGCCATCAGGCCCCGGCCGATCGCGAGCATCTGCTGCTCGCCGCCGGAGAGCGTGCCGGCGCGCTGGCGCTCGCGCTCGGCGAGCCGCGGGAACACCGCGTGCACGCGCTCGAGCGAACGCGCGCGGTGGGCCCGCCCGCGGCGGTAGGCGCCGACGAGCAGGTTGTCGCGCACCGTGAGGTCGGGAAACACGCGCCGGCCTTCCGGGACCTGCACGAGGCCGGCGGCGACGATCGCCGCGCTGCCCGCCGCGGTGACGTCCTCGCCCGCGAAGCGAACGCTGCCGCCGTGAGCCCGCACGATGCCCGACAGCGTGTTGTTGAGCGTCGACTTGCCGGCGCCGTTCGAGCCCAGCACCGCGACGATCTCGCCGGGCCGGACGGCGAGGTCGACGCCGCGCAGGATCTCGACGCCGCCGTAGCCCGAGCGAAGTCCACTGACGTCGAGCAGCGGGCTGGCTTCGGTCACGGCGCCCCGCCGCTCCGCGCGAGCCGCGCCGCCGTGCCCTGGCCCAGGTAGGCCTCGACGACACGCGGATCGGCCGCGATGGCCGCCGGCGGCCCCTCCGCGATCAGCCGGCCTCCCGCGAGCACGAGCACGCGGTCGGCGAGGCTCATCACCGCGCGCATCACGTGCTCGATCATCAGCACCGTCACGCCGGAGTCGCGGATCGCGCGCACGACCGGCACGACGGCGTCGATCTCCTGCGGGTTGAGCCCCGCCAGCACCTCGTCGAGCAGCAGCAGCTTCGGCCGCGTGGCGAGCGCGCGCGCGAGCTCGAGGCGCTTGCGCCCGGCGATCGTCAGCGCCGAGGCGGGCTTGTCCAGCTCGCCGGCCAGGCCGACACGCCGGGCGACCTCGTCGGCGAACGCGAGCGCGTCGCGCCGCGAGCGCAGCCTGAGGTGCGCGCCCACCGCGATGTTCTCGCGCACGCTCTGCGCGGCGAACGGCTGCACGATCTGGAACGTGCGCGCGAGCCCCAGCGCGCAGATCGCGTGCGGCTTCATGCCGGTGACGGTGCGGCCGTCGAACTCCACCGCGCCCGACTGCGGTGCGAGGAATCCCGACAGCAGCGCGAACAGCGTGGTCTTGCCGGCGCCGTTGGGGCCGATCAGCGCGCAGAGCTCCCCCTCCGGCACCGCGAGCGAGACGCCGTCGACGGCGGCCACGCCGCCGAAGCGTATCGACAGTCCGGCGGCCTTCAGCATCGTCATCGGCGGCGCAGCAGCCCCATGATGCCGCCCGGCATGTAGCGCACCATCACAATCAGCACGGCGCCGTACAACGCGAGGCTGACGCCGGGGACGTCGGCGACCAGGTTGCGGGTCGACTCGGAGAGCGCGTGCAGGACGATCGCGCCCACCAGCGGCCCGAACACCGTGCCCATGCCGCCGACGATCGGCCCGAGCAGCGCCTCCACCGAGAACGCCGGCCCGAAGGCGATGTTGGGGTCGATGTAGTGCAGGTACTGGACGTAGAACAGCCCGGAGGTGGCGGTCAGCGCGCCGCACAGCACGATGGCCGCGAGCTTGACGCGGAACGCGTCCACGCCCAGCGCGGCCGCCGCCGCCTCGTTGTCGCGGATGGCGACCAGCCAGGCGCCGAAGCGCGAGTGGCGCAGCCAGACGTGCAGCAGGAAGCCGGCGACCGCGAACGCGCCGATCAGGTAGAGGTAGCCGACGCGGCTGGCGAACTGCATAGCCGCCGCCCGCGTGTCCAGCGGCAGCATCAGCCCGACGCCGCCGCCGGTGAACGGCAGCATGTTGGCGAGGATGCGAAAGACCTCGGCGAAGGCGAGCGTCACCAGCGCGAAGTACGATCCCTTGAGGCCGTAGCGGAACGCGAGCGCGCCGACCAGCGCGCCGACCGCGGCGCCCGCCGCCGCCGCGAGCGGCAGCGCGATCCACGCGTTGATCCCGAGGCGCATCTGCAGCACAGCGGCCGCGTAGGCGCCAACGCCGAAGAACAGCGCGTTGCCGAACGAGAACTGGCCGCCGAAGCCGCCCAGGATGTTCCAGCCCTGCCCCAGCACCGTGGCGAGCAGCGTCAGGATCACCGCGTGGAGCGCCGCGCCCGACTGCGTGCCAAGCGGCAGCAGCAGGATCGCCGTCGCGATCGCGGCCACGACCGCGAGGTCGCGGCCGAGACCGGTGGCAGGCGCGCGGCTACCCACGGGCGCCGAACAGACCCTGCGGGCGGAACAGCAGCACGGCGATGAACACGAGGAAGATGCCGAGCTGCCCCATGTTCTCGCCCCAGCCCAGCGTGATGCCGGCGAGCCCGCCCAGCGACTCGGCCAGCCCGACGACGAAGCCGCCCACCAGCGCGCCGACGAAGCTGCCCATCCCGCCCAGCACGACGACGGTGAAGGCGATCAGCACGAAGCCGCCGCCGACGGTCGGGTTGACGTAGTACGACGGCAGCAGGAAGCACGCGGCCGCGCCCACGCAGGCGAGCCCGATCCCGTAGCACAGCGCGAAGACGTGCTCGACGTCGATGCCGCACAGGCGCGCGCCCTGCCGCTCCTTGGCCACGGCGCGTATCGCGCGGCCGAGGTCGGTGCGCTCGATCAGCCAGAACAGCGCGGCGGTCATCGCCAGCGCGCCGCCGAGCGCCGCGAGCTTGGGCACCGCGATCAGCACGCCCCCGACGTCGACGGTCGCGAACGCGTAGGGCGTGTCGATCGTGCGCGTGTCCGACTTGAAGGCGACGAGCGCGAGGTTTTCCAGCAGGATCGCCACGCCCAGCGTGACCAGCAGGATGTTCTCGTCGCGGCCGTGGCTCGCCGGGCCGATCACCATGCGCTGCAGCGCGTAGCCGAGCGCGAACATGCCCGCGGTCACGATCGGCAGCGCGACGTAGGGGTCGACGCCGAGCCCGGTGAACAGCAGCAGCACCGCGTACAGCGCGGCCATCAGCGCCGCGCCGTGCGCGAAGTTGATGATGTGCAGGACCCCGTAGATCAGCGTGAGGCCGAGCGCGATCAGCGCGTAGATCGCGCCCTGCGTGGCGCCGTTGACCAGCGCCGCGGCGAGGATCGTGGCGTCAGGCACGCTCGGCGCGGGCCGACCGCCCCGGCGCGCGCGCGCCCCGCATCACCCCTTCCAGGGGAATACCGGCGCGGCCTGCGCGAGGTGACTGGGCAGCACCACCTTGATGTCCTTGTCGCGCACCTGCATCGTCAGCGGCTCGGCGCCGGCGTTCTGGCCGTTGACGAACTGCGTCGGGCCGTAGGGCATGAAGTGCCCGTTCCACGTCGACGACGCCAGCGCGGCGATGATCGCATCGCGCCGCGCCGACTTCGCGCGCTCGAGCGCGTCGGCGAGCAGGTACACCGACTCGTAGTTGAGGAAGACCTCGTAGGTGAAGTACTGGTCCTTCATCCCCTCGACCTTGCGGCGCAGCGCCGCGGCCGCCTTGCTGGACGGGTTGTACCAGTGGTTGACGTCGATGATCCCGTTGGCGATGTCGGGGAACTCGGCGACGAACTTGAACGACGACGCCGCGCCCCCCAGCACCGAGAAGATCGCCATCGGCTTCACCCCCTGCTGGCGCATGGTGCGCACCAGCAGCGCGTACTCGTTGTAGTAGTTCGCCGGGATGACGATGTCCGGGTTGACCGTCTTGATGCGCAGCACGATGTTGGCGAAGTCGCGCGTCGGGTTCGCGTGCTTGATGACCTCCTTGACCTCGAACCCCAGCTTGGGCAGCTCCTGCGACAGCAGGTTGGCGGTGCCGGTGCCGAACAGCGATTCCTCGTGCACGATCAGCACGCTCTTCGCCCGGTTGCCGGCGAGCGTGTTGAGCGTGTGCAGGTACTTGACCGCGTCGGACGTGGTCTTGCGGTAGCCGGGGCCGAAGCGGAACACGTTGGTCAGTCCGCGCTCGACGATCTGGTCGGCCACGCCGACGTCGACGAGGTGCGGCAGCGAGTGCTTCGCGGCGGCCTGCGTGGTGGCGAGGCAGATTGCGCTCGCGTAGGCGCCGACCACCGCGGCCGCGCCCGCCTCGTTCGCCTTCTCCACCTCGGCGGTGCCTGCCTGCGGACTCGGCGCGTCGGCGTAGATCGGCTCGAGCTTCGCCCCTCCGAGCGCCTTGATGCCGCCGGCCGCGTTGATCTCGTCGATCGCGATGCGCGCGCCGAGCCGGCACAGCTGGCCGGAGTACGCGAGCGGGCCGGTCACCGGGTGGATGACCGCGATCTTCACCGGCGCCGGCTGCGCGAGCGCGAGGCCCGGGAACCCCAGCGGGCTGCCGGCGGCGGCGAGCGCGGCGGACTGCTTGAGGAAGCTGCGGCGTGACGAGCGCGGGCGACGGACCATGGCGGGGCCTCGGATCGAAGGGGTCGTGGGCGTTCGCCGCCCTTGGACGGGCGGCGGTGCGCACCATCGTAGCGGAAACGGCCCGCCGCGCCTATCCGGCCGGGGTGCCGCGGCGCACCGCCGCGGGCGAAGCAAGGGCCGGCCGTGCCGGGGTCCATCGCCCCGGGGTGGCGGGCATGTCATCATCCGCGTGCGCGACGCGCGCGAGCCGTAAGTTCCGCTGCGATGCGGCGACCAACCTGCCGGATGCCTTCCACGGTGCGTCATACCACTCCTGCCTCGACGACATGCGTCCCGACTTCGACCTCGCAGTGATCGGCGGCGGTGCCGGCGGCCTGGTCGTCGCGGCCGGCGGGGCCGCGCTCGGCGCCAGGGTCGCGCTTGTCGAGAAGCACAAGCTGGGCGGCGACTGCCTGTGGTATGGATGCGTCCCGTCCAAGACGCTGATCAAGTCCGCGCGCATCGCGCACCAGATGCGCCACGCCGACCGCTGGGCGATCGCGCCCGCCGTGCCGCAGGTCGACCTCGCGCAGGTGATGGAACGCGTGGCAGGCGTCATCCGCGGCATCGAGCCCAACGACAGTCCGGAGCGCTTCCGCGGGCTGGGCGTGGACGTGATCCTCGGCGACGGGCGCTTCACCGCTCCCGACTGCTTCGAGGTCGGCGGGCGGCGGATCACCGCGAAGCACTTCGTCATCGCGACGGGGTCGCGGCCGGCGGCCCCGCCGATTCCCGGCCTCGATCGCGTGCCGTACCTCACCAACGAGACCGTCTTCGGGCTGCGCGAGAGCGTGCCGCACCTGCTGGTGATCGGCGCGGGGCCGATCGGCTGCGAGCTGGCGCAGGCGTTCCGGCGGCTGGGCAGCGAGGTGACCGTCGTCGACGTCGCCGCCGGCATCCTCGCGCGCGAGGACCTCGACCTCGCCGAGGTCGTGCATCGTGCAATGCAGTCGGAGGGCGTGCGCTTCCGGCTCGGCGCGGCGATCGCCGGCGCCGAGGGTCGGGCCGGCGACGTGCGTCTCACGCTGAAGTCGCGCGACGGAACCGTCGACACGCTCGCGGGCTCGCACCTGCTGGTCGCCGCCGGGCGCATTGCGAACGTCGAAGGCCTCGGTCTCGACGCGGCCGGGGTCGAGGTCGACCGCGGACGCATCGTCAACGCCGACCTCGTGACGACCAACCCGCGCATCCTCGTGATCGGCGATGCCGCCGGCGGTCACCAGTTCACGCACGTCGCCGAGCACCACGCCGGCGTCGTGCTGCGGCGGACGCTGTTCCGCATGGGGTGGACGAAGCCTTCGGCCGTCGTCCCGTGGTGCACCTACACGGACCCCGAGCTCGCCCGCGTCGGGCTGTCCGAGACCGAGGCGAAGCAGCGGGGCGTGGCGCACAGCGTCTATCGCTTCCCGTTCGCGGACATCGACCGCGCGCGCGCCGAAGGCGAGACCGAGGGCTGCGCGAAGCTCGTCACCGACCCGCGCGGCCGCATCCTCGGCGCGGCGATCGCCGGAGCGCACGCGGGCGAGCTGATCGCCGAGGCGGTGCTCGCGATGAACAAGCGGCTCAGGGCCTCCGACCTGTCGGCGTCGATCCACGCCTACCCGACGCTCGCGCAGGTCAACCGCCGCGCCGCCGACCAGCGCCTCAAGGAGGGCTTGACGCCCTCGTCGAAGGCGTGGATCCGGCGCATCTTCCGGCTGCGCGGATGAGCGCCCGGCCGTGGGCGAAGATCGCGGTCGTCGCGGCGTTCGCGGCGGGCATCGCCCTGTTCTTCGCGCTCGACGGCCCGCGCTACCTCTCGCTCGACGCGATCAAGGCGAACCGCGACGCGTTGCTCGCGTTCGCGCAGGACCACTTCGTCGCCGCGCTGGCGATCGCGTTCCTCGTCTACGCCGGGGCGACCGCGCTGTCGCTGCCTGGCGGGCTCGCGCTGTCGCTGGCGACGGGCTTCGTCTTCGGCCGCTGGGTCGGGACGGCGCTGGTGGTGGTCGCTGCCACGGTGGGCGCGACGCTCGTCTTCCTGGCCGCGCGCTACCTTTTCGCCGACGCGGCGCGCAAGCGGCTCGGCGCGCTCGGCGAGAGGATCAATGCCGGATTCACCGAGAACGCGTTCTCGTGGCTCCTGTTCCTGCGGCTTGTGCCACTGTTCCCCTTCTTCCTCGTCAACCTCGCGGCCGCGTTCACCTCGGCCCCCTTGCGCACCTACGTGCTGGCGACCGCAATCGGCATCATCCCCGGCACGTTCGTCTACGTGAACCTCGGCCAGGCGCTCGGCCGCATCGACTCGCTGTCCGGCCTGCTGTCGCGCGAGACCCTGCTGGCTTTCGGGTTGCTCGGCGTCTTCGCGCTATCGCCCGTGGCGTGGAAGAAGTGGAAGGCCCGCGCTATTGGCAGCGCAGGACGCCCGTGATGCGCCAGCCCACCCCCGCGCCCGTGCGTCCGACGCTGCGCCTTCCCGACGCCTGCGAGCGCATCGCGCTGTGCGGCGGCCTCTACAGCAATTTCGCCGCTGTCGAGGCATTTCTCGCCGCCACTGCCGGCCGGCCGCGATTCTGCCTCGGCGACCTCGGCGGCTTCGGCCCCCACCCCGACCGCACGCTCGATCTCGTGCGCGCGTCGGGCATGGCCTGCATCCAGGGCAACTACGACCGCGCCGTGGGTTTCGACGAGCGCGACTGCGGCTGCGGATACGTCGATCCGGAGGACCGGCGCACCGCGCAGGTCTCGTTCGACTACACCGCCTCGCGGACGAGCGAGCGCCACAAGGAGTGGCTGCGCGAGCTGCCGTCGCAGCTGCTGCTCGAGTGGCGCACAGTGCGCCTGCTGCTCGTCCACGGCAGCCCCGACGGGGTCAACGAGTTCGTCTGGGAAAGCGAAACCGGCGACGCGGCGATCGACGCCTGGCTCGCGCGCGAGCGCGTCGACGGGATCTGCGCGACGCACTCGGGCATCCCGTGGATCCGCCGCACGGCGCGCGGCTTCTGGTGCAACGTCGGCGTGCTCGGGCGGCCCTCGCACGAGCGCTCGCCGCGCGTCGGCTACGCGCAGATCGATTGGGTGCCGGGCTCGCGCACGGCCTCGCCGATGCTCGTGCCGCTGCGCTACGACGTCGCGCCGGTCGCCGCCGCCATGCGCACCGAGCGCCTGCCCGAGGCCTTCGCCGTCTCGCTGGAGACGGGACTGTGGACCACGTGCGCGGCGATCCTTCCCGCCGCCGAGCGCGTGCCCGCGAACCGCTACGCGCCGCGAGGCGCGCCAAACGAGGAACCGGATGCACGCCACGCTGCCGCTGCTCAAGGCGACTGACTTCCCGCCGCTCACGCGGGGCAAGCTCGACACGCTGCAGGTCAACCTGGGCTATCGCTGCAACCAGGCGTGCCTGCACTGCCACGTCAACGCGGGCCCCGACCGCAAGGAGATGATGAGCGGCGAGAGCGTCGATCTCGTGCTGGCCGTCCTGCGTGCGCGGCGCATCGCGGCGCTCGACCTGACCGGCGGCGCACCCGAGCTCAACGCGCACTTCCGCCGCCTGGTGACGCAGGCGCGCGCGCTGGGCGCGCGCGTGATCGACCGCTGCAACCTGACCATCCTCAACGAGCCCGGATTCGAGGACCTCGCGCAGTTTCTCGCCGAAGAACGCGTCGAGGTCACCGCGTCGCTGCCCTGCTACACGCAGGACAACGTCGACCGCCAGCGTGGCGAACACGTGTTCGAGTCGTCGATCCTCGGGCTGCGCAAGCTCAACGCGCTGGGCTACGGCAGCGGCGGCGATCTGGTCCTGAACCTCGTCTACAACCCGCTCGGGCCCTATCTGCCGCCCGCCCAGGCGAAGCTCGAGGCCGACTACAAGCGGGAGCTGCGTGAGCGCTTCGGCGTCACCTTCGACAGCCTCTACACGCTCGCCAACATGCCGATCGCGCGCTTCGGCTCAACGCTCGTCTCGCACGGCAAGTTCGCGTCGTACATGGCGCTGCTCAAGGGCGCGCACAACGCCGCGAACCTGGACGGGGTCATGTGCCGCACGCTGGTGTCGGTAGACTGGCGCGGCTTCCTCTACGACTGCGACTTCAACCAGATGCTCGGCATCCCCCTCGTCGTGCGCGGCAAGCCGCGCCGGCACCTCGCCGACCTCCTGCACGAGGGCGTGGACGGCGCTCCCGTCGCGGTGGCGGACCACTGCTACGGCTGCACGGCCGGCCAGGGTTCGTCGTGCGGGGGCGCGCTCGCCTGACGTGAGTCTCGCCGTCGTCGTTCCGGTGCTCGACGAGGCGGCGGGCATCGCCGCCGCGCTCGACGCGTTGGCGCCGCTGCGCGCGGCCGGACACCACGTCGTCGTCGTCGACGGCGGCAGCAGCGACGCGACGGTAGCGCTGGCGCGGCCGCGCGCCGACCGCGTGCTCGTCGCGCCCCGGGGCCGCGCGGTGCAGATGAGCGTCGGGGCGCACGCGGCGCGCGGCGACACGCTGCTGTTCCTCCACGCCGACGTGCGGCTGCCCGCAGGCGCGGCGGAGGCGGTCGAGCGCGCACTCGGGGCCGGCGCGCAGTGGGGCCGCTTCGACGTCGCGCTCGAAGGCCGCTCGCGCTGGCTGCCGCTCGTGGCCGCAAGTATGAACGCGCGGTCCGCGGCGACCGGCATCTGCACCGGCGACCAGGCGCTGTTCGTGCGTCGCGACGCCTTCGAGGCAGCGGGCGGATTCCCGGCCATCGCGCTGATGGAAGACGTCGCCTTGTCGGCGCGGCTGAGGGCGCGCTTCGGCCCGCCCGCCCGGCTGCGCGAGCGCGTCGTCGCCTCCGGCCGCCGTTGGGACGTACGCGGCGCGCTGCGCACCATCGCGTCGATGTGGCGCCTGCGCCACGCCTACTGGCGAGGCGCCGATCCGGACGAGCTCGCCAGGCGCTACTACGGCGTGGCGCCGCCCCCGCGTCCGGTGCTGCAGGTCTTCGCCAAGGCCCCCGCCCCCGGGCGCGTGAAGACCCGGCTCGCGCAAGCGATCGGTTCCGAAGCGGCGGCGCGCGCGTACGCGGCGCTGGCGGAACACACGCTGCGCGTGGCGGCGGCGGCCCGGCGTGCGGGCGTGGTCGGCGCTGTCGAGCTGTGGGTGGAACCGGGAGCTCCGGTCGGTTCGTTCGACAGTTGGACGGGCGAATTCGACGTGCGGGTGCGCGAGCAGCGCGGCGCGGACCTCGGCGAGCGCATGCACGCCGCGCTGCGCGATGCGCTGACGCGGGGCCACCCGGCGCTGCTCATCGGCACCGACGTCCCGGGCTACGACGTGCCCTATCTCGCGCAGGCCGCGGCCGCGCTGGCGACCCACGACGCGGCCATCGGGCCCGCCGAGGACGGCGGCTACGTGCTGATCGGGCTCGCCCGCGACGTCGACGCGTTCTCCGGCATCGCGTGGAGCAGCGGCGGCGTGCTCGAAGCGACGCGCGCGATGCTGGCGGGCGCGCACGTTCGATGGCACGAGCTGCCGCCGCTGTGGGACGTGGACACGCACGACGACTGGCAGCGATGGCGGCAGGAGATGGTGGCGTGACGCGGCCCTCGCACCCGGCCGCACTCCCCGCTGCGCGGGGCGAGGGGAGCAGCGGCTCAGCCCCGGCTCCCCTGCGCGCCGTGCTTCGCGAGAGGAGACGCTGCTCCCCTCTCCCGCCGCCAGGTGGGAGAGGGGTTGGGGGTGAGGGGCGTCGCCTGTGCGTTGCGCTGCTCGGCATCGCGGCGCTGTGGGCAAGCGCCGCCGGCGCCCAGGTCGCGATCGCGCCGTTCTCCACAGCGGCCGCCGGCAACGCGCCCCCGGCGGGATGGTCGGAACTCGCGTTCCCGAAGATCGAGAGGCGCACGCGCTACGAACTCGTCGTCGACGACGGGGCCACGGTCGTTGCTGCCACCGCGGACGCCTCTGCGTCCGGCCTGATCCGCCGGCTCGACGTGCCGGCCGCAAGCGCGCGCGTGCTGCGCTGGCGCTGGAAGGCGATCGAGCTGCCCGCGGGTTCCGACACGCGCGTGAAGGCCGGCGACGACGCCGCCGCCCGCATCTACGTCACGTTCCGCTACGAGTCCGAGCGATTGCCGTGGCTGTTCCGGGTGATCTACGAGGCCGTGCGGGCGTTGTACGGCGAGTTGCCGCCGCACGCCGCGCTCATGTACGTCTGGGACGCGCGCGCGCCCTCCGGCGCGAGCTTCCCCAACCCCTACACCGAACGCGTGCGCACCGTCGTCGTCGAGAGCGGCGCAACGCGCCTGAACCAGTGGCTCGCCTACGAGCGCGACGTGCTGGCCGACTACCGGGCGGCGTTCGGCGAGGAGCCGCCGCCGATCTCCGGCGTCGCGATCATGACCGACGCCGACAACACCCGCGGCCGCGCCATCGCGCGCTACGGCGACGTCACGCTGTCGCCGCGCTGACGCTCACGCGTCGCGGGCGACCTCGCACACGGGCGTTGCCGCGATCTGCGCCTTCGCGCCGGCGACCTTCGCGATCTCCGGCAGCGCAACGCCGTTCTTGACCGCGGTGATCTCGGCGAGGATCGAGATCGCGATCTCGGGCGGCGTGCGGCTGCCGATGTAGATGCCGATCGGGCCGTGCAGCCGGCCGATCTGCGCCTCGGTGAGGTCGAACAGCGCGAGCCGCTCCCGCCGCTTCGCGTTGTTCGCGCGCGAGCCCAGGGCGCCCACGTAGAACGCCGGCGACCGCAGCGCCTCGAGCAGCGCCAGGTCGTCGAGCTTGGGGTCGTGCGTGAGCGCCACGACCGCGCAGCGCTCGTCGAGCTTCATCGATCGCGCGGTGTCGTCGGGCATCGTGCGCACCAGCGTGACGCCGTGAATGTCCCAGGTCTCCGTGTACTCCTCGCGCGGGTCGCAGATCGTGACCTGGTAGTCGAGGCCGACGGCGATCTGCGCCAGGTACTTGGAGAGCTGCGAGGCGCCGATCACCAGCATGCGGTAGCGCGGGCCGTGGATCGTCGTCAGCGTGCGGCCGTCGAACGCAAGCCCGTCGCTGGCGCGCGCCGGGTGCAGCGTCGCGAAGCCGCTCCCGATGTCGAGCCTGCGCGCGACCAGGTGTCCGGCCTCGATCTCGCGCAGCAGCGCGAGGATGCCGGACTCGCGCGTCAGCGGCTCCAGCACCAGCTGCAGCGTGCCGCCGCAGGGCAGGCCGAAGCGGCGCGCCTCGTCGGCGGACACGCCGTAGGTCACCGCCTCGCACTTCGTCTGCGTGAGCCCCTCGCGGCGCACGCGGTCGATGAGGTCGTCCTCGATGCAGCCGCCAGACACGGAGCCGACGACGTGGCCGTCGTCGCGCACGGCGAGCATCGCCCCCTCGGGGCGCGGCGAGCTGCCCCAGGTGTTCACGACGGTGACGAGCAGCACGCGCCGGCCGCCTTCGACCCACTCGGCGCTGCGCTTCAGGACTTCGAGATCGACGCTGTCCATGTTGTTACCTCGCGCTTCGCGCATAGAGGTACGCGATGAGGCCGATCATCGCGGCGATCGCGATGATGCGGATCAGGTGCCGGGAGAGGAAGGCGCCCCGGCCGGCGCCTTGCGGCAACGCGGCAGGCGCCGCGGTCGCGATCTCGGCCTCCACCTTCGGCGCGAGCGTTGCCGCGAAGCGCTCGAAGAAGTCGTCCGCGAGCTTGGCGGCGGCTGCGTCGACGTGCCGGTTGCCTATCTGGGCGAGCTTGCCGCCAACCTGCGCCTTCACGGCGTAGGTGAGCGCCGTCTGCCCGCCGTCGGCGGGCGCTAGCGAGACGCGCGCCGTGCCGTTGGCGAAACCAGCAGCGCCGCCCTGCCCTTCGAACTTCAGCGTGTAGCCGGTCGGCGGCACGACGTCGGCGAGGTCGAGCTTGCCGGAGAAGCGTGCCGCCACGGGCCCCACCTTCGCCGCGACGGTGGCCCGGTACGCGTTCTCCGCGGTGCGCTCGAACGTCTCGCACCCGGGTATGCAGGACTTCAGCACTTCGGGATCGACGAGCGCTTCCCACACCCGCTCCGGGGAGGCGGGAACGATGCGGGTCTGGGTGATCTCCATGCGGCAGCCGTCCTCGTCAAAGGCACATGCTACCGCAGCGCACGAGCGGCGGCGCGCGGATGCCGCGCCCTGGGGCCGCCGCGCAGCGCCGCGCCGACCTGCTCGAGCGAGGCCAGGTTGTGCACCGGCCGGAAGTCGTCGACGTACGGCAGCATCGCGCGGATGCCGGCCGGCTTCGCCTCGAAGCCCGCGTAGCGCAGCAGCGGATTCAGCCAGACCAGCCGCCGGCAGGACTTCGCCAGCCGCTCCATCTCGAAGGCGAGGCCCTCGCCCGCGTCGGCGTCCAGCCCGTCGCTGATCAGCAGGGCGACGGCGTTCTGCCCGAGCAGCCGGCGCGACCAGCGGCGGTTGAACTCGGCGAGGCACGCGCCGATGCGGGTGCCGCCCGCCCAGTCGTCCACCGCCGCCGCGACCTTCGCGAGCGCCACGTCGACGTCGCGATGCCGAAGGTGCCGTGTGATGGGGGTGAGCCGCGTGCCGAACAGCAGCACGTGCACGCGGTGGCGGTCGTTGGTGATCGCGTGCAGGAAGTGCAGCAGCATCCGCGCGTAGCGGTCCATCGATCCGCTGATGTCGCAGAGCACGACCAGCGGCGGCGCGCGGCGCGCGCGCTCGCGCCAGGCCAGCGGCGCGGCCATGCCCGCCGCGCCGGTCATCCGCCGCAGGCTGCGGCGCAGGTCCACGCGCGCACCCCGCGGCGATCCGCGCGTGCGGCGCACCGGCTGCTCCGGCAGCGGCAGCCGCAGCCGCGCCATCATCCGCCTCACTTCGGCGAGCTCGGCCGCCGACATCGTCGCGAAGTCCTTGCGCTGGAGCACCTCGCGCGGCGAGAACGTGAACGCGGCGTCGAGCTCGACCTCCTGCGGCGGCTCGCTCGACGCAGGCGGCCGCGGCGGCAGCAGCGCCTCGGCGAGCCGCGCGGCCACTTCCTGTTCCTCGGCGCCGGCGCGTCCGTGCGCCTGCGGCAGCAGCGCCGCCGCGATCTTCTCCAGCAGCCGCGGGTTGCGCCAGAACAGCTCGAAGGCCTGCTCGAACAGCGCGAGGTGCTCCTGCCGCGACACGAGGATCGCGGCCAGCGCGGCGCGGAAGTCCTCGCGCCGGTCGATCCCGACCGCCTCGACCGCGAGCAGCGCGTCGAGCGTCTTCGCCGGGCCCACCGGCAGTCCGCACGCGCGCAGCGCGCGCACGAAGTGCAGCACGTTCTCCGCGAGGCGGCCCTTCGGCAGGCCGGCGAGGCCCGCGGCGTCGAGACCGGCCGTCGGCGGGCCTCCGGTCATCGGGCGGTCAGAGCGCGAGCTTGCGCAGCGTGTCCGGGTTCTTCACCACACCGCTGGTGCGGCCCGGCGGCGCCGCGTAGAGCCCCGCCGGCGGATGCGTCTCGAGCCGCGACAGCACGGCGGGGTCGGCGCAGCGCGCGTCGAACGTCGCGCGCACCTCGTCGCCTTCGCTGCCCGAGGCGGCGAGGCAGGCCTGCCCCAGCTTGCGGTTGAGCGGCGCGAACACGCCGGCCGCGAGGCGATCGGTCGCGCTCCCGCTGCCCCCGAGCTCGAAGTCCCAGACGCGGCGCGCGCCGTCGGCGCGCGGCTTCGCGGCGATCACCGCGGGCAGGCTCGCGAACTCGCGACCGAAGAGGTCAACCGTGCCCTCGGGCAAGCCGTCGACGACCAGCGCGACGCGCCGGCTCGCCGGATTGACGTGCGCGAGGAAGAAGTCGCGCGAGAACTCGTCGGCCATCTTGCCGCCGACGGCGCGCAGCGCCTCCTCCTCGGTCGCCCAGCTGCCGGTTCCCTTCGGCAGCGCCGTGTTGTAGTAGATCTCCTCGCCGGTCGCACGGTCGACGCACTTCACGCTGAGCGCGGTCACGGCGTACTTCGTCACCGTGATTCCCGACGCCTCGAGCCGCGTCGTCAGGCGCCGCACCTTCGCCTCGCCCGTGACGAGGAAGTCGGCCGCCTGCCCCGGCTCCGCGGTGTCGCTCCACGTGCGGAAGCCGAACGAGCGCAGGCGGTCCTTGAGCAGGTTCTCCGCCGCCGGCGACGCGCGCGGCGCGGCATTGGGCGCGTCGGCGTCGCGCACCGAGACCTTGAGGGCGATGCGCGGGTCGCCACCCGCGCGGATCAGCTGGATGCGCTCCTTGCGCGTCATCTCGTTGAGCGACTTCTGCACCGCCTTCACGTCGACCACGGCCTCCGTGGTCAGCGTGACGAGCCCGTCCTTGCCGGTGCGCGGCGCGCTCTCGCGCACGACGTCGCCGACGAAGCCCGCGCCCTTCACGGCGAGACGGTCGTTCAGCACGTCGTAGTTCTTCGCCAGCGAGCCCGGCTCGACCATCAGCCCGAGCGCCTTCTGCACCAGCTGGCCGTTCGCATCCGCGCGGAGGTCCTTCTGCAACAGCGCGGCGTCGTTCTGGTAGCGCGGGTCCGCCGGGTCGGCTACACCCACCGCCGTGATCACCATCGTGCCCGGCGCGGCCTTCGGCGCCGGTGCGGCGGCAGGCGCCGGCTCCGCGGAGACGGGGGCCGGCGATGCAGGCGCCGGCGCCGTCGCGGCAGGAGCCGCCTGGACAGCGGCCGCCACCGGCGGCGTCGCCGGCGGCGTCGCCGGCGCGACGGGTGGCGGCGCGCTCGACGCGGCGACGGTGACCGGCGCCGCAGGCCGTTGCAGCCACGTCCACACGCCGACGGCGATCGCCGCGACGACGACGCCGGCCACGATGCCGATCGCCGCGGTCTGCGACTTCGGCTTCGCGTCGGCCGGCGGCGGCGCAGCCGGGGCTGAGGCGGGCGGCGGACGGACGACCGTCTCGGCCGCCACCGAAGGCACGTGCACTTCGGTAGCCGCGTCCGCCGACACCGCCGCCAACGGCAGCGGCCCGCTCGCGGCACGGTGCCCCGCGGCGGCCCGCAGCGCGGCGGCGAACTCGGCCGCCGTCTGGAAGCGCTCCTCGGGCCTCTTCGCCAGTGCCTTGCGCACCACCGCGTCGATCGCGTCCGGCAGCTGCACGTTGAGCGTCGACGGGGGCAGCGGATCCTCCTTCAGCACCTTCTGCGCGGTCGTCGTCGCGGAGCCGGAGAACGGCCGCTCGCCGGTGAGGAACTGGTAGAGGATCACGCCGGCCGAGAACAGGTCCGAGCGCCCGTCGACCGGCAGCCCCAGCACCTGCTCGGGCGACATGTAGCCCGGCGTGCCCATCACGGTGCCGGCCTGCGTGAGGCTCGACGACTCGATGTGCGCGATGCCGAAGTCGGCGACCTTGACCGTGCCGTCCTTCTGCAGGAACACGTTGGCCGGCTTGATGTCGCGGTGGACGACGCCCCGCGCGTGCGAGTACTCGAGCGCCGCGAGGATCTCGCCCATGATGCGGAACGCGTCCTTCGCCGCGAAGCGCTCGTTGGCGGCGAAGTAGTCGCGCAGGTCGCGGCCCTCGACGAACTCCATCGCAATGAAGGACGTGCCGGAGTCCTCGTCGAAGTCGTAGATGGCGACGATGTTCGGGTGCGTGAGGCGCCCGGCGGCCTGCGCCTCGCGGCGGAAGCGCGCGAGGATGTCGGCGGCCTCCTCCTTCGCGAGCTGGTCGCCGCGGATCGTCTTGATCGCGACCGGCCGCTTGATCATCGGGTCGTAGCCCTCGTAGACCACGCCCATCGCGCCGCGGCCGATCTCGCGGCGGATCTCGTACTTCCCGAGTTTCTCGATGGCCGGCATCAGCAGTCCATGCGTGCAGAGGAGAGGACGCTCGATACCCGCCCCCCGACCGCAGTACTCGGCGGCAGGCTCCGCGGGGATGACGGAACGACGCTGGATCCCTGCCTGCGCGGGGATGACGCAACGACACTGGATCCCCGCCTGCGCGGGGATGACGCAACGACACTGGATCCCCGCCTGCGCGGGGATGACGCAACGACAC
>JAOUIA010000046.1 GCA_029884335.1 Betaproteobacteria bacterium
GGAGAGCGGCGTCTTCTCGGTGGGCTTCAGCACCATCCGGTTGTTGGTGGCGATCGACGGCGCCACCTTGTGGGCCACCTGGTTCAGCGGGTGATTGAACGGCGTGATCGCGCTGATGACGCCGAGAAGCGGCTCGCGAAGCGTGTAGACCTTGCGCGACTTCCCGTGCGGGGTGAGGTCGCAGGAGAACACCTGGCCGTCGTCCTGCAGCGCGGCGTTGCCGGCGAACGTGAACACGTCGCAGGCGCGGCCGACCTCGTAGAGCGAGTCCTTCTTGCAGATGCCGCACTCGGCGGTGATGAGGTCGGAGAGCTCCTCGGCGCGGCTGCGCAGGATCTCGGCGGCGCGCTGGCAGATGCGGTAGCGCTCGTAGCGCGTGAGCTTCGGCCGGTAGGCGCGCGCCACCGCGAACGCGTGGCGCACGTCGTCGACGCTCGCCTTCGGCACGGTGCCGACGACCGCGCCGGTGTAGGGGTTGTGCACCTCCAGCACGCGGTCGCGCCCGACGCGCACGCCGCCGATGCGCATCTTCTCGTGGAGGGTGTCGTTCGGCATGGCGTCAGGCGAGGTGGTTGCAGGCGAGGTCGAAGGCGTCGAAGTTGCGCCAGCGCCGGTAGGGGAGGTCGGCCGCGGGCCGGTTGGCCAGCAGCGGCACCTGCTGCTCGGAGAGGCCGCCGTGCGAGCGCAGCGGGGCGTCGAGGCCGGAGAGGTCGTGCCGGTCGCGCGACGTGCCGATCACGGACAGGCGCTCGGCGACGACGACGAGGTCGCCGACGCGGTCGGTCGGCAGCTCGAAGCGGTGGCAGGCCTCGTCGCGGGTGAGCACGAGGCCCACGCCCGGCAGCGACTTGATGCGCACGGCAGCGTCCATCAGGCGGTCGGTCGGCAGGTAGATCGTGGCGAACGAGCCGAGCGCGCCGTGGTGGACGACGTACGGGTCGGTGATCGGCAGGATGACGCGAGTGCTCCCGCTGCCGTACCAGCCGTCGAGCAGGTCCTGCAGGAACACGATGTTCGGCGCGCCGAACGCGTCGGTCTTGGCGTTCATGCCGTGATCGGCGGTCAGCACCACCGTCGCGCCCAGCGCGTCGAGCCGGCCGAGGTAGCGGTCGAGCATCGCGGTGAAGTCGTTGGCCGCCGGCGTGCCGGGCGCATGCTTGTGCTGCACGTAGTCCGTAGTCGAGAGGTAGGTGACGTCCGGCCGCTCGCGCTCGAGCAGCGCCGCGCCGGCGGCGAACACGAACTCGGAGAGTTCGGCGCTGTAGACGGAAGGTACCGGCATGCCCGCCAGGCCGATCGCGTCGTCGACGCCGTGCTCGGCGCGCGTCACCTTGTCGGCCTTCTCCGACGAGAAGCAGATGCCGGCGAGCTTGTGGCCGAGCAGCGAGCGCAGCTTGTCCTTCGCCGTGACGACGGCGACCTTGGCGCCCGCGTCGGCGAACGCCGCCAGGATCGTCGGCGCGCGCAGGTAGCGCGCGTCGTTCATCATCACCTCGGCGTTGGCCTCGCGGTCCCAGAAGAAGTTGCCGCAGATGCCGTGGACCGACGGCGGGACGCCCGTCACGATCGAGAGGTTGTTGGGATTCGTGAACGTCGGCACCACGGCGTTGGCGGTGAGGCACGTGCCCCGGCCGCGCAGCGAGGCGAGGAAGGGCGCGCGCCCGGCGCCGATCGCCTCGGTGACGTAGTCGGGCTCGCAGCCGTCGACGCAGACGACCACGAGCGGACGCGCGGGCCAGCGGTACTGGCGGCCATTGACGGTGATGCTCTCGGGCTTCAACGAGCGCTCCTCGAAGGTCGTCGCGCATGGTCGGGCGCGGTCGGGCGGGGGGCCTGGGGCGCCCCGCGGGCGCGGCGCACGCGGTCGCGGCTTGCCAGCACGTGCTCGCGCAGCCGGCGCCCGGCGGCATCGGCATCGCCGGAGGCGATCGTCGCCACGATGGCGCGGTGCTCGAGGATCGAGCGCGGCAGGGTTCCCGCCCGGTCGAACGCCGCGCGGCGAACCAGCGCCAGCTCGTTCACCAGGCGGCGATAGAGCGAGGCCAGCTTCGCGTTGCCCGCCAGCGCGACGATGCGGTCGTGGAACGCGAGGTTGAGGTCGAAGTAGAGGTCGGCATCTCCGGCGTCGGCCGCGGCGGCCATGCCGTCGACGGCCGACGTGAGCGCCGCGATATCGGCGGGGGTGGCGCGCTCCGCGGCGCGCCGCCCGGCGAATTCGTCGAGCAGCGCCCGCAGCTCGAAGATCTCGTCGGCCTCGGCCGGCGTCACCTCGCGCACGAACACGCCGCGGTTCTTCTCGAGGCGCACGAGCCCCGACTCCTCCAGCGCGCGGAACGCCTCGCGGACGGGGCCGCGCGAGACGCCCAGCCGCTGCGCGACCTCGATCTCGTTCAGCTTGCTGCCGGCGGTGAGCTGGCCGGCGAGGATGAGGCGGGTGAGCTCGCGCTGCACCAGCGCCGGAAGCGTGTGCGCCTGCAGGAGCGCGATGGGGTGGTCGTCCGGGACCTCGCGCCGGGCGCGGGCTGCCGGACCCGGGGGGCCGGAAGGCATGTTGCGATTGGACGCCCGACGGGTGTAGATTGTCAACAATCTGCAACACGCGGGCGCCAGGATCGCTGCAGGGGTCCGTCGCCGGGCGGCGCAGCGGTTGCTCGAGACGGGGCTCCCCGATCCGGACCCCTTGGCGTAGCATCCGCCGGTTGCAGGTCGTGCAGTGCTGGTCGCACCGTTTCCCATCCCGCGAAGGAGAGGCTGTCGATGAAACCCGCCCATGGCATCGCCTGGCTTGCGTCGGTCGCGGCGCTGGCCCTTGCCGCCGCCGGCCCCGCCGCGGCGCAGAAGACGCAGCTCACGGTCTACACGGCGCTGGAGACCGACCAGTTGAAGGCCTACCAGGAAGGCTTCAACAAGGCGCACCCCGACATCGAGATCACGTGGGTGCGCGACTCGACCGGGATCATCACGGCGAAGATCCTCGCCGAGAAGGCCGCCCCGAAGGCCGACGTGATCATGGGTGTTGCGGCCACCAGCATGGCCATCTTCGCCACCGAGGGCATGCTGATGCCCTACGCGCCCGCGGGGCTCGCGCGCGTGGCGGCGCAGTACCGCGACGCGGCGAATCCGCCGGCGTGGGTCGGCATGGACGTGTGGGGCGCGACGATCTGCTTCAACACCGTCGAGGCCGCCAAGCGCAACATCCCGAAGCCGGAGACCTGGCGCGACCTGACCAAGCCCGCGTACAAGGGCCAGATCGTGATGCCGCACCCGGCCTCGTCGGGCACCGGCTTCTTCGACGTCTCCGCGTGGCTGCAGCTGTGGGGCGAGGCGGACGGCTGGAAGTTCATGGACGGCCTGCACGAGAACATCGCCCAGTACATGCACTCCGGCTCGCGTCCCTGCGCGGCGGCGGCCGCCGGCGAGTACGCGCTGGGCATCTCGTTCGAGTACCGGGCCAACCGCGAGAAGGCTCGCGGCGCGCCGATCGACCTCGTCTTCCCGAAGGAAGGGCTGGGCTGGGACCTCGAGGCCATCGGCATCGTGAAGACGACGACGAAGGCGGACGCCGCGAAGAAGCTCCTCGACTGGTCGATCTCGGACGCGGCGATGGCGCTCTACGCGAAGAACTTCGCGATCGTCGCGGTGCCGGGCCTGTCCGAGAAGCTGCCCAACGTGCCGGCCGACTACGGCAGCCGGCTGGTCAAGAACGACTTCGCCTGGGCGGCGAAGAACCGCGACCGCATCCTCGCCGAGTGGTCGAAGCGGTACGAGTCTAAGGCGGCTCCGAAGTAGCGCGCGACAGCGTGCGCCCGGAGCCGTCCCCGCCCCCGCCTTCGCGGGGGCGGGATCGTTGGGGACCCAGCGTCTCGTCCTCGTGCGACAGCGTGCGCGCGGGGCCGTCCCCGCCCGCGCCTGCGCGGGGGCAGGCTCCGCGGGAACCCGGCGTCCCTCTCCACGAGAGTCGCCGGTTTCCCTCCCTCGCGGTTGCGACGACGGAGCATCGACGTGACCGCGGCTGACGACGCGCTGAGGCTCGAGGGCATCCGCAAGTCCTTCGGCAGCTTCGTCGCGCTGCAGAACATCGATCTCGCCATCCGCCGCGGCGAGTTCGTCTGCTTCCTCGGACCCTCCGGCTGCGGCAAGACGACGCTGCTGCGCGTCGTCGCCGGCCTCGAGCAGCAGACGAGCGGGCGGGTGATCCAGCACGGCCGCGACGTCTCGGCGCTGCCCCCGGCGGCGCGCGACTACGGCATCGTCTTCCAGAGCTACGCGCTGTTCCCGAACCTGACCGTCGCGCAGAACGTCGCCTACGGCCTGGCCAGCCGCCGCAAGCGGCGCGCCGAGATCGACGCGCGCGTGCGGGAGCTGCTGACGCTGGTCGGCCTTCCGGACGCCGGTCCCAAGTACCCCGCGCAGTGCTCCGGCGGCCAGCAGCAGCGCGTCGCGCTGGCCCGGGCGCTGGCGACGTCGCCGTCTCTGCTGCTGCTCGACGAGCCGCTCTCCGCGCTGGACGCGAAGGTGCGCGAGCGGCTGCGCGGCGAGATCCGGGCGCTGCAGAGGCGCGTCGGCGTCACGACGATCATGGTGACGCACGACCAGGAGGAGGCGCTGTCGATGGCGGACCGCGTGGTCGTGATGAACCACGGCGCGATCGAGCAGTGCGGCACGCCGGCGGAGGTCTACGAGCAGCCTGCCACGCCGTTCGTCGCCACGTTCCTCGGGCGCGTGAACATCCTGTCCGGCAGGAGCCTCGGCGAAGGACGCTACCGGGTCGGCTCCTGCGAACTGGCGCTTCCCGCCGACGGCTTCCCGCCCGGCACCGACGTGCGCATCTTCGTGCGCCCCGAGGACCGCCACGTCGAGGGCGACCTCGCGGCGCTGCCCAACCGGCTCTCCGGGCGCATCTCGCGCATCGACTACCTCGGGACGTTCTGCCTCGCCGAGGTCGGCTGCGACGGCATCGAGCAGCCGCTCACCGTGTCGTTCTCGCTCAACCAGCTGCACGACCTCGGCGTGCGCGAGGGCGGGCGGCTCGACTTCGCGCTGCGGCCCGACCGCGTGCGCGTGTTCGCCGACGGCGCGAAGTGACGACGCCCGCGGCGGCGCCGGCCCTCGACGCGCCGCCCGCGCGAGGCGCGATGCTGGGCGAGTGGATCGCCGCGCGCGGCGGGCTGCTGCTGCTGGGTAGCGCGCTGTTCGTGTTCCTGACGCTGCCGCTGGCGATGCTGTTCGTGCGCAGCTTCGAGGACCGCGGCGGCGCCTTCGTGGGGCTGGCGAACTTCGCGCGCTACGTGCAGACGCCGGCGCTGGCGCAGTCCACGTGGAACACGCTCACGTTTGCCACGCTGACGACCGCGGTCGTCGTGCCGATGGCATTCCTGTTCGCCTACGCGATCCAGCGCACCTGCATCCCGGCCAAGGGGGCGTGGCGGTCGATCGCGCTGCTGCCGATCCTGGCGCCGTCGCTGCTCGCCGCGATCTCGTTCATCTACCTGTTCGGCAACCAGGGGGTGCTGAAGGCGCTGCTGCCGGTGTTCGGGCTCGAGGCGATCTACGGCCTGCCCGGAATGGTGCTGGCGATGGCCTTCGCGACGTTTCCCCACGCCGTGATGATCCTGCTCGCCTCGCTGTCGCTCGCCGACGCCCGCCTCTACGAGGCCGCCGACGCGATGGGCGCCTCCGCGCTGCGCCGGTTCATGACCGTCACGCTGCCATCGGCCAAGTACGGGCTCGTCTCGGCGGCGATGGTGGCGTTCACGATGGCCGTGTCCGAGTTCGGCGTGCCGAAGGTCATCGGCGGCAATTACCCGGTGCTGGCGATCGACGTCTACAAGCAGGTGATCGGCCAGCAGAACTTCCAGATGGGCGCCGTCGTCGGCCTCGTGCTGCTGGCGCCGGCGGTCGTCGCGTTCGTCATCGACGCGCTCGTCCAGCGCCGGCAGAAGGCGCTGCTCACGGCGCGCAGCGTGCCCTACGCGCCCAAGCGCGCGGTCCTGCGCGACGCGCTGTTCCTCGCCTATGTCGTGGCGATCTCCGCCTACATGCTCGGCGTCATCCTGATGGCGGCCTACGGCTCGTTCGTCAAGTTCTGGCCGTACAACCTCTCGTTCACGCTCGACCACTACCGCTACGGCTTCGAGGAGGCCGGCGTCGAGCACGCCTATCGCAACAGCCTCGTGATGGCGGGCCTGTGCGCGGTGATCGGCGCCGCGATCACGTTCGCCGGCGCGTACTGGGTCGAGAAGACGCGCGGCGCCGACTGGCTGCGCCCCGCGATCCGCCTGCAGGCGATGCTGCCGATGGCCGTGCCGGGCATGGTGCTCGGCATCGGCTACATCCTCTTCTTCAACGAGCCCTCGAACCCGCTCACCGTGCTCTACGGCACGATGGCGATCCTGGTCGCCTCGACGATCGTGCACTTCTATTCCTCCTCGCACCTGACCGCGGTCACCGCGCTCAAGCAGCTCGACGGGGAGTTCGAGTCGGTGTCCGCATCGCTCAAGGTGCCGTTCTACAAGACGTTCACCCGCGTCACCGTGCCCGTGTGCCTGCCCACGGTCATCGACATCGCCCGCTACTACTTCGTCAACGCGATGACGACGATCTCCGCCGTGGTCTTCCTCTACTCGCCGAAGACCACGCTCGCCGCGATCTCCATCCTGCACATGGACGAGGCGGGCGCGATCGGCGCGGCCGCGGCGATGGCCACGCTGATCGTCGCCACGTCGGCGGTCGTCACCGTCGTCTCGCTCGGCGTCGAGCACCTGATCCTCAAGCGCACGCAGGCGTGGCGCCGCACGTCCGTTGCGAACTGAACTCCGGAAGGAACACCATGAGCCTCGTCTCCCGCGATCCGATCCTGCTCACCCCGGGCCCGCTCACCACGTCGCTGACGACGAAGATGGCGATGTTGCGCGACTGGGGCTCGTGGGACGCCGCGTTCAACGCCGTCACGGCGGGCCTGCGGCGCAAGCTCCTCGAGGTCGTCCATGCCGGCGCGGCGCACGTCGTGGTGCCGATGCAGGGCAGCGGCACGTTCGCGGTCGAGGCGGCGATCAACACGCTGGTGCCGCGCGACGGCCACGTGCTGGTGCTGATCAACGGCGCCTACGGCCAGCGGATGGCGAAGCTCACGCAGATGATGGGGCGCAGGGTCTCCACCTTCGTCACCGCGGAGGACGTGCCGACGACGCCCGCCGACGTCGACCGGCTGCTGGCCGCCGACCCGTCGATCACCCACGTCGGCCTGATCCACTGCGAGACGTCGACCGGCATCCTGAATCCGCTGAAAGGCATCGCCGACGTCGTCGCGAAGCACGGCCGCCGGCTCGTCGTCGACGCGATGAGCTCGTTCGGCGCGCTGCCGATCGACGCCCGCGAAGTGGCGTTCGACGCGGTGATCGCCGCCTCCGGCAAGTGCATCGAGGGCCCGCCGGGGATGGGATTCGTGATCGCCCGCCGCGCGGCGCTGGAGGCCGCGGGAGGGAACAGCTCGTCGCTCGCGCTCGACCTCCACGACCAGTGGGCCTACATGGAGAAGACGACGCAGTGGCGCTACACGCCGCCCACGCACGTCGTCGTCGCGTTCGACGCCGCGCTCGACCAGTTCGCGGCCGAGGGCGGGCAGCCCGCGCGGCTCGCCCGCTACACGCGCAACTGCGAGGCGCTGACGAAGGGCATGGCGGCGATGGGCTTCCGGCCGTTCCTCGATCCGGCGATCCAGGCGCCGATCATCGTCACGTTCCACGCGCCGGTCGATGCGAAGTACGAGTTCAAGGCGTTCTACGCGGCGGTGCGCGAGCGCGGCTTCATCCTCTACCCGGGCAAGCTGACGCAGGTCGAGACGTTCCGCGTCGGTTGCATCGGGGCGATCGGCCCGGAGGAGATGACGCAGGCGGTGCATGCGATTTCCGACGCGCTGGCGGGGCTGGGCATCCGCGAGATTGCGCCGCGCGCGGCCGTGCGCGTTGCCTGATCAGCCGGCGGCTGGCCGGCCAGGTCACGGGCGAGGGCCGGCGAGCGCGGGGCCCCGACGCTGGACGGCGCCGCGACGCAGCGCGGCGAGCCGTCGCGCGGCGGCGCTGTCGGCGGGCGCGTGCCCGCGCCGCAGCAGCCAGTCGGCGATCACGAGGCTCGCGTCGGCAGTGACGACGTCCGGACCTACGGCATTTCCCGCGAGCGTCGCGACTTCGACGGGATCGGCGAGCCGGAATGCGACGACCTCGCCGTCCCTGTTGACCGGAAAGACGTCGGCGGGGAGGCGGAGGTCGTGCACGAAGATCGTCTCGCGCTGCACGCCGTCCGGCTGCAAGCGGTAGATGCGCACCTCGCCGGCGGGCGCGGCGCACGACGCGACGGCGACGGGAAGGCCTGCTTCCTCCCACGCTTCCTTGAGCAGCGTGCCGGCGACAGTCGCGCCGGAGGCGATGCCGCCAGCGGCCATGTTGTCGAGCATGCCGGGATCGATGGCCTTCTTCGCGCTGCGCCTGGCGATCCACATCGCCTCGCGGCCGTCAGCGAGCAACGTGGTGCCGTTGACGTGGACAGCGTGCGTGGCGATGCCGAAATACCGCGCCGCCGCGCGCTCCAGGAGGAGCAGCGGGGGAGCGCCGAACGCGGCGGCGACCGGGTAGAGCTCGTCGCGCCACGCCGTCAGCGCCCCCAGGGCGGCGAGGTCGCGCGCGACCTCCCGCATCGCAGCGGTACGCGCGTCGCATCCTCGCAGCGAGTCCGCCAGCGTGAGCGCGTCGCCGGCGAACGAGAAGACGCCGCCGTACGCGCGCAGTCGCTCGACGCGCGCCGGCTCCAGCTCCCCGACCAGCGTGCCGTCGACGACGAACGGCACGAGCGCCGCCGCAGGCGCGGCAAGCGCGGCGGCGAGCCGTTCCGCGAGGCGGTTTAGAATGCGCTCGTCGACCACGCAGGCATTGTAACGATGAGCGCGCGCATCCTCGACGGCAAGGCCGTCGCGCTGACGGTGACGCAGGAGGTCGCCGCGAAGGTGGCCTCCCGCGTGGCCGGTGGCCGCGCGCCGCCGGGGCTCGCCGTCGTGCAGGTCGGCGAGAACCCGGCCTCGCAGGTGTACGTGCGCAACAAGCGGCGCACGACGGAGGCGGTGGGGATGCGCTCGTTCGCCCACGACTTCCCGGCGTCGCTCGCCGAAGCCGAGCTGCTGGCGACGATCGACCGCCTCAACGCGAACCCCGACGTCCACGGCATCCTCGTGCAGCTGCCGCTGCCGAAGCACGTCGACCCGCAGAAGGTCGTCGAGCGCATCGACCCGGCCAAGGACGTCGACGGCTTCCACCCGTACAACGTCGGCCGCCTCGTGCTGAAGTCGCCGACGCTGCGCCCGTGCACGCCCTACGGCTGCATGCGCCTGCTCGCCGAGACCGGCGAGCCGCTCGCCGGCAAGCACGCCGTCGTCATCGGGCAGTCGAACATCGTCGGCCGGCCGATGGCGATGGAGTTGCTGATGGCGCGCTGCACGGTGACCATCTGCCACTCGGCCACGCGCGACCTGCCGGGCATCGTGCGGCAGGGCGACGTCGTCGTGGCGGGCGTGGGCAGGGCGAACTTCGTGCAGGGCGACTGGATCCGCGACGGCGCGATCGTGATCGACGTCGGGATCAACCGCACCGACGAGGGCAAGCTCGTCGGCGACGTCGACTTCGCGGCCGCGAAGGAGCGGGCCTCCTGGATCACGCCGGTGCCCGGCGGCGTCGGGCCGATGACGATCGCGATGCTGCTCGCCAATACGCTGCGCGCGGCGGAGCTCGCCGATGGCTGAGCCGCGGCGCTTCGCGCGGCGGTTCGTCGCCGGCTGGGGCGACATGGACTTCAACGCGCACATGAGGAACACGGCGTTCCTCGACCGTTCGGCGGACGTGCGGATGATGTTCTTCGCCGAGTGCGGCTTTCCGATGAGCGAGTTCGCGCGCCTGCGGATCGGGCCGGTCGTCATGCGCGACACGGTCGACTACCGCAGGGAGGTTGGGCTGCTCGAGGAGATCGAGGTCAGCGTCGCCCTCGCGGGCATGGCGCCGGACGGCAGCCGGTTCGTGGTGCGCAACGAGATCCGGCGCGCCGAGGGCAAGCTGTGCGCGACGGTCGACAGCGCCTGCGGCTGGCTGGACCTCGCCTCGCGCAAGCTCGTCCTCCCGCCGCCGCCGATGCTCGGCGTGCTGCAGGCGATGCCGCGCACCGACGACTTCGCCGAGTTGCCGCCCGGCCGCACCGGGTAGCCTCGCAGGCGCGGCAACGCGCCGCCGACACCACCACGACGGAAGCAGGATGAGCGATTGCGACTTCGGTTTGATCGGTCTGGCCGTGATGGGCGAGAACCTCGCGCTCAACGTCGAGAGCCGCGGCTGGCGCGTGGCCGTATACAACCGGTCCGCGGACCGCGTCGACGAGTTCATGCGCGGTCGCGCCGCCGGGCGCAAGTTCACCGGTTGCCGCTCGATCGCCGAACTCGTCGCCGCGGTCAAGCGGCCACGCAAGATCATGATGCTCGTGAAGGCGGGGCCGGCGGTCGACGACCTGGTCGCGCAGATGCGACCGCACCTCGCGCCGGGCGACATCCTGATCGACGGCGGCAACACGCACTACCTGGACACCGAGCGGCGCACGAGGGAGGTCGAGGCGATGGGCCTGCTCTACGTCGGCTGCGGCGTGTCCGGCGGGGAGGAGGGCGCGCTGAAGGGCCCCAGCCTGATGCCCGGCGGCAGCGCCGCCGCGTGGCCGCAGCTTGCGCCGCTGCTCCAGTCGATCGCCGCGAAGGTGGGCCCCGCCGCCGACATTCCCTGCTGCGAGTGGGTCGGCCCGGGGGGGGCGGGCCACTACGTGAAGATGGTGCACAACGGCATCGAGTACGGCGACATGCAGCTCATCTGCGAGGCCTACCAGCTGCTCGCGGAGCTGGGGAGCCTGGGCAACGACGAGCTGTACGGCGTGTTCGACGAGTGGAACCGCGGCGAGCTTTCGAGCTACCTGATCGAGATCACCCGCGACATCTTCAGCGTGCGCGACGAGCGCTCCGGCGGCTTCCTGGTGGACCGCATCGTCGACGTCGCCGGCGCCAAGGGCACCGGCAAGTGGATGAGCCAGCTGGCCCTCGACCTCGGCGTGCCGAGCACGCTGGTGACGATGGCGGTGTTCGCGCGCGCCCTGTCCGCGCAGAAGGCGGCGCGCGTGCGCGCGAGCCGGGTGCTCGGCGGGCCGGCGGAGGGGGCGAACAGCGCGCTGGCGTCGGCCGTGCAGGCAGCGCTCGGCGAGCGCGCCTCGCTGGTCGAGTCGGTGCGGCGCGCTCTGTACGCTTCGAAGATCATCAGCTACGCGCAGGGCTTCGTCCAGCTGCAGGAGGCGAGCCGCGAGCACGGCTGGAACCTCGACTACGGCGCCTGCGCGCTGCTGTGGCGCGGCGGCTGCATCATCCGCGCGCAGTTCCTCGACCGCATCAAGGAGGCGTTCGACCGCGAGCCGGGGCTCGAGAACCTGCTGCTCGCGCCGTACTTCCGCGACGCCGTGACGCAGGCGCAGCCGGCGTGGCGCGCCGTCGTCGCGGCGGCGAGCCTGGCGGGCATCCCGGTCCCGGCGTTCTCGGCGGCGCTCGCCTACTACGACGGCTACCGGCGCGAGCGGCTGCCGGCGAACCTCCTGCAGGCGCAGCGCGACTACTTCGGCGCGCACACGTTCGAGCGTGTCGATGCGCCCGGGTCGCACCACGCCGACTGGCTCGCGCTGCGCCGGCCCCCGCGCGCCTGACGCCGTGCGCGGGTCCTACGCGCCGCGCAGGTGCCAGGCCTTCGGCCGCGTGAACGTCTGGATGCCGTAGGTGGACAGCGTGAGGCCGATGCCGGAGTGCCCCACGCCCGACCACGGCAGGCGCGGGCTCACGCGGTCGCAGCAGTTCCAGTAGACGGTGCCGGCCCTCACGCGCTCGAGGATGCGCTTCGCGCGCTTCTCCGACTTCGTGTAGACGCCGGCCGTGAGCCCGTAGTCGGTGTCGTTCATGAGCGCGACGGCCTCGTCGTCGCCGGCGACCTGCTGGATCCCGATCACCGGCCCGAAGCTCTCCTCGCGCATCAGATCCATGCGGTGGTTCGCCCCTGCGATCACCGTCGGCTGGAACCAGTTCCCGCGACCCGGCAGGGCCTTGCCGCCGCACAGCAGGCGCCCGCCGAGCTTCACCGCCTGCGCGACCTGGCGCTCGAGCAGGGCAATCTGCGCGCGACGCGCGAGCGGCCCTATGTACGTCGCCTCGTCCAGCGGGTCGCCGATGCGGAACCCCCTGACCTCCTTCACGAAGGCCGCGACGAACGCGTCGTGGATCGGGGCGGCGACGTAGACGCGCTCCACCGCGCAGCAAGACTGGCCGTTGTTGTAGAACGCGCCGTCGGCGACTGCGGCTGCGGCCGAGGCGACGTCGACGTCCTCGCAGACGTAGATCGGGTCCTTGCCGCCGAGCTCGAGCTGCGTCTTGATCATGCGCCGCCCGGCGCTGGCCGCGATGCGCCGCCCGGTCGCGTAGGAGCCGGTGAAGAACACGCCGTCCACGCCCTGGCGCAGCAGCGCCGCTCCGGCGAGCCCGTCGCCGATCACGGGGACGAAGACGTCCTCGGGAACGCCGGACTCCTTCAGCATCTGCGCGATGTGAAGGCCGGTCAGCGTCGCGTACTCGGAGGGCTTGTAGAGCACCGCGTTGCCGGCGATCAGCGCGGGGACGAAGACGTTGCTGCCGACGAAGTACGGGTAGTTCCACGCGGAGATGTTCGCGATCACGCCGAGCGGCTCGTGCGTGATGCGCTCCTCCATCTTCCCGTCGACGTCGGCGAGCACGGTCTCGGGCCTCAGCGAGCGCGTCGACTCGGCGAGAAAGAAGTCGAGGCGCCCCAGCAGGCCGTTGAGCTCGTTGCGCGACTGGCGGATCGGCTTGCCGACTTCCTCGGTCAGCGTGCGCGCCAGGGTCTCGCGCAGCGCGGCGACGCGCTCGCGGAACGCGGCGATCGTCGCCAGGCGCTTGCGTATCGGCAGGGCCGCCCACGCCGGCTGCGCCGCGCGGGCGCGGAGATACTTGCGGCGGACGGCGCGGCTGTCGTCGGCGGCGACGTCGGCCAGCGTTGCGGCGGTAGCGGGGTTGCGGATCTTCATGGCAGGGCGGAGTCAGAGGGGGAGGGGAGGCGGGTGCGGCGCCGCCGGCGCGGTACACGGTGCATGCGCAGGGTTCGCCGTCGCCTGCTAGAGCGCGTACTCGGCATCGCGGTGGGCGGCCGCCGCGGCGAGGAAGTCGTCGAGGATCGGCGTGTCGTCGACGAAGGAAGCGTCGCCGGGCGGGTGGAACTCGGGGTGCCACTGGACGGCGAACACGTACGAGGGTCCCGTCCAGCGGATCGCCTCGACGATGCGGTCGGGTTCGGACCAGGCCTCGACCACGAGTTCGCGGCCGAGGTCCTTCAGCGCCTGGTGGTGCACCGAGTTCGTCTTGACGAGCGGCGTCGACGGGTAGAGCCTCGCGAGCCCCGAACCGGCGACGATCGAGGTCGCGTGGCAGTTCCCGGCGTAGATCTCCCAATTGCGGTGGTCGAGGGCGCCCGGCACCTGTGTCGCGAGGTCCTGCCACAGCGTCCCGCCCTGCGCCACGTTGACCAGTTGCGCGCCGCGGCAGACGCCGAGCACGGGCTTGCCCTTCGCGACAAAGGCGCGGTAGAGGCCGATCTCGTACTCGTCGCGCACGCGGTCGCCGTTCCACTCGGGGCGCAGTGCCTTCTCGCCGTAGGTCTCGGGACACACGTCGGAGCCGCCCATCAGGACCAGGCCGTCGAGCGCGTCGGCGTAGGCGTCGAGCGTCACGCGGCTGCGCTCGCGGCGGGTGGACCCGTCGGGCGAGGGAATCATGAACGCCAGCACGTCGCGCTGCATCAGCCAGTGCGCGAGGTTCTGCTCGATGTACTGCAGCGTCATGCCCTTGAATATGCGGCGCTGGGGATCCGCGTGGAAGAACGACGCGGAAACGCCTATCCTGAGCATCGAGCTCATCGGACGACCCTCGTCGCTGCGCGCTGCGGGGCTCGTTCGCCCTTGGGGCGGCCCTGCGGATTCGTACTCCCCTCGCCCCGCGGAAGCGGGGAAAGGGGGCGGGGGTGAGGGGTCACAGCGCCGCCGCGAACAGCGCTTCGAAGTCCGCCGCCGTGCAGGGACGCGGATTGGTCCTGTGGCAGAGGTCCTTCACCGCGACCTCGACCAGCCGCGGCAGGTCCGCGCGGGTCACCGGGCGCGGCCCGCGCAGCGCGGACAGCGTGGCGGGGATCCCGACAGTCGCCTTGAGCTTCGCAAGCCAGTCGACGAACGCTGCCGCGCGGGCCTCCACGCTGCCGACATCCGCTCCCGGCACGCGCGCGACGTGCGCGAGCTCGGCGAGCTTCGCCGTCGCCGCAGGGAGGTTGAAGCGCATCACGTGATCGATCATCACGCCGTTGGCGAGCCCGTGGTGCAGGTCCGCCACGGTGGACAGCGCGTGGGCGCAGGAATGCACGGCGCCGAGGTCCTTCTGGAAGGCGATCGCGCCCATCATCGACGCCATCAGCATGTCGCCGCGCGCGACGAGGTCGGCGCCGTCGCGCACCGCGATCGGCAGCGCCCGTGCCGCGATGCGCACGCCCTCGACGGCCACGCCGTCGCACAGCGGGTGGTATTCGGGCGAGAGGTAGCTCTCGACGTTGTGCGTCAGCGCGTCCATCCCCGTCGCTGCAGTGACCGACGCAGGCAGGTCGCGCGTGAGCGCGGGATCGGCGAACACGGCGCGGGCGAGAATCCTGGGCGAGAACACGATGCGCTTGACGTGCGTGTCGTCCTCGGAGATCACCGCCGAGCGGCCCACCTCGGAGCCGGTGCCGGCCGTGGTAGGCACGGCGACGAACCACGGCGGATCGTCGGGGATCGCGCGCACCCCCGGGTGGTCCCACGCGTACTCGATCGCCGGCCCGCCGGCGGTGCCGAGCACGCCGACGATCTTCGCGACGTCTAGCGCCGCGCCGCCGCCGAAGCCGACGACGCAGTCGGCCCGGTGCGCGCGATAGGCCGCGCCGCCTGCGTCGGCCTGCGAGGCGGTGGGATTGCCGTGCACCCCGTCGAACACGGCGACGTCGAGTCCGGCGTCGCGCAGGCCGCGCACGAAGCCCTGCGCGACCGGCAGGGCGGCCAGCTGGCGATCGGTCACGACCAGCGGCCGGCGGCACCGCCGTTCGGCGAGGTGCGCTCCGACGCCGGCGGCGGCGCCGACCCCGAAGTGGATGGCGGTGGGAAAGGCGAAGCGGGCGAGGTTGGTCATCGGATCGTCACGAAGCGCAGTTCGAGCATGTCGTTGGGCCACATCGCGACCTCGACGCCCTTGCGCATGGCCCACGCGAGCGTCCGGCGGTAGAGCGGCAGCAGCGCCAGGTCGGCGTGCACGATGCCCAGCGCCTCGCCGACCATCTGCCGCCGCCGCGCGAGGTCTGGCTCGACGCGAATGCCGTCGACCAGCGCGTCGAGCTTCGGGTTCGAGTAGCGCCCGCCGTTGAACGCGCCGAGCCCGCCTTCGCCGTGGCTGCGCACGATCGCGTTGAGCGCCGGCCAGGCGTCGGTGGCCGGCGACCAGCCGAACTCGAAGAAGCTGGAGGTCGCCTGCGTGAGCTTGGGGAAGAACTGCGGCGTGGGCCACGGCTGGAACGTCACGCGGATGCCGACCTGCGCCAGCATGCCGGCGATCGCCTGGCACACGGCGGCGCGAAACGTCGCGTTGACGCAGTCGAGCGTCACGCCGAAGCCCTGCGGGTAGCCGGCCTCGGCCAGCAGCCGGCGCGCGGCCGCGGGGTCGTGGGGCAGGCGCTGCTCGAGGTCCGGCCGGTAGCCGTCCACGCGCCGCGACAGCGGCGATCCGGTCGGAGCGGCCTGCCCGCGCAGCACCTTGGCGACGATGGTGTCGACGTCGATCGCGTGGGCGACCGCACGCCGCACGCGCAGGTCCTTGAACGGGTTGCGTCCCTTCACGTCCGAGGACTCGAGCTCGTCGCGGCGCTGGTCGAAGCCCAGGTACTGCGTGCCGATGTCCTGCGTCTCGACGATTGTGTGCCGGCCCTCGGACTTGAGCCGCGCGACGTCCTGGAAAGGCGGATCGATGACGAAGTCGACCTGGCCCGAGGCGAGCGCGGCGAGCCGCGTGGCGTCGGACTGGATCACCGTGTACACGGCCTCGGTCACGTCGCCGCGCCTGCCCCACCACTGCGGGTTGCCCACCAGGACGAGGCGGTTGTCCGGCTCGTAGGACCTGAGTGCGTACGGGCCGGTGCCGTTCGCGTTGCGCACCGCGTGCGTCTCCTGCTTGCCGTTGTAGTCCTGCGGCGCCGTCACGCCGTGCCTGTGCGCCCAGGCGCGGCTCATCATGGCGACGAGCCACATCTTCTCGGGCAGCACCGCGTCCGGCGCCGCGAGCAGGACGTCGATCGTCAGCGCGTCCACCTTGCGCGCGCCGGTGACGCCGCGCAGCTGGAACGCGCGCTGCGAGTTCTTCGCCAGCGCCCGCTCGATCGAGAACACGGCGTCGTCGGCGGTGAACGCGCTGCCGTCGTGGAAGCGCACGTCCGGCCGCAGCCGGAAGCGCCACGTCGTCGCGTCGACGTTGCTCCACGACACCGCGAGAGAGGGCTCGAGCGCGAAGTCGCGGCCGCGGTGCACCAGCGACTCGTAGACCTGCGTGATCACCCGGCTGTGGTAGAGCAGCGCCAGCGCGTGCGGGTCCATCGTCTGCGGGTCGAAGCCGCTGGCGATGCGCAGCGTCCTGCCCGTGGCGGGCGCCGCGGCCAGGAGCAGCGCCGTCGCGGCGGCCAGCGCGATGCGTGCCGGAAGCATCAGATGATCTCGAAGTAGCGCTTGAGCTCCCAGTCGGTGACGGCGTCCTGCCACTGCCGCCACTCCCACTCGCGGGTCGCGGCGAAGTGGTCGACGAACTCGTCGCCGAACCAGTCGCGCGCGCGATCCGACGCGCGGAACGCCCGGGTGGTCTCGATCAGCGTGCGCGGCGCGCGCGGGACGTTCTCGCCGCCGACGTTCGTGCCCCGGATCGGCGCCGCGGCGAGCTTGAGGTCCTTCTCGATGCCGTGCAGTCCGGCGGCTATGCAGGCGGCGAGCGCGAGGTAGGGGTTGCAGTCCGAACCCGGGCAGCGCGTCTCCAGCCGGTGCGATTTCGCCGACCCGGGGATGACGCGGAAACTGGCGGTGCGATTGTCCACGCCCCAGGTCGGCTTCACCGGCGCCCAGAAGCCGTCGACCAGGCGCTTGTAGCTGTTGATCGTCGGCCAGAACATCGGCGCGAACTCGAGCAGCGTGGCGAGTTGACCGGCGAGGTAGCGCTCGAACGTCCTGCTCATCGCGAAGCGGCCCTTGGGGTCGTGGAAGACGTTGCGCTTGCCGTCCGACAGGCTCTGGTGCACGTGGCCCGAGCAGCCGGGATAGCTCTGGCTCCACTTGGCCATGAAGCTCGGCATGATGCCGAAGCGGGCGCCGATCTCCTTGGCTCCGGACTTGAACAGGGCCGCGCGGTCTCCCGCCTCCATCGCGTCGCTGTAGACGATCGCCGCCTCGTAGACGCCCGGCCCCGTCTCGGTGTGGAGGCCCTCGATGGGCACGCCGAACGCGCCGAGCTCCGCGAACAGCGCGCTCATGTAGTCGCGCGCGTGGTTGGCGCGCAGCAGCGAGTAGCCGAACATGCCGGGCGTCAGCGGCTCGGGGCCGACGCCCTTCTTCTCCGCCCAGCTCTGCGGCGTCTCGGCAAAATTGAAGAATTCGAACTCCAGCGAGCACATCGGCTGCACGCCGAGCTTCTCCGCGCGCTTGAGGACGCGCGCGAGGACCTGCCGCGGGTCGAGGGGGAAGGGCTCCTCGCCGCGCTTGCCGGCGCGCACGAAGCTCGCCAGGAAGAAGTCCACGCCGCCGTCCCACGGCACGTTGCGGTGCGTGCGAAGGTCGATGCGGGCGAGCGCGTCGGGGTAGCCCTTGTGCCAGCCGGTGACCGTGGTGTTGTCGTAGCACTGGTCCTGGCTGTCCCAGCCGTACACCACGTCGCAGAAGCCGAAGCCGCCTTCGACCGCGGAGAAGAACTTTTCCTTGTGCACGTACTTGCCGCGGAGGATGCCGTCGATGTCGACGACCGCCAGCTTGACGCGGTTGCCCGGCGATTCGCGGACGCTGTCCAGTATGTCCTTCGTGCTGCGCGGCTCCGGCATCGCTCTTCTCCCGTGTTCGTCGGCGCGCCCTCCCGCCCGGTCGAAATGAGGGTCAGGGTCGCATTTCCGGCGTCGAAATCAGGGTCAGAGTCGCACTTTCCGGCTCCGGCCGTGGCCGACGCCCGAAATGCGACTCTGACCCTGATTTCGGAAATGCGACTCTGGCCCTGATTTCGGGCCGCAAGTCGCGCGCCCCGCGATTCTAGCCCTTGCGATGGCAGAATGGACCGCCGCCGGCTCCGGATCTGCCGCTCGGAACCGCCCCCGCCATGTCCCCGCGCGCGACCGATCTTGCCCTCGTCCACGCCGCCGTGCTGCTGTTCGGGTTCGCGGGACTGTTCGGCAAGTGGCTGGCGCTTCCGGCGGCCGTCATCGTGCTGGGCCGCACGGTCGTCGCCGCGGCTGCGCTCGCCGCGATCGCGCTGGCACGCGGCCGGCCCGCCGCGCCCACGTGGCGGCTCGCGGTCAACGGGCTCGTGCTCGCCGTGCACTGGACCTGCTTCTTCGAGGCGATCGCCGTGTCGAGCGTCGCGGTCGGCCTGCTCGGCTTCGCGACGTTCCCGCTGTTCGTCCTCCTGCTCGAGCGCTGGCTGCTCGCGCGCCGCTGGACGGGCGTGGAGGCGGCGACCGCGGCGCTGGTTAGCGCCGGGCTCGTCGTGCTCGTGCCGTCGTTCGACCCATGGGACGCCACGCTGCGCGGCCTCGCCTGGGGCGTGCTGTCCGGCCTCACGTTCGCGCTGCTGGCGGTGCGCAGTCGCGCGCTCGCCGCGACGCACGCGCCGCTCGACGTCGCGCTGTGGCAGAACGCCTTCGCGGCGCTCGCGCTGCTGGCGGCGGTCGCGCTCGACCCCGCACCCGTCGCGCCGACCTGGCGCGACGCCGTGCTGATCGTCGTTCTCGGGCTCGCCTGCACCGCGCTCGCGCACACGATGTTCATCGCCAGCCTGCGGCGCCTGTCCGCGCACACGGCGAGCGTGGTCGCGGCGCTGGAACCGGTGTACGGCATCGCCCTCGCCCTCGCGTTGCTCGGCGAGGTGCCGACGGGGCGGACCCTCGCCGGTGGCGCGCTCATCGTGCTCGCCGCAGTGCTCGCGACGCGTCGGGCCGCCTGACGCGTTTGGTAGCATCGCGTCATGGGCCTTCGCAATTCCGTGGTGGCCGTGTCGGACGCATCGAGCGCTGGAGGGTGCTCGTGATCCTCGTCGTCATGGGCGTGTGCGGCTGCGGCAAGTCCACGGTGGGGGAGGCGCTGGCGCAGGCGCTGGACTGGCGGTTCCTCGACGCCGACGAGTTCCATCCGCCCGCCAACGTCGCGAAGATGGCCTCCGGGATGCCGCTCAGCGACGACGACCGCTGGCCGTGGCTCGACCGCATCGCCGACGAGCTCCGCGCGATCCTCGCGCGCGGGGAGCACGCGGTGCTGGCGTGCTCGGCGCTGCGGCAGGCCTACCGCGACCGGCTCGCGCGCGCGGGCGACGTGCGTTTCGTGCACCTCGCCGGCGACTACGCGACCATCGCAGCGCGGCTCGCCGGGCGCAAGCACCGCTACATGCCGGCCACGCTGCTCGATAGCCAGTTCGCCACGCTCGAGCCGCCCGCCGATGCGCTGGTCGTCGACGTCGCGCTGCCGGTGGAGCGCCAGGTCGAACGCGTGCTCGTCGCCCACGGCCTCGCGCGGGCAGGCACGTCGTGAGCGGCAAGTCCGACGGCGACCCGCCCGGCCCCTCGACGCGAGCCGGCCACCTCGGCCGCCATTCGCATCGGCATCTGGGCGCGGTCAACACGCCTGTCTACCGCGCCTCGACGATCCTCTTCCCCACGGTCGCGGACCTCGAGGCGTCCGCCCGCGGCGAGTCGCGATCGATCGGCTACGGCCTGCACGGCCTGCCGACGGTCGTCGACTTCCAGGAAGCGATGGCCGCGCTCGAGGGCGGTTTCCGCGCGCTGGCGGTGCCGTCGGGACTGGCCGCGACCACGCTGCCGCTGCTCGCGCTGGCGAAGCCCGGCGACCACGTGCTGGTCACCGACAGCGTCTACTTCCCCACACGCCGCTTCTGCGCGCTGCACCTCGCGCGCCTCGGCGTCGAAGTCGAGTACTACGACCCGCTGATCGGAGCGGACATCGCGCGGCGCTTCAGGCCGAACACCCGCATCGTGTTCACCGAGTCGCCCGGCTCGCTGACCTTCGAGGTGCAGGACATCCCGGCGATCGCCGGCGTGGCGCACGAGCGCGGCGCGCTGGTGCTGATGGACAACACGTGGGCGACGCCGTTCGGCTTTCGCGCGATGGACCACGGCGTCGACGTGTCCATCCACGCCGCGACGAAGTACATCGGCGGTCACTCCGACGTGCTGCTCGGCGCCATCGTGTGCAACGAGGCGACTCACGCGGCCATGCACCGGCTCTGGACCGACATGGGCGTGGCGGCATCGAGCGACGACTGCTTCCTCGGCCTGCGGGGACTGCGCACGCTGCCAACGCGGCTCGCGCGCCACCGCGCGAGCGCCATGGAGGTCGCCGCGTGGCTGCGCTCGCGTCCCGAAGTCCGCGAGGTGCTGTACCCCGCGCTGCCCGGCAGCCGGGGGCACGAGCTGTGGCGGCGCGACTTCGCCGGCGCGTCGGGGCTCTTCGGCGTCGTCCTGCAGCCGGTTGCCAAGGAGCGCGTCGATGCGATGCTCGACGGGCTTGCGGTCTTCGCGATGGGCTGGAGCTGGGGCGGCTTCGAGAGCCTGGTGATCCCCACCTGGCCCGAGCGCGTTCGCACGGCCACGCAATGGGCTCCAGGCGGCCCGTGCTTGCGCCTCGCCATCGGCCTCGAGGACCCGGCTGACCTCATCGCCGACCTCGAGCGCGGCTTCGCGCGGCTCTCCGGGGGTGCGGCGTGATGCCGAAGCGCCTGCTTCCTACGCCTTCGCGCTGTTGCTCGCCGGGGTGATGACGCGCATCGTCAGCGGCCTGCCCACGACGCTCAACGTCGGCCTGCCGCCCGATTTCGCGCAGCGCTGGCTGCGCGGCTGGCTGACGACGTGGGCGATCGCGTTCCCTGTCCGGCTGGCGGTGCGGCCGTTCGCGCAGCGGGTGGTGGGGCGGCTGACCGCCTGACACGCAACGTCAAGGTGCGGGCGCGCCCAGGTAGACTGCCTGCACGCTCGGGTCCGCGCGCACCACCTCCGGGGCGGCATCGGCGATGACGCGGCCGCGGTCGAGCACCACGATGCGGTCGGCGTGGCCGAACACGACGTCCATGTCGTGCTCGGTGAACAGCACGGCCACGCGGTCGCGGCGCGCCAGCTCGGCGGCCGCCGCCATGAGCGCGCCGCGGTCGGCGTGCGCCATGCCCGCCGTCGGCTCGTCCATCAGCAGGAGCTTCGGGTTGCCCGCCAGCGCCAGCGCAAGTTCCACGCGCTTGGCGTCGCCGTAGGGCAGGGCGCCGCAGTGACGATCCGCGAGCGCCGTGATGCCCGCGCGCTCGAGCAGGGCGTCGGCCTGTGCACGGCGCGCGCCCGAGGCCTGGCCGAAGTAGGCCTCGGCCAGCCCGGCGTGCGAGAGCAGCGCGATCTCCACGTTCTCGCGCACGGTCATCGAGGCGAACGTCGCAGCGACCTGGAACGTGCGTCCGACGCCGGAGAGTGCCATGTCGCGGGGCGCGCGGCCGGTGACGTCGACGCCGGCGAGCCACACGCGCCCGGCGTCGGGCGCGAGCTGCCCGTTGATGCAGTTGAAGCAGGTCGTCTTGCCTGCGCCGTTGGGGCCGATCAGCGCGCAGAGCTCGCCGGCGGCGACGCCGAACGAGACGTCGCGCACCGCGCGCACGCCGTCGAACGACTTCGACAGATGCTCGACCGCGAGGACGCGCTCGTCGCTCATGGTGCCCCCACGCTTGCTGCTGGCGCAGCTGCGCTGCCCCCCGGGGGAGTGGCGTTCGCCCTGCGGCGAGGGGCCGCAATGAGATGTTTCGGGAGTGCAAGTCGCTTGTCCGCGGCCCCTTGCAATCGTCTCGGGTCGCATCCCCGCAAGCGGGGCCCCTGCTCCGCCTCGCCGATTGCCCCGCGCGCAGCGTGGGGATCGACGCCGAGGCGAATCGCCGCACCGGCCGACATGCAGACCCATGCAAGCCGCGCCCGCTCAATGAGGCCGGCGAAATGAGCGGCCTCCTTGGACGGCCCAGCAGTGCGTACGGTTTGCGTATCGGCCGCCGCCAGCGCGAGCGGACGCGCACATTGCGCCTGGCTTGCGCCCCGCTCGCACAGGCGTCCTCGGGGCGGCCCTGCAGCGCTCATGGCGCGCGCCACGGCGCAGGCAGGCGCAGCCGCGCCAGCGCGCCGCCGATGCCCTGCGGGAAGGCGAGCACGATGAGCAGGATGACCGCGCCGGTCGCCGCGCGCCAGTAGTCGGTGGCACGCGACAACTCGTCCTGCATCCAGGTGAAGGCCGCCGCGCCGAGCAGCGGCCCGGCCAGCGCGTTCAGGCCGCCGAGCAGCACCATGACCAGCGCATCCACCGAGCGCGGGATCGCCAGCGTCTCCGGAGAGATGCTGCCCTTCGAGAACGCGTAGAGCCCGCCCGCCAGTCCCGCGAACGCGCCCGCTAGCGCGAACGCCCGCCACTGGATCGCACGCACGTCGATGCCGACCGCCGCCGCGCGCAGCGACGAGTCGCGCACGGCCCGCAGCGCGAAGCCGAACGGCGAATGGACGATGCGCGCGAGCAGCAGCAGTGCCGCCGCGAGCACGACGAGCCCGAAGAGGTAGAAGCGCTCGCGGCCGGCGAGCCACTCCGGCGGCCAGATGCCCACCAGCCCGTTGCTGCCGCCGGTGAACGCGTCCCACTGGAACACCACCGACCACACGATCTGCGCGAACGCGAGCGTCAGCATCGCCAGGTAGACGCCGGCGAGCCGGACCGCGAACAGGCCGAGGAACAGCGCTGCCACCAGCGCGGCAATCGGGGCGAGCGCGAGCGAGGCGAGCATCGGCCAGCCGTGCCTGAACGCCAGCGCAGCAGCGTAGGCCCCCACGCCGAAGTACGCGGCGTGGCCGAAGCTCGTCATGCCACCCGGCCCCATGATGAACTGCAGGCTCGCCGCGAACAGCGTGGCGACCAGCACGTCGGTCGCCAGCACGAGCAGGTAGTCGTCGCTGCCCAGCGGAAGCAGCGCGAGCGCGCCGAACGCCAGCGCGGCGACGATCGCCGCGCGCCGTCCGGGCACGCGCACGTGCTCGCGCTGCTCGGCGAGCGGCGTCGTGGCGAGCACCGGCGGCGGGACGCCGAGCAACCCGTGCGGCTTCGCCGCCAGCACGATCGCCATGACGACGAACTCGGCGACCAGGGTGAGCCGCGGGAACGCCACCGCGAAGCCTCCGATCTCCACTGTGCCGAGCCCGATGCAGACCGCCTTCACGAGCCCGATGATCAATGCGGCGAGGAAGGCTCCGGGGATCGAGCCGAGCCCGCCGACGACGGTGACCACGAACGCCTCGGCGACGACCGCGAGGTCCATGTTGAGGTTCGCCGGCTCGCGCGGCAGCTGCAGGGCGCCCGCCAGCCCCGCGAGCCCGGCGCCGAGCGCGAACACGGCCGAAAACAGCAGCGCCTGCCGCACGCCGAGCGCGGCGGCGAGCACCCGGTTCTCCGAGGCCGCGCGAACGAGCATGCCGAAGCGCGTGCGCGTGACGAGCCACGTGAGACCGACGAGGACCAGCGGACCGACGGCGACCAGGAACAGGTCGTACTCGGGGATCGCGCGGCCGGCCAGCTCGACCGTGCCGTCGAGCAGCGGCACGCGCGGCCCCAGCTTGTCCTCGGCACCCCAGATCGCCAGCGCCGCGTCGCGCACGATCAGCACGACGCCGAACGTCGCGGTCAGCTGCAGCAGCTCGGGCGCGGCGTACAGGCGCTTGAGCAGCAGCGCCTCCACCGCGACGCCGATCACCGCCACGACCGCCGCGGCGGCCAGCACGCTCGACCAGTGCGCGAGGAGGCCATCGCCGAACAGCCCGCCGAACGTCCAGGCGAGGTACGCGCCCAGCATGAACAGCGAGCCGTGCGCGAAGTTGACCACGCGCGTGACGCCGAAGATCAGCGTCAGCCCCGCGGCGACGAGGAACAGCGCGGAGGCCGAGGCGAGGCCGTTGAGGAGTTGCAGCGCGAGGGCCGTAGGCGTCATCGCGCAGCGAAGCGAGGGTCAGGCTCGCATTTCCCGAACGTTCGGCGCGAGGTGCGGGCCCGTGCCCGGCCGCGAAATGCGAGTCTGACCCTCATTTCGGGTACGGGCGCGCCGCGGGCTACCTGGCCGGCCGCAGCCGCTTCACCTCGTCGTCGCCCGGCAGGAAGTCCTTGCCGTCGGCGTAGCGCCAGTCGACCATCACGCCCTTGCCGTCCTTCACCGCGGTGCGGCCGACGTAGGCGCCCATCGTCGACTGGTGGTCGAGCGCGCGATAGGCGATCCGCCCGAACGGCGTGTCTACCTCGAGGCCCTTCATCGCCGCCACGAGCTTCGCGGTGTCCGTCGACCCGGCCTTCCTCAGCGCCGCGGCGGCCGTGTGGACGGTGGCGTAGCCGACCACCGACCCGAGCCGCGGGTAGTCGCCGAACTTCTTCTGGTAGGCGTCGCGGAAGCGCTTGTGCTCGGGCGTGTCGATCGCGTACCAGGGATAGCCGGTGACCCACCAGCCCACCGGCGCCTCGTCCTTGAGCGGGTCGAGATACTCGGGCTCGCCGCCGAGGAGGTTGAACACCGGCCGGTCGCGGAACAGCCCGCGCAGCTGGCCCTCGCGCACGAAGCGGGCGAGGTCGGGGCCGAACAGCGACGAGAAGATGGCATCCGGCTTGGCGTCGACGAGCGCCTGCACCACCGGGCCCGGCTCGATCTTGCCCAGCGGCACGGCCTGCTCGACGAACTCGATGCCCCCGCCCGCGCGCGCGATCATCTGCCGCTTGAAGGTGGCCGTGGCGGCCTGGCCGTACTCGTAGTTCGGGTAGACGATCGCCCAGCGCTTCTTGCCGAGCTTCGCGGCCTCGGGCACGAGCATCGCCGTCTGCATGTACGTCGAGGCGCGCAGGCGGAACGTGTACTCGTTGCCGCTCTCCCACACGATCTTGTCGGTGAGCGGCTCGGCGGCGATGAACAGCACCTTGCGCTGCTTGGCGAGGTCGGCGACGGCCAGGCCCACGTTCGACGGGAAAGTCCCCATCAGCAGCGCGACGCGCTCGCGCGTGATCAGCTCCTCGGCCACGCGCACGGCGTCGCCGGGGTTGCCGTTGTCGTCGCGCGAGACGAGCTCGAGCCTGCGCCCGAGCACGCCGCCGGCAGCGTTGATCTCCTCGAGCGCGAGCTCCATCCCCTTCTTGTACGGCTCGAGGAAGGCGGGAAAGACCTTGTAGCTGTTGAGCTCGCCCAGCTTGATCGACTGCGCGTGAAGCGGCAGGGCGAACGCGGCGACGGCGAGCAGGACAGTGCGGCGCAGGAGCGACATGGGGCGTCCGATCCGGGGTTGAAGCCGTCCCGCAACGCGCGGGGTAGGCACGAGGTTGACTTCGCGGCGCGGTTTCTCGCCGGCTCCCCGGCGGGCCTCGCTCGAGGTCCCTCGCGTTGTCGTGCGCCAATGCTCGCACAGCGGCGGGTCGACGGGGCGCGACAGGTAAAATAGAGCACCGTGCGGTCCGCACCACGCCGCAGCCGGCGCGCGGGTGGTTGCACGCGCGTCCGCGGCCCGCCGCCCCTGGCCGCCGGTCGGGCGACCGTCGCATCCCCCCACCATGCTTCGACTGGCCTTCGGACTCGACTTCGCAACGCTGTACACGCGCGAGGGGGCGCTCGCGATCGACGCGCGCTTCCTCGAGGCGCTGCGGGCGAGCGACGCCGCGCTCGCCGGGCGCCTGCTCGCGGCGCGGCGCCGCGATGCGCCGCTCGAGCGCAAGGCGGAGTCCGAACTGCTGATCGCGGTCGCGCCGCATCTCGAGGACTTCCTCGCCCACCTCTTCGGCATCCAGGCCGAGGTGTGCGCGCTCGCGGCGCGACACCACGAGCTGGCGCCGCTTTACGCGATGAAGCGACAGTTCGTGCAGCGCAAGGCGATGAACACGTACAAGGCCGACGCGGCGGCCGCGTTCGACGGCCCCGCGCTGCGCGCGGCGCTGGAGGCGCGCATCGGCAGGCCGATCGCCGGCCCGGACGGGGAGCTCGCGTTCGCCAACGCCGTGATCGACTGGGCGGGCGACGAGGCGGCGAACGCCGAGTCGTTCGACCTCGCCTTGCGCTACGCGGCGTGGGCGTCGCATACGCCGCAGGGGCGCGCGGCGACCAAGGGCGGGGTGCTGTTCCGGGCGCCGCGCAAGCTGGACTTCTTCCGGCTGGTCCCCGTCGAGGCGACCGAGGTCGACGGCGTCCCGGCGGTGAAGCTCGATTCGCACCACGCGCCGCGTCACCGCGACGGCTTCGCGCTCACCGATCCGGGCACGGACCTGATCGGCGGCCTCGACCAGGCCCATTACTGCATCTTCTGCCACGAGCAGGGCAAGGACTCCTGCTCGCGCGGCCTGCTCGAGAAGAAGCCGGCCGACCCCTCGGACCCGTTCAAGCGCACCGTCTTCGGCGTGCCGCTCGCCGGCTGCCCGCTGGAGGAGAAGATCTCCGAGTTCCACAAGCTGCGCGCGGAGGGCGTAGCCCTTGGCGCCCTGGCGGCGATCTGCGTGGACAACCCGATGGTCGCCGGCACCGGGCACCGGATCTGCAACGACTGCATGAAGTCGTGCATCTACCAGAAGACCGACCCGGTCGACATCCCGCAGTCGGAGACGCGCGTGCTCAGGGACGTGCTCGCGCTGCCGTGGGGCTTCGAGATCTACTCGCTGCTGACGCGCTGGAATCCCCTGGACCTGCGGCGCCCGGTGCCGCGCGCCCCCACCGGCAAGCGCGTGCTTGTGGTGGGCATGGGGCCGGCCGGCTACACGCTCGCGCATCACCTGATCAACGACGGCCACTCGGTGTGCGGCATCGACGGCCTCAAGGTCGAGCCGCTCGATCCGGCACTTTCCGGCGTGCGGCCCGACGGCAAGCGGGTGCCCTTCGCGCCCGTGCGCGACGTCGCTGCCCTTTGGGAGCCGCTCGACGAGCGCGTGATGGCCGGTTTCGGCGGCGTGGCCGAGTACGGCATCACGGTGCGCTGGGACAAGAACTTCCTCAAGGTGCTGCGCCTGCTGCTCGAGCGCCGCGCGCAGTTCGCGCTCGTCGGCGGCGTGCGCTTCGGTGGCGCGCTCGACGCCGAGGGGGCGTTCGCGATGGGCTTCGACCACGTCGCGCTGGCCGCCGGCGCGGGCAAGCCGACGGTGCTCGACCTGCCCAACGGCCTCGCCAACGGCGTGCGCACCGCCTCCGACTTCCTGATGGCGTTGCAGCTGACCGGGGCGGCCAAGCGCGACTCGCTCGCCAACATGCAGGTGCGCCTGCCCGTGGTGGTGATCGGCGGCGGCCTCACCGCGATCGACACCGCCACCGAGGCGCTCGCCTACTACCCGGTCGAGGTCGAGAAGTTCCTCGCGCGCTACGAAGCGTTGGCCGCGCGCGACGGCGAAGCGGCGGTGCGGGCGATGTGGACCGGCGACGAGGCGGCGATCGGCGACGAGTTCGTCGCGCACGCCCGCGCGATTCGCGCGGAGCGGGAGGCGGCGGCGCGCGAGGGCCGCGCGCCGCGGCTGGCCGAACTCGTGCAGTCCTGGGGCGGCGTCACGATCGCCTACCGGCGCCGCATGATCGACAGCCCGGCCTACACGCTGAACCACGAGGAGATCGAGAAGGCGCTGGAGGAGGGCATCCGCTTCGCCGAGGGCGTGACGCCGCTCGCGGTCGAGGTCGACGACGCCGGCCGGGCGAAGGCGCTGGAAGTTTCGGTGCAGCAGTTCGACGAAGGCGGCGGCTGGCGCGAGACCGGCCGCGCGACCCTGCCGGCGCGCACGATCCTGGTCGCTGCGGGCACGCAGCCCAACACCGTGATCGCGCGCGAGGATGCGCAGCACTTCCACCTCGACGGCAGGCACTTCCGGCTGCTCGACGAGGAGGGCCGGCCGGTCGTGCCGCTCAAGGGCATGGCGAAGCCCGCGCAGCCGGCCGTGCTGACCGAACTGCGGCCCGACGGGCGCGCGGTGAGCTTCTTCGGCGACCTGCACCCGTCGTGGGCGGGCAACGTCGTCAAGGCGATGGCGAGCGCGAAGCAAGGCTACCCGGTCGTCTCGCGGGTCCTCGCCCGCGTCGCGCCGGCATCGACGGCGAGCGACGCCGAGTTCTTCGCGCGCATCGACCGCGACTTCCGCCCCACCATCGAGCGCGTCGAGCGGCTGACGCCGACCATCGTCGAGGTCGTGGTGCGCGCACCTGCCGCCGCCCGCGCGTTCCGCCCCGGCCAGTTCTATCGGCTGCAGAACTACGAGAGCCTGGCGCCGCGCGTGCGCGGCACGAGCCTGGCGATGGAGGGCCTCGCGCTCACCGGCGCGTGGGTCGACCGCGAGCGCGGCCTCGTTTCTACGATCGTGCTGGAGATGGGCGGCTCGTCGGACCTGTGCGAGGCGCTGAAGCCCGGCGAGCCGGTCGTGCTCATGGGTCCGACCGGCGCGCCCACCGAGATCGGGCGGGGCGAGCGAGTGATCCTCGCCGGCGGCGGTCTCGGCAACGCCGTGCTGTTCTCGATCGGGCAGGCGTTTCGCGCCGCCGGGTCGGAGGTGCTGTACTTCGCCGGCTACAAGCGGATGGTCGACCGCTACAAGGCGGCCGAGATCGAGGCGGCGGCCGACGCGGTCGTGTGGTGCTGCGACGAGGGCCCGGGATTCGTCCCCGGGCGGCCGCAGGACCGCGGCTTCGTCGGCAACATCGTGCAGGCCATGCGCGCCTACGCGGCGGGCGACCTCGGCCCGGTCGCGGTGCCGTTCGCCGGCGCCGACCGCATCGTCGCCATCGGCTCCGACCGCATGATGGCCGCGGTGGCGGCGGCGCGGCACGGCGTGCTCGCACCGTACATGAAGCCGGGGCACGCGGCGATCGGCTCGATCAACTCGCCGATGCAGTGCATGATGAAGGAGATCTGCGCGCAGTGCCTGCAGCCGCACGTCGACCCGGCCACTGGCAAGCGCAGCTACGTGTTCTCCTGCTTCAACCAGGACCAGCCGCTCGACCTCGTCGACTTCGCCGGCCTCGACGCGCGGCTGAAGCAGAACAGCGTGCAGGAGAAGCTCACCGCGCGGTGGATCGCAGCGCTGCGCGGAAAGTAGGGTCAGACTCGACTTTCCCGGGCGGTCATCACCCTTCTACGCAGCAGCGACTGGAAAGTCGAGTCTGACCCTACTTTCCCGTTTCAGTCGCGAAGGCTGACGCGCGGCGGCGTGCGCCTCGCTCCGGTGACGAGCAGCGCGACCACGCCCACGGCCATGACGATGAGCGAGACGTGCACGGCGTTGCGGCTCATCGCGTAGGTGATGCTGGAGTAGCACAGCCACGCGCAGGCGGCGCAGAACACGATCGGCGTGAGCGGGTAGAGCGGAACGCGGAACGGGCGCTCGGCGCCGGCGTCCTTGGCCCGCAGCACGAACAGCGCCACGCCGACCAGGAACAGGAAGCCCCAGAACACCGGCGCGGTGAACTCGACCATCGACTTGAAGCCGTCGTGCTGCAGCGCGCCGAACGCGACCAGCGCCAGCGCGATGGCGCCCTGCACGAGGAGCGCCGCGGTCGGCGTGCCGCGCGTGGCGTGCCAGCCGCCCATGAAGCGCAGCGCGGACCAGTCGCGGCCCATCGCGTAGTTCGTGCGCGCGCCGACGATCATCGTCGCGTTGATCGAGGTGAGGGCGGCGACGGCGACGAAGAGCGCCAGCGCTGCGGCGCCCGCGTCGCCGAACGCGCGCTGCATGACGTCGGCGCCGGCCGCCTTGCTGTCGGCGAGCCCCTTGAGGCCGAGCCCGTGCAGCAGCGCGAAGTTCACGACGAGGTAGACGCCGGCGATGATGGCGAGGCTCCACACGATCACGGGCACGATCGCGCGCCGGCCGCCCTTCAGCTCGGCGGAGATGTACGCCGCCTCGTTCCAGCCGCCGAACGTGAACAGCACGAACACCATCGCCAGCCCGAACAGTCCGAGCGGCGGGGTGGAGGAGAACGCGGGCGCAGCGCTCGCGGCGGCGGGGGCGAGGAAGCCGGCGATCGCCACGGCCAGCAATCCTGCGACCTCGACCGCCGTCAGCAGCTTCTGCGCGCCCGCCGACATGCGCAGCCCGGCGATGTTGACGAGCGTGAGCGCCACGACGATCGCCGCCGCCCAGAGCGCGCCTCCCGCATCGCCGAGCGGCAGCACCTTCTGCATGTAGTTGCCGAACAGGTACGCGAGCACCGCGATGGCGCCGGTGTTGATCACCGTGGCCCGCGCCCACGCGTAGAGGAACGCGGCACGGAGGCCGAAGGCGCGCGTCAGGAAGTGGTAGTCGCCGCCGGCGTGCGGGTACGCCGTGGCGAGCTCGGCGTAGCACAGGGCGCCAGCGAGCGTCACGAGCGCGCCCAGCACCCAGGCGACGAACACCCAGCCGACGTCGCCGGCCACGCCGGCGACCATCGACGGCGTGCCGAAGATGCCGGCGCCGATGACGATGCCGACGATGATCGCGATCGCGTCGACCCGGCCGAGCAGCGGCTGCGGCGCGTCCCCTGCCGCGGCGTCGTGCTTCACGGTGCGCCGCCTACTTCCGCGCGCCGGTGACGTTCGTCGTGCGTCCGGACAACGACAGGTCGCCGAACAGCTTTGCGCCGGCGACGGTGACCGTGCCCGTACGCAGGTTGTTCTCGCCGTCGACGAACGAGAACCACAGCTTGTCGCCGCGCAGGCTCGCGCCGAGCAGCGGCTGCGGCTTGCCGTTGGGCAGCGTCAGCGTGCCGCCGACCTTCTGGTAGCGCTGGGAGAGCGACAGCGTGCCCTGGAAGCCGCCCGATTCCTCGCGGATCTGCCACTCGCCGGCGACCTCGGCCGGCACGATCCACAGGTACGCGTTGCGGTACTCCTGCGTGAACGACTCGTCGGGGTCCCAGTCGCCCATGTGGAACTGGTGCGAAGTGACCCGCGTGCCCGGCTTCATCTTGAGGATGATCGGCCGCAGCTTGAGGTTGAGGTCCGGCAGCAGGTACATCGTGACCACCGTCGCCCTCGTGAAGTCCTCCTTGAAGATGTCGCCGGTGATGATCGTGACCAGGTTGTCCACGCCGGCGCGCTTCGCGTTGCGCCGCGCGAGCTCGGCCATGTCCGGGTTGTACTCGATGCCGACGGACTTCGCGCCGTACTGCTTCGCCGCGGCGATGGGGATCTTGCCGTCGCCCGAGCCGAGGTCGAAGACGAGGTCGTCCTTCGTCGTCTTCGCCGCCTGCAGCATCTGCGTGACCAGCGAATCGGGCGTCGGCACCCAGATGACGTCCTTTCCGGCCTGTCCGACCGAGGGCTGGTAGACCTCGTCGCCGTGCTCGGGCTTGGGTTGGGCGAGGGCGGCGGTGGCGAAGGACAGGCAAATGGCGAGGGCAGCCGCGAGCGGGCGGGCGACGATCATCTAAGCTCTCCGGGGAGTGAGGTGCGGAAGGGGTCGGGCGAAGGCGGCACAGTCTAGCGCATGCGCCGCCGCGTGGCACGCGCACGGTACAGTCGCACCATGGCCGCAGCCGCACGCAGCGCCGCCCGTCCCTCGCTTCCCGGGGAC
>JAOUIA010000047.1 GCA_029884335.1 Betaproteobacteria bacterium
GCCGGCGCCCTGCGCGAGCGTCAGCCGCGGCTGGCCGTCGGCGTAGTCGAGGCGCACGACGTCGCCCGGGTAGATGAGGTGCGGGTTGCGGATCTCCGCCCGGTTCATGCGCCAGACGTCGGGCCAGCGCCAGGGGTCCTTGAGGAAGCGGCCGGCGATGCCCCAGAGAGTGTCGCCTTTTTGCACCGTGTAGCTCTGCGGCGCGTTGTCGGCGACGCGGACAGCCTGGGCGAGTGCGACGCCGCCCGGCGCGCCGATGCACGCCGCCAGCGCGGCGAGGCGGACGAATTTCCACATGCTAAACTTTTGACGCATAAGACCTCTTCCGGGGCGGGCGGGCCTTGCCAACGTCGTAAAGCGCCGCAAAATAAGGGGCTTATCGGCGATTCTGCATCCGGCACCTGCAATTTGCAAGCTTAGCGGCCAAACGGCCATGATCCTTTCCATCCTCGAGTATCCCGACCCGCGCCTCAGGAAGGTCGCGGCTCCCGTGACCTCGTTCGGCCCCGACCTCGTGCGGCTCGTGCACGACATGGCCGAGACGATGTACTCGGCCCCGGGCATCGGGCTCGCCGCGACGCAGGTCGACGTGCACAAGCGGGTCATCGTCATCGACATCTCCGAGGCCAGGGACGGCCTCCTGGTGCTGGTGAATCCCGAGATCCTCGAAGCCGAGGGCGAGGCCGAATGCGAGGAAGGCTGCCTCTCCGTGCCCGGCTATTACGACAAGGTCACCCGCGCCGCCCGCATCCGCGTGCGGGCACAGGACGAGCATGGCGCCAGCCGCGAGATCGCCGCGGACGGGTTGCTCGCGGTGTGCGTGCAGCACGAAATGGACCATCTGATGGGCAAGGTCTTCGTCGACCACCTCTCGTCGCTCAAGCGGGCCCGGCTCGCCGCCAAGTTGAAGAAACGGCAGAGGCTCGCCGGCTAGCGCCCCCCACGCCCGGTTGTCCTGCCCGGGCCGGGCGCAGGGACGCCGTCCGCCTGCCGCTCTCCCACAGCAAGTTAGTGTGCGCTCGCACTCGCCATCCTCCATGCGCGTCGGATTCGCCGGAACCCCTGCATTCGCCGTGACGGCGCTCGCCGCGATCGCGGACGCCGGCTTCACCATACCGCTGGTGCTCACGCGGCCCGATAAGCCGAAGGGCCGAGGGCTGAAGATCGAGCCGTCGCCGGTGAGCGAGGAGGCGCGGCGACGGGGGCTGCCGGTGCTCCGGCCGGCCTCGCTGAAGACGCCGGAGGGTCGCTCGCAGGCACTGGCCGTACCGCTGGACGTCCTGGTGGTTGCCGCCTACGGGCTGATCCTGCCGCCGGAAGTCCTCGCCTGGCCCCGCCACGGGTGCCTCAACATCCACGCGTCGAAGCTGCCTCGCTGGCGCGGCGCGGCGCCGATCCAGCGCGCCATCCTCGCCGGCGACGCGGCGACGGGCGTTGCGGTGATGCAGATGGACGCGGGGCTGGACACCGGTCCGGTGGTCGCCGCCGTGGACGTGCCCATCGGCCCGCGCGAGACGGCGGGCAGCCTGCACGACACCCTCGCGCTCGCCGGGGCGCGGCTCGTCGTCGACGTCCTCTCGCGGCTCGCGCGCGACGGCAGGCTCGAAGCGCGGCCGCAGGCGACAGCCGGGGTCGAGTACGCCCGCCGCATCGAGCGCGGCGAAGCGCGCATCGAGTGGGCCGCCGATGCCGTGGCCATCGACCGTCTCGTGCGCGCGTTCGATCCCGCGCCGGGCGCGTTCACGCTGCTGCGCGGCGCGCCGCTCAAGGTGTGGAGGGCCGTGGCGACGCCCGGCGACGCCTGCGGCGCGCCCCCGGGAACGGTGCTGTCCGCGTCGGCGCGCGGGATCGTCGTCGCCTGCGGGCGGGGCACGCTTGCGATCGAGGAACTGCAGCCGGCCGGCGCCCGGCGCATGAGCGCAGCGGCGTTCGTCGCCGGCCGCGGCGTCGAGGCCGGCACGCTGCTGGGCGGGGACTGAGCTCCGGTGGCGGAGGGCGTCGGCCTCTCGGCCTCGCAGCGCGTCGCCGCGCTCGCGGTCGCGCGCGTTCACGCGGGCGCGCCGCTCCCCGCGGCGCTCGCGCAGTCCGGCGCCGACGCGAGCGGGCCCGCGCGAGCGCTGGTGCACGAGCTCGCTTACGGCACGCTGCGGCACTGGGGCGCGCTCGACTTCGTCGCCCGCGCGCTCGCCGCGAAGCCGCTGACCGACGCGCCGCTGCACGCGCTGGTGTGCGTCGCGCTCTACCAGCTCGAGCACGCGAGGACGCCGCCGTTCGCCGTCGTCGACCAGGCGGTGAATGCGGCGGCCGAAGTGGCGCGCCCCGCTGCGCGCGCGCTGGTCAACGCGATGCTGCGACGCTTCCTGCGCGAGCGGGACGCGCTGCTCGAGCGCGCGCAGCGCGACCCCGTCGCGCGCCACTCGCACCCGCGCTGGTGGGTCGCGCGCGTGCTCGCCGACTGGCCTGCCGAGGGGCCGTCGATCCTCGCGGCCGGCAACGCGCGGCCGCCGCAGAGCCTGCGCGTGAACTGCCGCGCGACGACGCGCGAGGCGCTGCTCGCGCGCTTCGCCGCGGCAGGCGTTGCCGCCCGCGCCGAAGGGACGTGCGGCGTCGTCGTCGACCCGCCGCGCCCCGTCGCGGAGCTTCCCGGCTACGCCGAAGGCGAGTTCAGCGTGCAGGACCTCGGCGCGCAGCTCGCCGCGCCGCTCCTGCGCGTCGCGGACGGCATGCGCGTGCTCGATGCGTGCGCCGCGCCCGGAGGCAAGGCCACGCACGTGCTCGAGCTCGCCGACGTCGCGCTCGTCGCGCTCGACAGCGACGCGGCGCGACTGCCGCGCGTGCGCGAGAACCTCGCGCGGCTGCGGCTCGATCGCGCAAACGTGCGCGTGCTGCACGGGGACGCGGAGCAGGCGGCGCAGTGGTGGGACGGCGAGCCGTTCGACCGCATCCTCGCCGACGTGCCTTGCACGGCGTCGGGCATCGTGCGCCGCCACCCCGACGCGAAGTGGCTGCGCCGGCCGGGCGACGTCGCCTCGCTCGCGCGCCGCCAGCGCGCGATCCTCGCCGCGCTGTGGCCGCTGCTGCGGCCGGGCGGCGAGCTGCTCTACGTCACGTGCTCGGTGTTTCGCGAGGAGAACGACGCGCGCGTCGCCGAGTTCCTCGCGAGCCACGCCGACGCGTTGCGCGAACCCCTCACCTTTCCCGCCGGCGTCGCGCATTCGGGGGGCCAACTCTTGCCTTCGGCGGAGGCCGGGGGCCACAATCAGGACGGCTTCTTCTTCGCGCGGCTGCGCAAGCCCTGACCTTCCGGGCGGGGATGCCCCGTCGGGACGACGCTTTCCTTCCCCCGCCAGGGAAGTCCGCAGCGCCGCCATGCCGCCCTTCCCCGTGACCGGACCCCGGCCGTTCTCGCCCGCGCGCCGCCGCTTCGTCGCCGGCTGCGCCGCGGCGCTGGCAGCCGCGCCCGCGGCGCCGCGCGCGCGCGCCGACGTGATCCCGTTCAACGCCGCCGAGCTGCGCGTCGAGGAGGGCGAGGTCCTGCTCACGGCAGACTTCGCGCTGGCGATCAACGCCACGCTCGAGGAGGCGCTGCAGCGCGGCATCCCGCTGTACTTCGTGCTCGACGTGGAGATCGTGCGGCCGCGCTGGTACTGGTTCGACGAGAAGGCCGCCAACGCCCCGGTGCAGCACAGGGTGTCATGGCAGCCGCTCACTCGCCAGTACCGCCTGGCGAGCGGGCTGCTCACGCAGTCGTTCGACTCGCTCGCCGAGGTCGAGCGGCTGATCGGCCGCGTCAATTCGCGCGCGATCGCGCGCGTGGCCGACCTCGAGCGCGGCGCGCGCTACGAGGTCGTCGTGCGGCTGCGCCTCGACGTCAACCAGCTGCCGAAGCCGTTCCAGGTCAACGCGCTCGCCTCGCGCGACTGGCAGCTCGCCTCCGAGCCGCGGCGCATCGCGTTCGTCGCACCGTGAGCGCCGGAGGACCGCGTTCGTCGATGAGCCCGATCCTCTCCTCGCGCGTCCTGCGCTGGGCGCTGCTGATCGCGGCGAGCCTCTCCGCGGTGGCGCTGTTCCTGCTGGCCACCGCGAGCGCCAACACCAGCCTGTTCGCGCAGAGCTACGACCTGCTGCTCGTGGGCAACGGCGTGGTCGTGGCGATCCTCATCCTCATCGTCGCGTGGCAGCTCTGGCAGCTGTGGCGCAAGCTCCAGCGCGGCGTTTTCGGCTCGCGGCTGGCGCTGCGCCTCGTGTTCCTGTTCGCCGCGGTGGGCGTGGTTCCGGGCCTGCTCGTCTACGGCGTGTCGGCGCAGTTCATCACGCGCTCGATCGAGAGCTGGTTCGACGTGCGCGTCGACCGCGCGCTGGAAGGCGGGCTCAACGTCGGGCGGGCGGCGCTCGACTCGCTGCTGCGCGACGCGCGCGACAAGGCGCTGCGGATGGCCGACGCGCTCGCGGAGAGCGCGGCGCCCGCAGGCCAGGCGCTCGCACGCGCCGCCGAGCAGGCCGGAGCCAGCGACGTCGCGCTGTTCTCGTCGGCGGGCGGCGTGATCGCGGTCGCGGGGACCGGCGCGCTCACCGCCCCGCCGGAGCCGCCGCCGGCGCAGGCGCTGCGCCGCGCACGCCTGCAGCAGGCGACCGCGGAGGTCGTGCAACGCGACGACGCGCTGGCGCTGCGGGTCGTCGTGCCGGTCAACAGCGCCGACCGGCTCGACCCGCTCAAGGTGCTGCAGCTCGTCGAGCCGGTGCCGAAGGGGCTCGCGCTGGAGGTCGAGAAGGTGCAGGCCGGCTGGCGCGACTACCAGGAGATCACGTTCTCGCGCAACGCGGTCAAGCGGCTCTACGCGCTCACGCTGACGCTCACGCTGCTCGTGGCGCTGGGCGCGTCGCTGGGGCTCGCCATCGTGCTCTCCGAGCGCTTCGCCGAGCCGCTCGGCCTGCTCGCCGAGGGGACGCGCGCAGTCGCGCAGGGCGACTTCACGCGCCGCCAGCCGGTGACCTCCCGCGACGAGCTCGGCGTGCTCACCGAGTCGTTCAACGCGATGACCGCGCAGCTCGACGACGCGAGCCGGCGCAACGAGGAGGCCCGGCACGCGATCGAGACCACGCGGGCGTATCTGGAGAGCATACTGTCGAACCTGACCGCAGGCGTGCTCGCGTTCGACGAGCGCTACCGGCTGCGCACGGCGAACCTCTCCTCCGCGGTGATCCTTCAGCAGCCGTTCGCCGACCTGATGGGCGTGCCGCTGCAGGAGTGGGGCAAGCACCTCCCGGCGCTCGCGTCGTTCGCCGAGCTTTGCGCCGACGGCTTCCGCGGCGAGCGCGATGCGCCGTGGCAGAAGGAGGCGCAGGTTGCGGTGGCCGAGCAGTCGCGCACGCTGCTGATGCGCGGCACGCGGCTGCCCGGCGCGCCGGTGCCGGGCTACGTCGTCGTGTTCGACGACGTCTCCGAGCTCCTGCAGGCGCAGCGCGACGCGGCGTGGGCGGAGGTCGCGCGGCGGCTCGCGCACGAGATCAAGAACCCCCTCACGCCGATCCAGCTGTCGGCGGAGCGGCTGGCGGTGAAGCTCGAGGGTCGCCTGGACGGCGCGGACGCCGAGGCGCTCAAGCGCGGAACCGCGACGATCGTCACCCAGGTGCAGGCGATGAAGCAGATGGTCGACGACTTCGCGATCTACGCCCGCACCCCGCGCCCGGGGCAGCTGCAGCGTATCGACGTCAAGTCCCTCTTGCTCGACGTGCTGGCTCTGTACGACAATCTGCGCCCGCACACCTCGCTCTCCCTGCCGGACGGCCCTGTCGTCATCCAGGGCGAGCCCACTCGCCTCCGCCAGGTGCTCCACAATCTCCTGCAGAACGCCGTCGACGCCCAGGCGGGCGCCGCCGACCCGCGCTACGCCATCGCGCTCGCCGCCGATGCCGGCGACGCGCGGCTGACGGTCGAGGACGGCGGCGAGGGCTTCGCGACGGAGGTGCTGGCGCGCGCGTTCGAGCCGTACGTGACGACGAAGGCCAAGGGCACGGGGCTCGGGCTCGCGATCGTCAAGAAGATCGTCGACGAGCACGGCGGCCGCGTCGTCCTCGAGAACGTCGCGCCGCGCGGCGCGCGCGTCACCGTCGCGCTGCCGCTCGCCGGGGCTGACGCGTGAGCGGCGCCGGCCCGTCTCGAGGACGCCTGCGCGTGCGGGGCGGACGCCAGGCGCGTAGCGCACGTCCGCTCGCGCTGGCGGCGGCCGACGCACAGGCCTCACGCATGGCGGGACCGTCCAAGGAGGCCAGTCACTGCGCCGGCCTCCTTGATTGGTCGCGGCCTGCCGGAGGCTGCGTGTCGGCCGGCGCGGCGATTCGCCATGGCGTCGATCCCCACCCTTCGCGCGGGGCGATCGGCGAGGCGGAGCAGGAGCCCCGCTTGCAGGGATGCGACCCGGGACGATTGCAAGGGGCCGCGAACAAGCGACTTGCATTCCCGAAACGGTTCATCGCGGCCCCTCGCCGCCGGGCGAGCGACGCTCCCTCCGTGGGCGGCGCAGCCGCGTCTGCGGCAAGCGTGGGGGGCCTTCCATGAGCGCCCCCGTGGCGCGGGACATCCTCGTCGTCGACGACGAGGTCGGCATCCGCGAGCTGCTCTCGGAGATCCTGCAGGACGAGGGCTATCGCGTGGCCGTCGCGGAGAACGCCGGGCAGGCGCGCGCCTACCGCGTGCGCGCCGAGCCCTCGCTCGTGCTGCTCGACATCTGGATGCCGGACACCGACGGCGTCACGCTGCTGCGCGAGTGGGCGGCCGCGGGCCAGCTCACGATGCCGGTGGTGATGATGTCGGGCCACGGCACGATCGAGACGGCGGTGGAGGCCACGCGCATCGGCGCGTTCGACTTCCTCGAGAAGCCGATCGGGCTCGCCAAGCTGCTCGCGACGATCGCGCGCGCGCTCAAGAACGGTGCGGTGCGCCAGCCGCGCCGCGTCTCGTTCGCGGCGCTGGGCGCGAGCGCGGCGGTGCGCGAGGCCGAGCGGGCCGTCGAGCAGGTGCTCGCCGTCGGCAAGCCCCTTCTGCTGCTCGGCGAGCCGGGCACCGGCCACGACGCCGCGGCGCGCGCGGTCGCCGCGAGCGGGATGCCCTTCGTGCCGGTGAGCGGCAACGCTGCGCGCCTCTCGACGAACCCGATGTCGCTGGTCGAGGAAGCGCGCGAGGGCACGCTGTACGCCGCGGAGATCGGCCAGTACTCGAAGGCCGAGCAGAAAGGCCTCGCGTTCCTGCTCGGCAAGCTCGAGAAGCACGGGGTCACGCTCGTCTGCACGAGCTCCGAGGCGCTCGGCAACCTCGCCGCCGAGGGCCGCTTCGACGCCGCGCTGCTCTCGCAGCTGTCGGCGGGCGCGGTGATGCTCCCGCCGCTGCGCGCAAGGCGCGACGACATCCCGCCGCTGATCGAGCGCTTCTGGCGCGAGGCGACGCGCGGCGACCCTTCCGCGCCGCTGCTCGCCGCGCTGCCGCCGCCCGCGCTCGCGCTGCTCACCGGCGCCCACTGGCCCGGCAACCTCGATCACCTCGCCGGCGTCGTGGCGAACCTCGCGCTGGTGCGCGCCGAGATCTCGGCCGACCACGTGCGGCGGCTGCTCGGCGAGTCGGCGCAGGCGCCGCAGGCCGTCGCGCCGGAGATCACCGCGCGCTTCTTCGACCTGCCGCTGCGCGAGGCGCGCGAGGCGTTCGAGCGCATCTACTTCGAGCAGCTGCTCGGCCGCGAGCAGAGCAACATGAGCCGCGTGGCCGACAAGGCGGGGCTCGAGCGCACGCACCTCTACCGCAAGCTCAAGCAGCTCTCCATCCGCTTCTCGCGCCGCACCGAGGAAAGCGGCTCGTAGGCCGACGATGAGCGTGGCCGCGCAGGGCGAGCGCAGGATGCTGCCCCTGATGGTGGGCGCGATCGGCGTCGTCTACGGCGACATCGGCACCTCGCCGCTGTACACGATCCGCGAGGTCTTCGGCGGGCCGCACGCGATGGCGCTCACGCCCGCGAACGTGCTCGGCCTGCTGTCGCTCGTGTTCTGGGCGCTGGTGGTCGTCGTCACGCTGAAGTACGTCGTGCTGATCATGCGCGCCGACAACAACGGCGAGGGCGGCATCCTCACGCTCACCTCGCTCGTCTCGCGGGGCCTCGAGGGCGAGGGCCGGCTGCGCTGGTGGGTCGTCGGTCTCGGCATCTTCGGCGCGGCGATGTTCTTCGGCGACGCGATGATCACGCCGGCGATCTCGGTGCTCTCCGCCGTCGAGGGCCTCGAGGTGGTGGCCCCGGGGCTGCACCCGTTCGTCGTGCCGACCACCGTCGCCATCATGATCGCGCTGTTCGCGATCCAGAAGCGCGGCACGGGGTCGGTCGGCGCGCTCTTCGGACCGATCTGCGCCGCGTGGTTCGTCGTGATCGCCGTGCTCGGGGCGGTCCAGATCGCCGGCAATCCGGCGGTGCTGGCCGCGCTGTCGCCGCACCACGCGGCGCTCTTCGTGGCCGACCACCCGCTCGCGACGTTCCTCGCGCTGGGCGCCGTCGTGCTCGCGGTCACCGGCACCGAGGCGCTGTACGCAGACATGGGGCACTTCGGCGCGGCGCCGATCCGGCGCGCCTGGCTCGCGTTCGTCATGCCCGCGCTGGTGCTCAACTACTTCGGCCAGGGCGCGCTGCTGCTCGCGCAGCCCGAGGCGGTCAAGAGCCCGTTCTACCTGCTCGCGCCCTCCTGGTTCGTGCTGCCGCTCGTCGTGCTCGCCACCTGCGCGACGGTCATCGCGTCGCAGGCCGTCATCTCCGGCGCGTTCTCGCTCGCCCGCCAGGCGGTGCAGATGGGCTACTGCCCGCGCCTTGCGATCCAGCACACGTCGGAGCGCCAGATCGGCCAGATCTACGTGCCCTTCGTCAACTGGACGCTGCTCGTCGCCGTGCTGCTCCTCGTCGTCGGCTTCCGCAGCTCGAGCGCGCTGGCCGGCGCCTACGGCATCGCCGTGACGCTGGCGATGCTGATCGACACGGTGCTGATCTTCTTCGTGATGCGCCGCATCTGGCGCTGGTCGTTCCCGGCCGCGCTGACGGTCGCGTTGCCGCTCGGTCTCGTCGACGTCGCGTTCCTCGCCTCGAACTCGCTCAAGATCCCCGACGGCGGCTGGTTCCCGCTGCTCGTGGGCGGGGTCGTGTTCGCGCTGCTGACCACGTGGAAACGCGGCCGCATCCTGCTGATGCAACGGCTCGCCGAGGACGCGATGCCGCTCGACCTGTTCGTCTCGAGCATCGAGGCCGCCCCGCCGACGCGCGTCGCCGGCACGGCGGTGTTCCTCACCAGCACGCCCGACCGCGTCCCGCACGCGCTGCTGCACAACCTCAAGCACAACAAGGTGCTGCACGAGCGCGTCGTCTTCCTCACCGTGGTGACGCGCGACATCCCGTTCGTCGCCGAGTCGGACCGCTTCGAGGTCGCGCCGCTCGGCCCGATGTTCTACCGCATGTACGCGTACTACGGCTTCAAGGAGGACCCGGACGTGCCCGCGCTGCTCGAGGCGACCGGCCGGAGGGGCTTCGCGTTCGACATGATGGACACGTCGTTCTTCGTCTCGCGCGAGACGCTGATCGCGACCAAGATCCCCGGCATGGCGATCTGGCGCGAGCGCCTGTTCGCGTCGATGAGCAAGAACGCGGTCAAGGCCTCCGACTTCTTCCACATCCCGACCAACCGCGTCGTGGAGCTGGGGACGCAGGTACAACTCTAGGCATCATGGCCGCGTCGCGGGACGCGGCCACGGTGTCCGGCGGGTCGGGACCGGTGCCGGGGGCGCTTCGCGCGACGGCGCAGCGCCCCCTTCGCCGTCAGGCGGCTTCCGCCATCGCGCCGCGCATCTGCTTTAAGGCCTTGCCCTCGATCTGGCGGATGCGCTCGGCGGAGACGCCGAACTCGTCGGCGAGCTCCTGCAGCGTCGCCAGGCCGTCTTCGCGGAGCCAGCGCGCCTCGACGATGCGGCGGCTGCGCGCGTCGAGACGCTCGAGCGCCAGCCTGAGGCCCTCGCTGCGGCGCGCCTCGATCTGCCGCCTCTCCAGCGATTGCGACGGATCCTCGCGCTCGTCGGCGAGCCACGCGCTCGGGCTCGCGACGCCGTCGTCGTCGTCGCCCGGCGCGGGGTCGAGAGCGACGTCGCGACCGGACAGACGCGTCTCCATCTCGAGCACTTCCTCGGGCTTGACGCCGAGCTCGGTCGCGATGCGTCCGGCCTCGTCGGGCGTAAGGGCGCCGCTGCGCGACTTCATGCTGCGCAGGTTGAAGAAGAGCTTGCGCTGCGCCTTGGTCGTCGCCACCTTGACCAGGCGCCAGTTGCGCAGGATGTACTCGTGGATCTCGGCGCGGATCCAGTGCAGCGCGAACGACACCAGGCGCACGCCGCGCTCGGGGTCGAAGCGGCGCACCGCCTTCATCAGTCCGACGTTGCCTTCCTGGATCAGGTCGGCCTGCGGCAGCCCGTAGCCCAGGTAGTTGCGCGAGACGGCGACGACCAGCCGCAGGTGCGAGAGCACGAGCGCGCGCGCGGCCTCGACGTCCTCGCGGTCGCGCCAGCGGCGTCCGTAGGCGACTTCTTCCTCGGCCGACAGCAGCGGGAAGCGGTTCACCGCCTGGATGTAGTGATCCAGGCTGCCCAGCGACGACGGGGTGGGGAACGCGAGCGCAGTACCGGTCATCGAGCTTTCTCCTTGGGGGGCGAGTTGTTCTCCGAGTGCAGCCCGCCGCCTCGATTTGATTTTAGCACTCGGGACATGTGAGTGCTAAGCCTGCCGGAAAGTTCCCGACGAAAACAGTCGGGATACTGGTCGCGGCAAGAAAACCGCTTGCGTATCAAGGAGATGCCAAGTACGGCCCGCGACGGGCCGCGTTGCGGGCCGGACCGGTTGCGGCGCCGGTCAGGCTTCCGGCAGCAGCGCGTCGACGAACTCGGCGGCCACGAACGGCCGCAGGTCGTCCAGGCCTTCGCCCACGCCGATGAAGCGGATGGGCACCGGGTGCTGCTTGGCGATCGCGGCCACGACGCCGCCCTTCGCCGACCCGTCGAGCTTGGTCACGACGAGGCCGGTGAGGCCTACCGCCGCGTCGAACGCCCTGACCTGGGCGAGCGCGTTCTGCCCGGTGTTCGCGTCGAGGACCAGCCACGCCTCGTGCGGCGCCGTCGGATCGGACTTCGCGATCACGCGGCGGACCTTGGCGAGTTCCTCCATCAGGTTGAGCTGCGTGGGCAGCCGTCCCGCGGTGTCCGCCAGCACGACGTCGATGCCTCGCGCCTTGGCTGCAGCGATCGCGTCGTACGTGACCGCGGCCGGGTCGCCGCCTTCCTGCGCGATGACCGCCACGCCGTTGCGCTGGCCCCAGACGGCGAGCTGCTCGCGCGCGGCGGCGCGGAACGTGTCGCCCGCGGACAGCAGCACGCTGTGCCCCTCCTGCTGCAGCCACTTCGCGAGCTTGCCGATCGACGTCGTCTTGCCGGCGCCGTTGACGCCGGCGATCATCATCACGAACGGGCGCGCGTCGCCGACCGCGAACCGCCGCTCCAGCGGTCCGATGAGTTCCAGCAGCGCCTCGCGCAGCAGCGCGCGCGCATCGGCGCCCTCGCCTGCCTTGCGGTAGCGCTGCTTCAGGTCGGCGAGAAGGTGCGCCGTCGCGTCGACCCCCACATCGGCCGTCAGCAGCGCGGTCTCGAGCTCCTCCAGCGCCTCGTCGTCGAGCGCCCGGCGGCGGAACACGCCGCCGAGCGCGCCGGCGAGCTTCTCGCGGGATGCCGCGAGCCCGGTCTTGAGCCGCTCCGCCCACGAGCGTTTCGGACCGGCCTCGGTGTCGGGTTGCGGGAGCGCACCCTCCGCCTCGCCGGGCGACGCCGGCGCGACCGCCTCGGGGGGCTTGCGCTTGAACAGGTCGAACACGTGGGAGGCCGCGGTGGACAGCGAGGGGCGGAAGGTGGAATTCTACTTGGGCCGCCCCGTTTCCCCCGCCCGCCCCCGTGCCCCGCCACAGCGCCAACGCCGTCCGCATCATCGGCGGGCGTTGCCGCGGCCGCACGGTCCGCTTCCCTGCCGCGGCGCAGTTGCGGCCGACGCCGGATCGCGTGCGCGAGACGCTGTTCAACTGGCTGGGCCAGGACCTGACCGGGCTCGCGACGCTCGAGCCCTACGCGGGCAGCGGGGCGCTCTCGCTCGAGGCGCTCTCGCGCGGCGCCGCGTCGGCCACCGCGATCGACCGCGACCCGAAGCTCGTCGCAGCGCTCATTGCGAACGCGAAGCTGCTCGGGCTCGACGCCGGGCTCGTCGCGCTGCGCGGCGACGCGCGGGCGCTGCTCGGGCGCGACGCGCGCCGCTACGACGTCGTGTTCTGCGACCCGCCGTTCGCCGACGACCCTTGGGACTGGCTGCTGCCGGCGTGCGCGCGCCTCGTCGCACCCGGCGGCGCCGTGTACGCCGAGGCTGCGCGGGCGGTCGAGCCCGCGGCGGGTCTCGCGCTCGCCCGCGAGGGCCGGGCGGGGCGGGTGGTTTACCATCTGTTCCGCTCCGCCTGAAATGAGGGTCAGACTCGCCCTTCGCGGAAATGCGAGTCTGACCCCGGCTTCCCATGCTCAAGGTCGTCTACCCCGGCACGTTCGATCCCTTCACCCGCGGGCACGAGGACCTCGTGCGGCGCGCGGCCGGGCTGTTCGACTGCGTCGTCGTGGCCGTGGCGGCCAGCGCATCGAAGCAGCCGTTCTTCACCGTCGCCGAGCGCGTCGAGATGACCCGCGAGGTCGTCGCCCCGTTCGGCAACGTCGAGGTGGCGAGCTTCGACAAGCTGCTGATGAACTTCGTCAAGGAGCAGAAGGCGCGGGTGATCCTGCGCGGACTGCGCGCGGTGTCCGACTTCGAGTACGAGTTCCAGATGGCGGGGATGAACCGCAACCTGCACCCGGACGTCGAGACGCTGTTCCTCACGCCTTCGGAGCAGTACACGTTCATCTCGGCGACGATCGTGCGCGAGATCGCGCGCTTCGGCGGCGACGTGTCGTCGTTCGTGCACCCGATCGTCAACGCGCGCCTGAAGGCCCGCGTGGCGGCCAACGGCGGCTGAACGCGGGCCCCCGATGGCGCTGATCATCACCGACGAGTGCATCAACTGCGACGTCTGCGAGCCCGAGTGCCCGAACGACGCGATCTCGCAGGGCCCGGAGATCTACGTGATCGACCCGGCGCGCTGCACCGAGTGCGTCGGCCACTTCGACAAGCCGCAGTGCCGCGAGGTCTGCCCGGTCGACTGCATCCCCAACGACCCCGCCCACGTCGAGTCGCGGGAAGCGCTCGGGCTCAAGTACGCGGCGCTGATGGCGTCCAGGGCGACCGCCTGACGCTGCCCCGGCGCGTCACTGCCGCCGCCTGACGGCAGTCAGGCCCTGCCGGAAATGCGGCCGCGGCCCGCCGCGGGCGTTGGCGCGCCTCTTGCTCGCCTTCCGGGTCCCCGTCCCGCCCGGGGCGTCGCGCCTTCCCGGAGACACAGCGATGCTGCGCTCGATCCGACTCGTCGCCGGCTGCCTCGCCGCGCTGGCCCTCCCGACGCTTGCGGTCGCGCAGGACGGGGTCACGCCCACCTCCGTGCTGCTCGGCCAGTCGGCCGCGTTCAGCGGCCCCGCGGCGCAGCTCGGCCTGCAGATGCGCGACGGCGCGAAGCTCTGGTTCGACCAGGTGAACGCGCAGGGCGGCGTGCACGGGCGCCAGATCGTGCTGAAGACGCGCGACGACAAGTACGAGGCGAACCTCGCGGCCGAGAACACGCGCCGGCTCATCAGCGAGGATCGCGTGTTTGCGCTGTTCGCGTACGTCGGCACGCCGACGTCGCAGGCGTCGCTGCCCATATTCACCGAGGCGAAGGTCCCTTTCGTCGCGCCGTTCACCGGCGCCGAGCTCCTGCGCCAGCCGTTCAACCGCTACGTGTTCAACGTCCGCGCGAGCTACTACGACGAGACCGAGGCGATCGTCGAGCACCTCCACCGCATCGGGGCGCGCAAGATCGCGGTGTTCCACCAGGCCGACTCGTACGGCCAGGCCGGCCTCGACGGCACCACGCGGGCGCTGACCAAGCGCAACCTCAAGGTGCACGCCACCGGCACGGTCCAGCGCAACACCACCGACGTCGCCGAGGCGGTGAAGGCGCTGCACGGCTCGCAGCCCGACGCCGTCGTGATGATCTCGGCCTACACGTCGACGGCCGAGTTCGTGCGGCAGATGAAGAAGGCCGGCAGCGTCGCATCGTTCTACACGGTGTCGTTCGTCGGCAGCAAGGCGCTCGCCGACGCGCTCGGCGAAGAGGGGCACGGCGTCACGATCTCGCAGGTCGTGCCGTTCCCCTGGAGCCCGCTCACGCCGGTGGTGAAGGACTACCTCGAGCTCGCCAGGCGCGCGAACGTCGAGATCAACTTCTCGACGCTCGAAGGCTTCCTCGCCGCGAAGGTGATGACCGAGGGCCTGCGCCGCGCCGGCAAGGACCTCACGCGCGAGCGCTTCGTCGCGGCGCTGGAGTCGATGAGCAGCCTCGACCTCGGCGGCTTCAACGTCTCGTTCTCCGCGGCGAACCACAGCGGTTCGAAGTTCGTCGACCTCGCGATGATCGGGCGCGGCGGCAAGTTCGTGCGCTGACGCCGGCGAAACGCGAGCCCCGGGGCCGGCGCCCGGGTGCGCCCTTCACGCCGCGTTGGCGGCCTGCGGCAGCTCGTCGGGCGCATCCGCGATCTGCCCGATCGCCGCGACCTCGCGCTCCAGCGACTTGATCTGGCGGTCGAGCGCCTCGCGCGCGGCCTCGAGCTCGGCGATGCGCTCCTCGAGCTCGTCGGTGGCGCGGTGGATGCGCCGGATGCTGTCGAGCCGGCGCTTGAGCTGCAGGTGGTGCTCCCGGACCTGCGTCTCCAGCGGCCCCATCAGCGCGCGCAGCCAGGCGTCGGCGTCGCGGTTGGCGACCTCGTAGACGTGCTTCGCCCGCGAGGCCACGGTCTCGAAGAAGCGCTTCATCAGCGCGAACTTGGCCTTGCTGACCATGTTCCAGAGCGTGTTGAAGTGCTCGTTGTACGCGCGCTCGAGGCGGTCGATCTCCTTGCCGTACTTCAGCACCGAGAACGGCGGCGGCACGAACGGCGCCAGGCCGTGCTCCTGCGCGAAGCGCGCGTACATCGCGCGCATCATCTCGTGCGTCTCGCCGGCCTGCCGCGCGGTCTCCGCGAGGTCGCGGCGGATGTCGCCGAAGAACTCGTTCATCGCCTGCCGCACGCCCTTGGTGAACGGCGAGGCCTCGATCGCCTTGCGCGTGCGCGTCGCGTTCGCGCGCAGCGCCTCCAGCCCGATGTGGTCGAACAGCGCGGTGGTCTGCGCGGTGAAGACGTTGCGCAGCGCGGTGAAGCGGGACATGCCGCGCTCGAAGAGCTCCTTCTCCTCGCGCGTGCGGTCGAGCATGTGCTCGACGACGTCCTGGTTCTTGCCGCGCAGCGCGGCCATCTCCGCGAGCTGCTCGGAGAGCCCCGCGGCGCGCGCGTCGAGCAGCGCCAGCACGCCGTCGGCGAGCCCCCGCACCTCGCTCTTGATCGCCGTGCCGACGATGCGGCGCTTGGCCGGGATCAGCCGCCCCGACAGCGCGCCCTCGAGCAGCGGCAGGCGGCTTTTCGCGAGCAGCGCGTCGTCGCCGTGCACCTTCGCCTGCAGCGCCTTCTGCGCGGAGACCGGGAACACCTGCCCGTCGGGCACGCCGAGCATCGCGGCGGTCGCCGTGCACTGGCGCTCGATCTCGGCGTCGACCTCGTCGACGCGCCTGAGCGCGTCCCACAGGCCGTCGATCTTGTTCAGGATCACGATGCGGCTGTCCCTCGCCGCCTGGTCCTCGCCGGCGAGGTGCTTCGTCCACACGTCGAGGTCGGTGCGCGTGACGCCCGCGTCGGCCGCGAGGATGAACAGCACGGCGTGCGCCTGCGGCAGCAGCGAGAGCGTGAGCTCGGGCTCGGTGCCGATCGCGTTCAGCCCCGGCGTGTCGAGGATCACCAGGCCCTGCTGCAGCAGCGGGTGCGGGAAGTTGATCACCGCGTGGCGCCAGGCGGGGATGTCGACGGCGCCATCCTCGCCCACGGTCAGCGCCTTGATGATGTCGTCGCCGTCGTCGGTGAGGCCGTAGCGGCGCGCGAGCTCCACCGGCACGCGCTTGACCTGCGAGACGCGGGCGAGCGCGTCCGCCATGCGCTCCGCGGAGGCGAGGTCGAGCTGCAGCGTGACCCACTCGTCCGGGTAGTTTTTGTACTCGGCGACCGTCGCGTCCTTGAGGCGCGTCTCGATCGGCAGGAGGCGGATCGACGGCGGCCGCGACGGGTCGTGCAGCAGCTCGGTCGGGCACATCGTCGTGCGCCCGGCCGACGACGGCAGCAGGCGCTGGCCGAAGTCGGCGAAGAAGATCGCGTTGATCAGCTCGGACTTGCCGCGCGAGAACTCGGCGACGAACGCGACGACGAGCTTGTCCTGGTGCAGCCGCTCGAGCAGCCCCTGGACCTTGCCGTCGACCTGCGTGTCGGCGAGGTCCTGCTCCTCGAGCCAGCGGTGCAGCATCGAAACGCGCGAGGCGAGCCGCCTGCGCCAGTCGCCGTAGGCTTCGAATCGGGCCGCGAGTTCGCGCGTCTGCACGGGAAGTCCTGTCGGGGTGCCGTCGCGGTTGGGCGACTGTAGCACGGCGATGAAGCACGAGCCGTGCCCCGGCGCGAGAGGCCCGGACTCCGGCGGACGGACGGCGGCGCGTCCTGCCAACCCCGCGAAAGAACTAGCGCTTCTGGCAATTCGGGCAGTACGCCGAGGCGCGCTGGCCGAGGCGCACGCCGCGGATCGTCGTCCCGCAGACGCGGCACGGCAGTCCCTCGCGGCCGTAGACGCGCGTCTCGTGCTGGAACCCGCCGACTTCGCCGCCTGCGCCCACGTAGTCGCGCAGCGTCGTGCCGCCGCGCGCGATCGACTCCGCGAGCACTTCGCGCACGCACTCGACGAGCCGCGCGACCCTCGCCTTCGACACCCGGCCGGCGGGCGTCGCGGGGCGGATGCCCGCGCGGAACAGCGCCTCGGCCGCGTAGATGTTGCCCACGCCGACGACCACGCCGGCGTCCATCAGCATCGTCTTGACCGCCGCGCGCCGCCCGCGCAGCTGCGCGTAGAGGTAGTCCGCGCTGAACGCGGTGTCGAAAGGCTCGGGGCCCAGCCCGGCGAGGAGCGGGTGCGCAGGCGCTCCGGCCGGGTGCCAGAGGATGGCGCCGAAGCGCCGCGGATCGTGAAAGCGGACGGTCGCGCCGCCCTCGAGCACGAGGTCCACGTGATCGTGCTTGCGCCGCGCCGGCGCCAGGCGGTGGAGGGTCAGGCTGCCGGTCATGCCGAGGTGGACGATCATCGTGTCGGCGCCGAAGCGGAACAGCAGGTACTTGCCGCGGCGTTCGATCGCCTCGACGCGCCGGCCGACGACCGCGCGGGGAAGATCGCGGGGAACCGTCCACCGCAACCGGCCGTCGTAGACTTCGAGGGCCGCGACTTTCGCGCCGACGACGGCGCGGAGGAGTCCGCGCCGCGTGGCTTCGACCTCGGGCAGTTCCGGCATGACGAACGCGACTCCCGCAGAGCCCGACGAAGGGCGCTCCGCGCACGGCGGGCGCGTTTGGTGGGCCGGGGAATATAACCTAAGATGCTCAATCCGCCAGGCGCCGCCACGATGAAACGATCCCCACGCCCGCTTCGCTCGCTGCCCCCCGGGGGGGCGCGTCAGTGGCCTGGGACGGCCCGGCGCCACCGGTCTTCGCCCTTTGCTCGTCCGGTGCTGGCGCTCGCAGTCGCGCTTTGCATCGCATCGGCCGCCGCGCAGCCGCAACCGCCGGCTGACGCGGCCGCGATGGGCGGCGCGGCGCCGGCTTCCGCGGAGTCGGCCGGGATCGCGCCCGACCTCTTCTATCGCATGCTGCTCGCCGACGTCGCGATGCAGCGCGGCGAGCCCGCGGTGGCCGCTCGGGCGCTGCTCGACGTTGCCCGCGAGACGCGCGAGCCGTCGATAGCGCGCCGCGCCACCGAGATCGCGTTGTTCGCGCGGCAGCGCGCGCTCGCGACCGAGGCGGCCAAGCTCTGGCAGGAGATCGAGCCCACGGCGGAGCGGCCGCGCCAGGTCGTCGCCGCGCTCGCCGCGGGCGGGTCGATCCCGAACCGCTTCCAGGAGGAGGCGCCGGAATCCGAGCTGCGCGCGCGGCTCGAGAGGTTCCTCGCCGAGGCGGTCGCGACCGGCAGCGGCGTCGCCGAGCCGTTCCTGCAGCTCAACCGCGTCCTCTCCCAGCAGTCGGACAAGACGGCCGTCTACCGGCTGATCTCCGACCTCGCGCAACCGTACCCGAAGAGCGCGGAAGCGCAGTTCGCCGTCGCGCTCGCCGCGCTCAACACCGGGATGGGCGACCCGGCGATCGCGAAGGACGCGCTGCGCTCCGCCGACCGCGCGCTGGCGCTCAAGCCCGACTGGGACCGCGCGCTGCTCGTCAAGGCGGAGATCCTCGGCAAGCGTTCGACGGCCGAGGCGATCGCGCTGCTCGAGGAGGCTCTCAAGCGCCAGCCGGACTCGCGCCCGCTGTCCGGCGCGCTCGCGCAGTTCCTCACCGAGGAGAGGCGCTTCGGCGAGGCGCGCGCGATCTACCGCAAGTCGCTCGCCGCGGACCGCTCGCAGCGCGAGCTGCAGTTCGGCATCGCCGTGCTGTCGATCCAGATGAAGGACTGGGACGCGGCCGAACGCGACCTCAAGGAGCTCAAGGCGGCGGGGTTCGGCGAAGCGGGCCAGGTCGAGTTCTACCTCGGCCAGGTCGCCGAGGAGCGCGGACGGCTCGACGAGGCGCTCGCGCACTTCCGGGACGTGGAAGAAGGCGAGCGCGGCTGGCTCGCGAAGCTGCGCATGGCCGGGGTGCTCGCCAAGCAGGGCAAGCGCGACGCGGCCTTGCGTCACCTCGCCGACCTGCCTGCCGTCACGATCGAGCAGCGCGTGCAGGTGCGGCAGACGGAGGCGCAGCTCTACCGCGACGCTGGCGATCACAAGGGCGCGCTGGCGGTGCTCGACCAGGCGCTCGTCGAGCTGCCCGACGCCTCCGAGCTCATCTACGACCGCGCGATGGTGCTCGAGAAGCTCGACCGCATCGACGAGGCGGAGAAGGCGCTGCGGCGGCTGGTCGAGCTCAAGCCCGACGACGCGCAGGCGCTCAACGCGCTCGGCTACACGCTGGTCGACCGCACGCCGCGCGTCGAGGAGGGGTTCGCGCTGGTCGAGAGGGCGCACAAGCTTGCGCCGAACGACCCGTTCATCCTTGACAGCGTGGGCTGGGCGCACTATCGGCTGGGCCGCCTCGACGAGGCCGAGCGCTACCTGATGCGCGCGTTCGCGACGCGCCCCGATCCGGAGATCGCCGCGCACCTGGGCGAAGTGCTGTGGGCGCGCGGCAATCCGCAGAAGGCTCGCGAGGTCTGGCAGTCGCAGCTCAAGGTCGCGCCCGACCACCCGGTGCTGCTGGAGACGATGCGCCGCCACCAGCGGTAGCCGTGCTTCGCCGCCGAGCGATTGCAGCAACCGCCACGCTGGCGCTCGCCGCGTGCGCGAGCGTCGCGCCGCCGCGGCAGCGCGTCGAGTTCGTCCCGCTCGCCGACGCTTCCTTCGCGATCGCCGGGCGCCTGTCGGCGCGCCACGGCAACGACGGCGTCGCGGCGAACTACCGCTGGCGGCACGAGGCGGGAAGCGACGAGCTCCTGCTGGCCACTCCGTTCGGCGGCGCGCTCGCGCGCCTCTCCGGCGGCCCGCGCGCGGTGCGCCTGGAGCTCGCGGGGGGCGAGGTCGCCGCAGCGGGCGATTGGAGCGCGCTGACCGAGCGCGCGCTCGGCGTTGCGCTGCCCGTGGACGGGCTCGCGTGGTGGGTGCGCGCCTCGCCCCGGCCCGGCAGCGCTTTCGCCGCGGAAGCCGACGGCTCCGGGCGCCTCGAGGTGCTGCGGCAGGACGGCTGGGAGATCGTCTACGGGTACCGCGACGGACAGTCGCTGCCGCTGCGGTTGACGCTCACGCACCCCGGCGTCGAAGTGCGGCTCGTCGTCGACGAGTGGAGCGCGCCGTGAGCGCCGCCGGGCCGTCCCAAGGCGCTCACTCCGCCCCCTTCGGGGGCAGCGCAGCGGCGCGTGCCGCGAGCGTGGGGGCCCCAATGAGCGCCGCCGGGCCGTCCCAAGGCGCTCACTCCGCCCCCTTCGGGGGCAGCGCAGCGGCGCGTGCCGCGAACGTGGGGGCCCCAATGAGCGCCGCCGGGCCGTCCCAAGGCGCTCACAGCGCCGGCCTCATTGGGAGGCGGAGATTTGCGAGGGCCTGCGCGTCGGCCGGTGCGGCGATTCGCCTGGGCGTCGATCCCCACGCTACGCGTGGGGCTCCTCGCCGCTGGGCGAACGCCGCTCCCTTGGGGGGCAGCGCAGCGGCGAACGCCGCAAGCGTGGGGGACCGATGAGCGGCGCGCTCGCGGTCGCCGCGCCGGCCAAGGTCAACCTGTTCCTGCACGTGACCGGGCGGCGCGCGGACGGCTACCACCTGATCGAGTCGCTGTTCGCGCTGATCGACCTCGCCGACACGGTGACGCTCGCCGTCCGCGACGACGGGAAGATCGTGCGCGAACGCGAGGTCCCCGGCGTGCCGGAGTCCGCCGACCTCGCGATCCGCGCGGCGCGCGCGCTCAAGGACGCGAGCGGGACGCGGCTCGGCGCGACCGTGGGGGTCGAGAAGCGCATCCCGCAGGGCGGCGGGCTCGGCGGCGGCAGTTCGGACGCCGCGAGCGTGCTGCTGGGCCTCGACCGCTTGTGGGGGCTTCGCATGTCGCGCGACGAGCTCGCGGCCATCGGGCTCGCGCTCGGCGCCGACGTGCCGTTCTTCGTGCGCGGCGAAAACGCGGTCGTGCGCGGCGTCGGCGAGATCGTGCGGCCCGTTTCGCTTCCGCGCCAATGGCTTGCGCTGGCGATCCCGCCGGTGGCCGTGTCGACGGCGGAGATCTTCGCGGCGCCGGAATTGACACGATCGACGCCGTCGGCGAAAATAGACGTCTTTTCCGAAGGTTACGGTCGCAACGACCTCGCGGGAGTGGCCGCTTCGAGGCACCCCGCGGTGGCGCAGGCGATCGCGGCCCTCGCGGCAGCGGCGGGCGAGGCGCGGATGACGGGCTCGGGCGCGTGCGCGATTGCGCGCTGCGGCAGCCCCGAGCAGGCCCGCGCGGCGATCGCAGCGCTCCCGCAAGGCACCGCGGGTCGGGTGGTGCGCACGCTCGGGCGGCACCCGTTGGCCGGGCACTAGGAAACGCGGTCCGGCGGGACCGGGCAGCTCGGGCAGGCCAGGTTTTCCGCTGGGGAGTCGCCAAGTTGGTTAAGGCACCGGATTTTGATTCCGGCATTCGAGGGTTCGAATCCTTCCTCCCCAGCCATTTCCTCCAGCGGGCCGCCCGGCGACCGGGCGGCCTGTTCCGTTAGCGCACTGACGCGCCAGGAAGCCCGATGCCGTACGAACGCATGCGGATCTTCACCGGCAACGCGAACCCCGGGCTCGCGCAAGCCGTCTGCCGCCACCTCAACATCAGCCTCGGGCGCGCGGTCGTCGGCAAGTTCAGCGACGGCGAGGTGATGGTCGAGCTGCTGGAGAACGTGCGCGGCCGCGACGTCTTCATCCTGCAGTCGACCTGCGCGCCGACGAACGACAACCTGATGGAAGTGCTGGTGATGGCCGACGCGCTCAAGCGCGCGTCGGCGGCGCGCGTCACCGCGGCGATCCCCTACTTCGGCTACGCGCGGCAGGACCGCCGCCCGCGCTCGGCGCGCGTGCCGATCAGCGCGAAGGTCGTCGCCGACGTGCTCATGACGGTGGGCGTGCAGCGCGTGATGACGATGGACCTGCACGCCGACCAGATCCAGGGCTTCTTCAACATCCCGGTCGACAACATCTACGCGACGCCGATCCTGCTCGGCGACCTGTGGAAGCAGAACTACGACAACCTGCTCGTGGTCTCGCCCGACGTCGGCGGCGTGGTGCGCGCGCGCGCGATCGCCAAGCGCCTGGACTCCGACCTCGCGATCATCGACAAGCGCCGGCCGAAGGCGAACGTGTCCGAGGTGATGAACATCATCGGCGACGTCTCGGGGCGCACCTGCGTGATCATGGACGACATCGTCGACACCGCGAACACGCTGTGCAAGGCGGCCACCGCGCTCAAGGAGCACGGCGCGACGAAGGTCGTCGCGTACTGCACGCACCCCGTGCTCTCCGGCGGCGCGGTGGCGCGCATCGCGGAGTCCGACATCGACGAGCTGGTCGTCACCGACACGATCCCGCTCACGCCCGACGCGCAGGCCTGCGGCCGCATCCGCCAGCTCTCGTGCGCGCAGCTGCTCGCCGAGACGATGACGCGGATCTCCAACGAGGAGTCGGTGTCGAGCCTCTTCACCGAATGACCCTGCTGCAGCGCCGGCCCGGCGCTGCGCTCGCCGCGCTCGCGGCCATCGTCTTCGTGCTGGCCGCCGCGAGTGCGCTGCGCACGACCTTCCCGCTCGTCCTCGCCGACGAGGCCAATTACCTGCTGCCGACATTGCACGGCTACGGTGCGGCGAACTTCGAGCGCTGGTCGATTCTCTCGGCGATACCGAACCACCTCTATTACGCGATCTATCGCACGCTCGCCGGTCCGGATCTCTACCTCCACGCGAAGGTGCTCAACGCCGCCTTCCTGGCGGCGTCCGTCTACCCGATCTACGGGGTCGCCCGCACCCGCCTCCCCGCAGGCGAGGCGACGTTGCTCGCGGCGCTCGGCGCGGCCGCTCCGGTCACGTCGTACGCGCGCTACTTCATGCCCGAGGCGCTGTATCAGCTCGGCTTCTGGCTCGCCGTGCTCGTGGTCCTGCGCACGCTTCCCCGCTCCGCGCCGCTGGCCGGGCTCGCGGCGGGGATGGCGACCGGGGCGCTGTCCCTCGTCAAGCCCCACGCGCTCGCGCTGGCGGCGGCCATGGCTGTCTTCCTCGCGCTGCGCGAAGGCGGGTGGCGCCGGCGGCTTGGCGCGGCGTGCCTCGTCGTGGCGACGTGCGCGGTGACGCGCACGCTTTTCGTCGCGGCGCTCACGGGCGACGCCGAGGCGGCGCTCGCCGGGCCGGGTTACTCCGGCATGCTTCAGGGCGGGTTCGCAGCGTGGCCTGCGTTGCGCAACGCGCTCGGGCACCTCGCGGCACTGTTGCTCCTGGCCTCCGCGCCGCTATGGGTGGTCTCGCGCCACGTCGGGCTCGCGCTCGTGCGGCGCGCACCTGCCGATGACGTCGCGCTCCTCGCGCTGTGCGTGCTGGGCGCGCTCGTCGCGATGACCGTCGTGTTCTCGACCAGCGTCTACGCCCTCGCGCCCGATACCGAGCGGATCACGCGGCTGCACGGCCGCTACTATGCGTTCGCGTTGCCGCTGCTGGTCATCGCGTTCGCCGCCGTGAGCCGCGAGGCTCCGGCGTGGATGCCCGGGAAGCGGGCCGCCGTCACCCTGTGCGCGCTGACGCTCGTCGCGGCCATTGCCGTGGCGCTCGGTTACGAGACAGGCTTCGTCGACTTTCCCGACCTGTCGGTGCTGACGCGGTGGCCGCAGGCCCTGCTGATCGCGGGGCCCGCGGCTGCCTGCTGCATCCTCGCCGCGAGGCGCACGCGCTGGCACGGCGGCGCGGCGCGCGCCGTGCCTGTCGCGTGGTGGGGGGCCGTCGCGGTCGCCACGTCGGCCGTGCTGCTGGCGGCGCCATTCGGAGGCAAGGCGTTCAAGCCCAACGCCGTGGACCACGCGCTCGCGACGCCGGCGCTGCGCGCGCTGGTCGGCCGCGACGACGTGATGGTCGTGGGCGGGCAAAGCGATCCCGGCGCGCCGTACCGCGTGATGTTCCATCTTGCGTCGCGCGCGCGCGGCCGTCTCCAAGCCGAGGGCACGGCGATCGCGCCTGCGCAGATTCCGGCCGACGTTCGCGTCCTGGTTCTGCTGCCGCGCATCGCCTTCGGGGGCGCGGCGGACACGATCGAGGTCGGCCCCCTGACGCTGGTGACGCTGCCGTGAAGCTGTCGACGGGCGTTCTCCGGTGGTGCATCCTTCCCGCTGTCGGCCGACGGCGGTCAACTGGAGCATTCGAATGCACGACTTGAATGGCAAGAAGGTCCTGATCACCGGCGCATCGACGGGCATCGGCGCCGCCGCGGCCCGCGCGTTCGCCGCCGCCGGATGCCGGCTCGCGATCCACTACAACGCGAGCCGCGAGGCGGCGGAAGGGGTGGCGGCCGACGCGCGCAAGGCAGGCGCCGAGGCGCACCTGCTGCAGGGCGACGTGCGCGACTCGGCCACCGTGCGCCGCGTCGTCGAGGAGGCGGCCGCCGCGCTCGGCGGCCTCGACGTGCTGATCAACAACGCGGGCGGGCTGGTCAAGCGCGTGCCCGTGGCCGACATCGACGACGCGATCTTCGACGAGATCGTCGACCTCAACACGCGCTCGCTGGTCATCGCCTGCGCCGCCGCGGTGCCGCACCTGCGCAGGGCGAAGGGCGGCGCGATCGTCAACGTGACGTCGATCGCCGCGCGCCACGGCGGCGGCCCCGGCGCCGCGCTCTACGCCTCGTCGAAGGGCTTCGTCAGCACGTTCACGCGCGGCCTCGCGCGCGAGCTCGCGCCCGACAACATCCGCGTGAACGCGGTGTCGCCTGGCGTGATCGCCACGCCGTTCCACGAGCGCTACTCGACGCCACAGATGCTGGAGGCCATGCGCCAGACGATCCCGATGGCGCGGCTCGGCACCGCCGAGGAGTGCGCCGGGACGTTCGTGTACCTCGCCTCCGGCGCGATGTCCGGCTACGTCACCGGGCAGGTGGTCGAGGTGAACGGCGGGCAGTTGATGCCCTGAACGGCAAGCGGCGGGGCCGGGGACCGGGGGCTCGCGCCCGGGGCGCATTGCGCTCCGTGCCGGGCAGGACGCGGGTTGGCGCGCCCGTCCGCCGGCCGCTGGCCCCCAGCTGCACTTTTCGCATATAATCCAACGCTTTGCCCGGGACGAGCCGGCCAGCTCCGCCCGGGCTGTCGCCAACCGCGGACGACCTGTCCGGCCCGGCAACGCCGGGGACCGCGAAGGGAAGGCCGCAGACAGGAAAGGAGTTCTCCATGGCCGCCATCGAATTCACCGCCTTCCCGCGCAAGCACGAAGGCCGCGGCGCCTCGCGCCGCCTGCGCCACGCCGGCAAGACGCCCGGCATCGTCTACGGGGCCGGCGAGCCCACGCCCATCGAGCTCGACCACAACGCGCTGGTGCACGCGCTGCGCTCGGAGGCGTTCCACGCGTCGATCCTGACGATGAAGCTCGACGGATCGGCGCAGCGCGTGCTGCTGCGCGACGTGCAGATGCACCCGTTCCGCCACGAGGTGCTGCACGTCGACTTCCAGCGCGTCGACGAGAAGCGCAAGATCCACATGAAGGTGCCGCTGCACTTCGTCAACGAGGCGGTCTCGCCCGCGGTCAAGCTCGGCGGCGCGATCATCAGCCACATCGCCAACGAGCTCGACGTTTCCTGCCTGCCGAAGGACCTGCCGGAGTTCATCGAGGTCGACTGCGCGGCGCTCGAGTCGGGCAAGTCGATCCACGTCTCCGGGGTGAAGCTGCCCGCCGGCGTCGTCGCCGTCACGCACGGCAAGGACCCGGTCGTGGTGACTGCGGTCGTGCCGAAGGCGCACGTCGAGGAGGCCGAGGAAGCCGCGGCGACGGCGGAAGGCGCGCCGGCGGCCGGCGCGGCGCCGGCTGCGGCCGCGCCTGCGGCGGAGAAGAAGGACGAGAAGAAGGAAGAGAAGAAGGACGACAAGAAGAAGTAGGCGCGGCGCCTTTGCGCACCGCACGAAGCGGGCCCGCCCGAGCCAGGCGGGCCTTTTCGTTGGCGCGCGACACGCGAGCCCTCATGGCCGATCCGATCCGACTCGTCGTGGGGCTGGGCAATCCCGGCCGCGAGCATGACGCCACGCGCCACAACGCGGGCTTCTGGTTCGCCGACGCGCTCGCGCGGCGCCTCGGCGCGTCGTTCTCGCACGAGTCGCGCTTCGCGGGCGACATGGCGAAGGCCGGCCATGAGCTCCGCCTGCTCAAGCCGGCGACCTACATGAATCTCTCCGGCCGGGCCGCGGGCGCGGCGGCGCGCTTCTTCGGCGTGGCGCCGGGCGAAATGCTCGTCGTGCACGACGAGCTCGACCTCGAGCCGGGCGACGCGCGCCTCAAGTTCGGCGGCGGCGTGGCGGGGCACAACGGCCTCAAGGACATTCGGGCCGCCTGCGGCACGGCGGACTTCTGGAGGCTGCGGCTGGGCATCGGGCACCCGCGCGACTCCGAGATACCGCAGCAGCAGGTGGTCGACTACGTGCTGAAGCCGCCCCGCCGGGAGGAGCGCGCGGCGATCGAGTCGGCCATCGACCGCGCGCTGGACGCGTGGCCCGCGATCGCGGCGGGCGAGTTCGAGCGCGCGATGACGGCGCTGCACACGAAGAGAGAGACGGAATGAGCCTGAAGTGCGGGATCGTGGGCCTGCCGAACGTCGGGAAGTCGACGCTGTTCAATGCGCTGACCCGGGCCGGCATCGCCGCCGAGAACTACCCGTTCTGCACGATCGAGCCCAACGTCGGCATCGTCGAGGTGCCCGACCCGCGGCTCGCGCAGCTCGCCGCCATCGCGAAGCCGGAGAAGGTGATCCCGGCCACCGTGGAGTTCGTCGACATCGCGGGGCTGGTCGCCGGCGCGTCGAAGGGCGAGGGCCTGGGCAACCAGTTCCTCGCCAACATCCGCGAGACCGACGCGATCGCGCACGTCGTGCGCTGCTTCGCCGACGACAACGTGGTGCACGTCGCCGGCAAGATCGACCCGATCTCGGACATCGAGACGATCCACACCGAGCTGGCGCTCGCCGACCTCGCGGCGGTCGAGAAGCAGCTTGCGAAGTACGGCAAGGTCGCGAAGGCCGGCGGCGACAAGGAGGCGCAGCGCATCGTCGCGGCGCTGGAGAAGGTCGAGAAGGTGCTCGACCAGGGGCGCCCGGCGCGCACCGCGGACCTCTACGCCGAGGAGCGCGAGGTGCTGCGCCCCTTCTTCCTGCTCACGATGAAGCCGACGATGTACGTCGCCAACGTCGACGAGCACGGCTTCCGCGACAACCCGCTGCTCGACCGCGTGGCCGCCTACGCCAAGGCCGAGGGCGCGCCGGTGATCCCCGTGTGCGCGAAGCTCGAGGCGGAGATCGCCGACCTCGACGGCGAGGACCGGCAGGCGTTCCTCGACGACCTCGGCCTCGAGGAGCCGGGGCTCGACCGCGTGATCCACGCCGGCTACCGGCTGCTCGGCCTGCAGACGTACTTCACCGCGGGGCCGAAGGAAGTGCGCGCGTGGACGATCCACGTCGGCGACACCGCGCCGAAGGCCGCCGGCGTCATCCACACCGACTTCGAGCGCGGCTTCATCCGCGCCGAGGTGATCGCGTTCGCCGACTACGTCGCGCACCACGGCGAGCACGGCGCGAAGGAGGCGGGCAAGATGCGCCTCGAAGGCAAGGAGTACGTGCTGCACGACGGCGACGTGCTGCACTTCCGCTTCAATGTCTGACGCCGCCGCGCTCGCGTTCACCAAGATGCAGGGCCTCGGCAACGACTTCGTCGTGGTCGACGCGACGAGGCGCCCGTTCGCGCTGACCGCGGCGCAGATCCGGCAGCTCGCCGACCGGCGCTTCGGCGTGGGCTGCGACCAGGTGCTGGTCGTCGACCCGCCGCCGTCCGCGGACGTCGACTTCGGCTACCGCATCTTCAACGCCGACGGCGGCGAGGTCGAGCAGTGCGGCAACGGCGCGCGCTGCTTCGTGGTGTTCGCGCGCGCGAAGGGGCTGACGGACAGGCGCGAGATCCGCGTGGCCACGCGCTCGGGCGTGATCGTGCCGCGCGTCGAGGACGACGGCCAGGTGACCGTCGACATGGGCCGCCCGCGCTTCGCGCCGCGCGACGTCCCTTTCGCCGGCGGCACCGGGGCGCCGTCCGAGCCGCTCGAGATCGCGGGGCGCCAGGCGACGATCAGCGCGCTGTCGATGGGCAATCCGCACGCGGTGCAGGTCGTCGCCGACGTCGAGGCCGCGCCCGTCGCAACCGAGGGGGCGCTGATCGAGCGCCACGCGCGCTTCCCCGCGCGCGTCAACGCCGGCTACATGCAGGTGGTCGATCGCGCTACCATTCGGCTGCGCGTGCACGAGCGCGGCGCCGGCGAGACGCTCTCCTGCGGCACCGGCGCGTGCGCGGCGGTCGTCGCGGGCGTGCGGCTCGGGCTGCTCGACGCGACGGTGCGAGTGCACACGCGCGGCGGGACGCTGACGGTGCGTTGGGACGGCGGCGGGTCGCCGGTGCTGATGACCGGGCCCGCTGCAATCGTGTTCGAAGGCAGCTGGACGCCGCCGGGCTGACGGCGGGGCGCGCGGCAACGACCAAGTCGACAAGGACAGGCCACCGGATGGAAGCCCGCGACGTCGTGCAGTACCTCCGCGAGAACCCCGAGTTCTTCGAGACCTGCGCGGACGAGATCGCCGAGATCTTCGTCCCGCACCCCCACGGCGGCCACGCGATCCCCATCGCCGAGCGGCAGATCCTCACGCTGCGCGAGAAGAACGCCGAGATGACGGGCAAGCTCGCGGAGCTCGTCCGCTTCGGCGGCGAGAACGACGCGACGTCCGCGCGCCTGCACCGCGCGACGCTGGCGCTCTTCGCCGCCCCCGACCTCGAGACCACGCTGGCCGTGCTCACGCACAGCCTCGCCGAGGACTTCGCGGTGCCGCAGGTCGCCGTGCGCCTGTGGGGCCGCGTGCCGGAGCAGTCGTACCTGCCCGAGCTCGCCGCCACCTCGGCCGAGGTGCGCGAGCACGCCGCCGCGCTCGACGCGCCGCAGTGCGGCGGCGCCCCCGTCGCCGAGACGCGCGAGTGGTTCGAGGGGGGCGAGGCGCCGGCGTCGTTCGCGTACCTGCCGCTGCGCACCGCCACGACGTTCGGCATCCTGGTGCTGGCGAGCCCCGACCCGCAGCGGTTCCACGCCGGCATCGGGACCGTGTACCTCGTGCGGCTCGCCGAGCTCGCGAGCGTGGCGATCGCGCGCTTCCTCCCCGGGATGTAGCGCTTGGGAAGAGCGTTGGCGCACGCGGAGCCGCTGTCCGCCGCCACGCTCGGCCAGCTCGACGCGTTCGCGCGCCACCTCGGCGCGTCGCCCGCGACCACCCGCAACGCCTACGTGCGCGACGTCGCGCTGCTGGCGGCGGCGACGGCGCCGCGCGACGTCGGCTCGCTCGCCCGCCCGGATCTCGCGCGCACGCTCGCGGCGATGCACGCGGGCGGGCTGTCGGGCCGCAGCCTCGCGCGCATGCTCTCCGCATGGCGCGCGTTCTACCGTTTCGCGATCGGCTCGCTCCGCTCGCGCGACGACGATCCCACCGCGGGACTGCGGCCGCCCAAGTCTCCGCGCCGGCTTCCGGATGCGCTCTCGCCCGAGGAGGCCGCCAAGCTGGTCGCGGTCGGCGGCGACGGCTTCCTCGCGCTGCGCGACCGCGCGTTGCTCGAGCTCGCGTATTCGTCCGGCCTGCGGCTCGCCGAGATCGCGGGGCTCGACGTCGATCGCGTCGACCTCGCCGCGGGGGAGGTGCGCGTGACCGGCAAGGGCGCGAAGGAGCGCATCGTGCCGGTCGGCAAGGCAGCGCGCGCGGCGTTGCGCGCGTGGCTGGCGGCGCGCGCGCCCCACGTGCGCGAGGGCGAGCGGGCGCTGTTCGTCGGCGAGCGCGGCGCGCGGCTGTCGCACCGCGCTATCCAGGCTCGGCTTGCGGCGCTCGCGCCGGCGCAGGGGCTCGACCGGCACGTGCACCCGCACATGCTGCGCCACTCGTTTGCCTCGCACGTCCTGCAATCGTCGGGCGACCTGCGCGCGGTGCAGGAGATGCTCGGCCACGCGTCGATCGCGAGCACGCAGGTCTACACGCACCTGGACTTCCAGGCGCTCGCCAAGGCCTACGACGCCGCACACCCGCGGGCGCGTCGCCGCCGGTAGGCGGGGGCCCCGCGCTCTCCTCCCCGTCTTGCACCGATCGGCGGCTGTCCGGCCGGGCACTGGTTGGCGGAGGTAGGCAGAAACGCTGCGTTTCTGGCAGTTTTCGGTCACTGGCCTGTCAGCTGCCGGCGTGGCGCATTCCTACAATTAGAAATTTTCTTTGAGAATCATGCAATTGATGATGCGACCTGCGAATTTTCACGAAATCCGGCCCGTCCGCGCGACGGAGAAATGACAGGTTTTCCCCGCGGGGCGCGCCTGCCTTAGCGGGGCACCGTTCGTCGGCCACGGGTTACGAACGGCTCCCGTTGGCCATAGACGACTCGCATTCGCGCCTCCGGCCCGTTTGCCCCGGTCAGTGGCAGGGGCATGCGCGGTGCGCTAGGCATTGCCCGACGAGTGGCAGGTCGGGGGCGTTGCAATTTATGCCCTCGTCATGCAGTCTTCGCATGCGGCTGTCATAGGCGGAGCGGAGTCCGGGAGGCAATGCAGTGCCGGGACGACGATTCGCGGCAGCTCCGCCCCCGACGGACGCGCCGGCGGAAGCAGCGAGCGAGACTCGCGGCAACCGGCAGGCGAACGGGGACCCAATCAGACGAGGAGTCCATGTCGCACGCAAATCCTGGCGCGCTCCGCCGCGCCGCCGCGCACGGTCCGCGCACGCTCTCCGCCATAGCGCTCTTCGTCGCCGGACTCGCGGCCGTCCCCGGCGCAAGTGCGCAGGGCTTCACGATGTCGGCGGCGATCGGGGTCTACAGCCCGCGCTCGTCGACGTTCTGGCTCGACGGCAACTACGACCGCAGCCCGGACATGCGGCACACCTTCGGCCAGCTCGGCGACATCGGGCTGCTCGCCGATCCCGTCGGCTCCGGAGCGCGGGCGCCGGCGGTGTTCCGCAACGGCACCTGGCTGTTCGACCTCGACCGCAACGGCGTCCCGGACCGCACCGTCGTGTTCGGCCAGGCCGGCGACGTCCCGCTGGTCGCCGACGTGGACGGCGACGGCAAGGACGACCTCATCGTGTGGCGCAGTGGCGGGCAGTGGCTGGTCAACACGAGGATGGACGGCACGACGCAGTACACGTTCCAGTTTGGCGGCGGGCGCGGCGACGTCCCGATGATCGGCGACGTCAACG
>JAOUIA010000104.1 GCA_029884335.1 Betaproteobacteria bacterium
CCCGGCACGCAGCACGGTCGCCGCTCGCTCGTACGCGGCGCCGGGCCGGCTCTTGCTCAGTCCAGGAGGCCGGCGAGGTCGGCGGGTCGCTCGAGCAGGCGCTCCGCGCCCTCGAGTTCCGCGCGGCTGCCGTAGCCCCACAGCACGCCGATCGCCCGCACGCCGTTCGCGCGCGCGGCCCGCACGTCGTGGTGGCGGTCGCCGACCATGACCGCCTGCGCGGCGTCGATGCCCTCGCGGGAGAGCGCGTGCGCGAGCAGCGCGCGCTTGTCGTCGAGCGCGCCGGCCAGGTCCGCGCCGTGCACGCGCTCGACGTACGCGTCGAAGCCGAAGTGCGCGACGATGCGCGTCGCGAAGACCTCGGGCTTGGAAGTGCAGACGAACATCCGCACGCGGCGCGCGGCGAGCGCGGCCAGCGCCCCGGCCACGCCGTCGTAGGCCACGTTCTCGCGCCAGCCGACGTCGCGGTAGCGCTCGCGGTAGTGGCCGATCGCGGCCTCGACGCCGGCGGCGTCGAGGCCCGGGACCAGGCGCGCGAACGACTCCCGCAGCGGCGGGCCCACGCAGGCGCGCAGAGCGTCGTCGCCGGGCGAGGGGACGCCCAGCCGCGCGAGCGCGTGGACGATCGAGCGCGAGATGCCGGCGAAGTTGTCGGACAGCGTGCCGTCGAGGTCGAGCAGGACGGTCGTCGTCATCGCTGCGGCCGCGCGAGCTCGAGCGCGTAGTCGAGCAGGACGCCGATCCTGCCGGCCTCCCACACCGCGCAGTAGTCCTGCGCCGCCAGCGCGACGAAGCGGCCGGAGTCCGCCGCGACGCGCTCCCGCACGACCGGCACGACGACCGCCTTGCCGTCGCGGAACTGCACGCGGAAGTCGAGCGGCCCGTCCGCGGCGAAGCGCCAGCGCAGCTCCTCGCCCCGGTCCATCGCGAAGCACTCCTCGTTCTCCTGGAAGGGAGGCAGCGGCAGTGCGCGGACCTCCCGCGGCTCGCCCGGCGCGAGGCGCGGCGCCGCGCAGGCCGCGAGCGACGACGCGACGACGATGCCGGCGAGCGCGGCGCGGCGGCTCACCGCGCGAATGCGGGGCCCGCGAGCAGGGCGCGGCGCGCGCGTGGCCAGTCCTCGGAGAGCATCGCGTAGCGCAGGTGGTCGCGCCAGCGCCCGGCGATCTTCACGTAGCGGCGCGAGTAGCCCTCCCGCACGAAGCCGACGCGCTCGACCAGCGCCACCGAGCGCGCGTTGGAGGGCTGCACGTTGACCTCGATGCGGTGCAGGCGCAGGCCGCCGAACGCCGCATCGAGCGCCAGCGCGAGCGCCTCGGTCATGTAGCCGTGGCCGGCGTTGGGCGCGAGCGCGTAGTAGCCGAGGTAGGCGCTCTGGAACGCGCCGCGCACGATCTCGGAGAAGTTGAGCGCACCGGCGAGCGAGCCGTCGTCGGCGCGGACGGCGAGGAAGCTCGCGGAGCGCGTCCCGCGGTCGCGTTCCAGCCGGCGCAGCCACGCGCGGAACGCCGCCGGCGATGAGGGTGGCGCCACCCACGCGCCGTGGAGGCGCTCGCTCGCCCGGACTGCGGCGACGAACGCCCGCGCGTCGCTCGCCGCGGGCGGGCGCAGCACGACGCGAAACGGCGAGCGCGGAGCTCTTGCGGGCATGGTTGCGGCGGCGGCGGGCAGGGGCGCGATGCGCGAACGGCGGGACGACCGTCGAGGCGCGGGTGCAGGTGACGGCACGCTCGCCGCTCGCCCCGCGCTTCGCCTATCCGTCCAGCGCCCTCCCCACCACCTCGGCCACGTCGGTCGACAACGCGGGCTGCCGCCGGATGCGCTCGAGCGCCGCACGCATCAGCGCGCGACGCTGCGCGGGAAAGCGGCGCCACAGGTTGAAAGCGCCGGCCAGCGAGGCTGCGAGCTGCGGGTTCGAGGGGTCGAGCGCGATCACCTGCTCGGCGACGAAGGCGTAGCCGGCGCCGTCGGCGGCGTGGAACCCGCCGAAGTTGCGGTGCGCGAACGAGCCCACGAGCGAGCGGACGCGATTGGGGTTGCGCGCGTTGAACCGCGGGTGCGCGAGCAGCGAGCGCACGCGCGGCAGCGTGCCGGCCCGCTGCGCGGTCGCCTCGAGCGAGAACCACTTGTCGAGCACCAGCGGCTCGTCGCGCCAGCGCGCCTCGAAGCGCGCGTACAGGTCGTGGCGGTCCTGCGCGTCGCTGTCGCGCACCGCGGCCAGCGCCGCGACCGCGTCGGTCATGTTGTCGGCGGCGTCGTACTGCGCGGCCGCCAGCGCCCGCGTGCCGGCGTCGTCGAGCGCGCCCAGGTAACGCAGCGCGACGTTGCGCAGCCGTCGCGGCCCGACCTGGGCCTGGGCGGGCGCGTAGCGTTCGCGCGGCTTGTGGCGCGCGACCAGCGCCTCGAACGGAACGCGCAGGCGCACGGCGAGCTCGCGCATCAGGAAGGCGCGCGCCGCGACGACGCCGTCGGCATCCTGCTCCGCCTCCATCGCGGCCACGTAGGCGGGGTCCGGCGGCATCAGCGCGAGCGCGATCAGCGCAGGGTCGCTCGCGGTGTCCTCGAGCAGGTGCGCGACGACGTGCTCGACGACCGGCATGAGCGACATCGCGCGCCCGGCGCGGCGCTCGCGCGCGAGCCAGAGCATCGCGGCGACGAACGTGCGCTGGGCCGCGTCCCAGCGATTCACCGGGTCGCTGTCGTAGGCGGCGAGGAACGCGAGCTCGCGGTCGGAGTAGTCGAAGCGCAGCTCCACCGGAGCGGAGAAGCCGCGCAGCAGCGACGGCACGACCGGCGCGGGAACGTCGACGAAGCGGAAGCGCTGTCGCGGCTCGCGCACGTCGAGCACGCGGGTCGTCGCGCCCGCGCCGCTCTCGCCGGCGAGCCGCAAGGGCAGGTCGCGCCCGTCGGGGCCCACGAGGCCAACCGCGAGCGGGACGTGGAACGGCCGCTTCGCCGGCTGGCCCGGCGTGGGCGGCGTCTCCTGCTCGACGTCCAGCTCGTAGACGCGCGCCGCTTCGTCGTAGCGCCCGCTAGCGCGCAGCACCGGGGTGCCGGCCTGGCTGTACCAGAGCGAGAACTGCGCGAGGTCCGCCTCCGAGGCGTCGGCCATCGAGCGCAGGAAGTCGTCGCAGGTCACCGCCTGGCCGTCGTGGCGCGCGAAGTAGAGGTCCATGCCGCGGCGGAAGCGCTCGGGGCCGAGCAGCGTGTGCAGCATGCGGATGACCTCGGCCCCCTTCTCGTAGACGGTCGCGGTGTAGAAGTTGTTGATCTCCTGGTATTCGTCCGGGCGCACCGGGTGCGCCATCGGCCCCGCGTCCTCGGCGAACTGGTCGCGGCGCAGGTACTCGACCGCGGCGATGCGCTCGACGGCGCGCGAGCCGCGGTCGGCCGAGAACTCCTGGTCGCGGAAGACGGTCAGGCCCTCCTTGAGCGACAGCTGGAACCAGTCGCGGCAGGTGACGCGGTTGCCGGTCCAGTTGTGGAAGTACTCGTGGCCGACCACGCCCTCGATCGCCTGGTAGTCCTCGTCGGTCGCGGTCGCGGCGTCGGCGAGGACCAGCCGGCTGTTGAAGATGTTGAGCCCCTTGTTCTCCATCGCGCCCATGTTGAAGTCGTCGGCGCAGAAGATCATGAAGCGGGCGAGGTCGTACTCGCGGCCGAAGCGCTCCTCGTCCCACCGCATCGCCGCCTTGAGCGACGCCATCGCGTGGTGGCAGCGCTTGAGGTTGCGCGGCGTCGAGTAGATGGCGAGCGCGACCTCGCGCCCCGAGCGCGTCGTGTAGCGGTCCTCGAGCGCGGCGAGGTCGCCGGCGACCAGCGCGAAGAGGTACGACGGCTTCGGGAACGGGTCGTGCCAGACGGCGTAGTGGCGCCCGTCGGGCAGCTCGCCGTGGCCGACGAGGTTGCCGTTGGACAGCAGCACCGGGAACCGCTCGCGCTCGGCGCGCAGCGTCACCGTGTACTTCGCGAGCACGTCGGGGCGATCGGGGAAGAACGTGATGCGGCGGAAGCCCTCGGACTCGCACTGCGTGCACAGCACGCCGGAGGAGAGGTAGAGGCCCTCGAGCGCTGCGTTGCGCGCCGGCGCGATCGTCGAGCGCACCGTCAGCGTCCCGCTCGCCGGGGCGCCGCGGATCGTCAGGCGGCCGCCCGCCAGCTCGGCGCGGGTCGCGTCGAGCGCGGCGCCGTCGAGCTCGACGCGCACGTCGTCCTGCTGCTCGCCGTCGAGCACCAGCGGCTTGCCGCGATCCCCCGGCACGGCCGCCGGGTTCCGGCGGAACTTCAGCGTCGTCGTCACGCGCGTCGCCTCGGCGTCGAGGTCGAACTCGACCGCCACCTCGTCGACGAGGTGCACCGGCGGGCGGTAGTCGGCGCGGCGCCGGAGCGGCGCGCCGCTGTCGCGCGGCAGCATCGGCAGCATCGGCCGCAAGTCCTATTGGACGGAAATGAGCTCGACGTCGAAGATCAGCGTCGCGTTGGGCGGGATCAGCCCGCCGCCCGCCCCGCGCTCGCCGTAGCCCAGCGAGGGCGGGATGACCAGCGTCCGCCGCCCGCCGGCCTTCATCCCTGCCACGCCCTGGTCCCAGCCCTTGATCACCCGTCCGGCGCCGACGATGAACCCGAACGGCAACCCGCGGTCCCGCGAGCTGTCGAACTTCTTGCCCTTGCCCTCGGGAGCGGTGGGATCGTGCAGCCAGCCGGTGTAATGGACCAGCACCGGGCGCCCGTCCACCGCCTCCGCGCCGGTGCCGGTCTTCACGTCGATCTTGGAGAGCTCGGTCACGGGGGCTTCCTTGGTGGCGGCGGGTGCGGGGGAGGCGCCCTGGGCGAGCGCGGCGGGGGCGAGAAGCGTCGCAACGAGCGCGGTCGCGGCGACGAGAAATCGGGTTCTTGTACGATACATGCGGTTGGACTGGACGCCGGAGGTCGTGGACCGGGTGGCCGGGACGGTGTCGCCGCGCCGGCCGCCCGGACGCCGGCGCGGGTGAGGCGGCATTCTAGCGGAGCCGGGGACGGATGCCGCGCGGGACCCGACGAATTGCTATGTCGCCGCGGCCCCGGGCGCGTCATGATGACGGCATGAATCTGCTCCGGCGCAGAGGGCGATTGCCGCTCGCGCACGGCAGCGGCGAGGGACGATGTTCGGATTCCTGAACCAGCAGGGCAAGGACGCCGCGGACCCCCTGGTCGGCGCGCGCACGACCGCCGGGTGGCTGAAGCAGCTGCCGGCGCTCGACGTGATCGGGCGGCAGCAGCACGTCATGCGCGCGTTCGAGGCGATGCGCCAGGCGCGCCGGCCGATCGACCAGGCCCGCATCGAGGCGATCGCCTTCCTCGACTCCGCGCTCGGCGCGGACCGCCGCCAGCTGATCAAGCAGTACGCGGAGAATCACGACAGCGCGGCGAAGCTCGCCGAGCGCATCCTGCAGGCGATCTTCGACCTGACGCAGGGGTTCCTCTACGCCTACTCGGTGGCGCTCGAGGACGCGATCGCGCAGAAGGGCAACGCGCGCGCGAAGGCCGCGCTGCCGCTGCTGTTCGCGCGCCTGCTGCACTACTACGGCACCGAGGCGAAGCTGCGCGTGTTCCGCTTCGAGCGCTGGATCCCGGCCAAGTGGATGGACCTGCACCGCACGTACCTCCGCGCGACGGAGCTCGGCGTCGACCGCTCGCCGGCGGTGCTCGGCCACGGGCCGAACGCGACCGCGTGGACGCCCGAGCAGGAATACCTGAACGTGCTGCTGATCCACCAGCTCAACACCGGCAACCTGTCGCCGTCGCAGATCGACTGGGCGTGCTCGCAGCTGCGCGCATGGAGCCGCCGGCTCGTGCTCGACGCGATGCCGCGCTCGCCCGAGGGCTTCTTCGTCGACCTCGCCGGGCGCGCGGGGCTGACGCGGCGCACCGGGCAGGACGCCGGCTCGATGCTGCGCTACGTCGACACCACGCCCGTCGCCGAGTCGCTGGAGCGCGCGATCGTCGCGCTGCGCAGCGCCGAGGCGACCGGCCAGGGCCCGGGCGCGGCGATCAACCAGCAGCGCATCGCGATCCTCGAGAAGGTGCGCCCGTCGATCGCGCCGAACATTCACCAGGACCAGCGCCGCGACCCGCGCATCGCCTGCGAGGTCTCGGCGAAGGTGCGCATCGGGCTCGGCCGCATCCTTCGCGAGCTCGCGGCGGGCGATGCGGCGTCCGCCGCGAACGACCCCGCGGCCGCCGGCGAGCAGATCGAGGTGTTCGCGGTGGCCGACGGCCCGCGCGTGCGCCGCCGCGTGCCCGACGAGCACGACTCGCTCGCCGCCAGCCTGTCGTCGTTCTCCGACCCGATGTGGCAGGTCAAGGATCGCAGCCTCGCCGGCCTGCGCATCGCGGCCTCGGGCGGCATCGGCGCCTCGCTCACGCTGGGCGGGCTCGTCGCGGTGCGCCAGCCCGACACCGCAGGCTGGGTGCTCGGCGTGGTGCGCCGCCTCAACAAGCTGTCGACCGAGGACGTCGAGGCCGGCGTGTCGATCATCGCCGAGCGCGTCGTGCCCGTGGTGCTGAACGCGCGGCGCGAGGCGAAGGAGGACCTGGGCTTCGTCGTGAACGGCATCGACGTGTCGACGCTGGGCGCGCGCTTCGACGGCCTGTACCTGCCGCCGCCTTCGCGGCCCGACAAGCCGCTGTCGGTGAAGACGCTGGTGGTGCCGACGTCCGAGTACTCCGACGGCCGCCAGCTCATGCTGACGACGGGACGGTCGGTCTACACGGTCGCGTTGCGCCACCTGATCGAGCAGCGCTCGGAGTGGTCGTGGGCGGCGATCCAGATCGTCGAGAAGCGCGCGCGGGAAGCCTAGCTGCCATCTGTCACAACGTCGTTGCTGCAAGGCATGCGCAGCTCGCATCCATGAGTCGTCGTCCCCGCGAAGGCGGGGACCCAGTGTCTTCGTGATAGCCAGCCTGTCGAATCGACGAGACGCTGGGTCCCCGCCTTCGCGGGGACGACGCATGAACTGAACTCATGGATCGACGAAACGACGTATTGAAGCTTCACACCTAGCCGATCGATGCAAGTGGCGTTCGGGGGCGCGGTGGACACCACCTGTGTAGCGCCGGACAGGCACGCGCCAGCCGCCGCCCTCAGCGGGCTTCCTGCCTCACTCCACCGGCCGGAACCGCAGCAGCAGCGCCCTCTGGAACAGCTCCGCGCGCTCCGGCCGCGGCAGCGGCGAGCTCTTGAGGATCGCGCGCTGCACCGCCTCGTCGTAGGCGCGCACGCCGCTCGAGCGGCGCAGCTGCACGTCGATGATCTCGCCGGTGGGCAGCTGCACGACCTCGAAGACCGCCTCGGGATTGCCGGCCATGTCGGGCGGCAGGATCACGTTGCCGCGCACCTTCGCCTGGATGCGGCGGATCCAGTCGGCCTCGGCCTTTGCGCGCGCCGACGCCTCCGCCTGCAGCTTCGCCTTCGCCTCCGCGGCAGCGCGGGCTTTCGCGTCCGCCTCCGCGCGCGCCTTCGCTTCCACCTCGGCCGCCGCCTTCGCGTCGGCCTCGCGCGAGCGCGCCTCGCGCTCGGCCTGCTCGCGCAACTCGGCTTCGCGCTGCTTGCGGTCGGCGTCGGCTCTCCGCTTCTCGTCGTCGCGGCGCTTCTTCTCGGCTTCCGCCTTCGCGACTTCCTCCTTGCGCTTCTTCTCGGCTTCGGCCTTCGCGGCCTCCTCCTTCCGCTTCTTCTCGGCCTCGGCTTTCCTGA
>JAOUIA010000105.1 GCA_029884335.1 Betaproteobacteria bacterium
AAATCGCGACGCCGGCGCTGCGAAGCTCGCGGGCGACTGCGTCGGCGGCCAGCGCGCCCGTGTCGGCGCGCAGCGCCTCCCCGAAGCCGGCGAACAGCGCGTCGAGCCGGCGACGGGTGACGGTGTCGTCGAACAGGTTGAGCGCCGCCTGCGCGATGTTGACCGGCGTGGCGTCGTCCTGCAGGAACTCGGGCACGACGAATCGTCCGGCGAGCACGTTGGGCAGGCCGACCCAGGGAATGGTCAGCTTGCGCTGCACGATCCACGCGGTGAGCCGCGTCACGCGGTAGAAGATCACGTGGGGGCAGCGCGCGAGCGCCGCCTCCAGCGTGGCCGTGCCGGAGGCGACGACGCCGACGTCGGCGGCGCGCAGCGCGTCGCCGGCGTGGCCGTAGAGCAGCGTGAGAGGCAGCTCCTCGAGGCCCAACTCGTGGCGGATCGCTTCGAAGCGCTCGCGGGTCGCGCGAGTGGCGAGCGGCACGAGGAAGCGCGCGTCGGGCCGCGCCTCGCGGATGCGCGCGGCGGTGCGCAGCACCGTCTCCGCGTGAAGCTCGATCTCCGACAGCCGCGAACCGGGCAGGAGCGCGAACACCGGCGTGGCTGCGCGCAACTGGAAGCGCTCCCGGACCTCACGTCGCGCTGCCGGAGTGGCGGCCTCGGCCGCCATCGGGTGGCCCACGTAGTCGACCGCCACGCCCGCCGACCGGTAGATCGCCGGCTCGAACGGGAACAGCGCGAGGATGCGATCGGCCGCGCGCGCGATCGTCTTCACGCGCTCGCCGCGCCACGCCCACACCGACGGGCTCACGTAGTGGATCGTGCGCACGCCGCGCGCCTTGAGCGCCCGCTCGAGCCCGAGGTTGAAGTCGGGCGCGTCCACGCCGACGAACAGCGCGGCGCGCTCCGCCAGCAGGCGCGCGCGCAGCTCGCCCCGGATGCGGAACAGCGCGGGGAGATGCGCGAGGACCTCGACGAAGCCGCGCACCGCGAGGCGCTCCATCGGCACCCACGCCTCGCAGCCTTCCGCCTGCATCTTCGGCCCGGCGACGCCCGCGAAGCGAACCTGCGGGTGCCGCGCGCGCACCGCCCGGATCAGCGTCGCAGCGAGCGCATCCCCCGACGCCTCGCCCGCGACGATGCCCACCAGCGGGCCGGCCGGCGCAGATGCCACATCTGCCATCGTCACCGGACCAGGCCGCGCCCGGGCTCGGCGAGGAACGCGACCAGCGGCGCGAGCACCGGCGCGTCCTGCGCCGCTGCGGCGATCGCCGCCCTGGCTTCGTCCAGCGCGAGCCCCTCGCGGTAGAGCGCCTTGTAGGCGCGGCGGATCGCGAGCATGTCGCCGGGCGTGAACCCGCGGCGCTTCAGGCCCTCGGCGTTGGTGCCCTTCGGCGCCGCCGGGTAGCCCTGGACCGTCGTGAACGGCGGCACGTCCTGCAGCACGATCGAGCCCGCCGCGACCATCGCGTGCGCCCCGATGCGGCAGAACTGGTGCACGCCGCCGTAGGCGCCCATCACCACCCAGTCGTCCACGCGCACGTGGCCGGCGATCTGCGCGTTGTTGGAGAACACGGTGTGGCTGCCGACCACGCAGTCGTGCGCGACGTGCGTGTAGGCGAGGAAGAGGTTGTCGTCGCCGATCGCGGTGTCCCCGCGGTCCTGCGCCGTGCCGGCGTGCACGGTGACGTACTCGCGGAACACGTTGCCGTCGCCGATCGTCGTGGTGGTCGGCTCGCCGCCGTACTTGCGGTCCTGCGCGATCTCGCCGATCGAGGCGAACTGGAACACGCGGTTGCGCCGCCCCATGCGCGTGCGCGCGGCGATGACCGCGTGCGGCCCGACGACCGTGCCCGCTCCGATCGCGCAGCCCGGCCCGACGATGGAGAACGGCCCGACGACGACGTCGTCCGCCAGCTCGGCGCTTCGGTCGACGATCGCAGTGGCGTGGACGCTCGTCATGCGGCCGGCGCGCCCAGCTTCACCAGCAGCTCGGCCTCGGAGGCGAGTTGCCCGTCGACCAGCGCGCGCACGGCGAAGCGCCCCGCGCCGCCCTCGCCCGGCTGCCAGCGCGACTCCAGCGTCAGGCTGTCGCCCGGCACCACCTGCCGCTTGAAGCGGCACGCGTCCACGCCGACGAACTCGAGCGCGGGCGCACCGTCGGGCGTCGCGATGCCGCTCGCCACCGCGAGCGCGCCGCTGATCTGCGTGAGCGCCTCGAGGATCAGCACGCCGGGCATCACGGGGTAGCCGGGGAAGTGGCCGAGGAAGTACGGCTCGTCGATCGTCACGCACTTGAGCGCGCGGATCGACTCGCCCGGCACGCACTCGAGGACGCGGTCGACGAGGACCGTCGCGTAGCGGTGCGGCATCTTCGCCACGACGGCTTCGACGTCGACCGGACCGGCCCCGCCTTCGCTCACGCGTCGCCCCGCTGCGCCAGCGCGCGCTCCAGCGCGCGCAAGCGCTCGGCCAGCTCGTCGAGCCGGCGCAGCCGCGCCGCGACCTTCTGCCAGTCGCGGTGCGGGAGCACGGGAAACATGCCGGTGTACACGCCGGGCCGGTCGATCGTGCTCGTGACCGACGTGCCGCCGCCGATCACCGTCCCGTCGGCGATCGAGATGTGGCCGCCGATCCCCGCCGCGCCGCCGATGCGGCAGTTGCGCCCGATGGTGGCGCTGCCTGCGATGCCGACGCATCCCGCGATCGCCGTGTGGCGGCCGATGCGGCAGTTGTGGGCGACCTGGATCTGGTTGTCGAGCTTGACGTCGTCCTCGATGACCGTGTCCTCGATGGCGCCGCGGTCGATCGTCGTATTGGCGCCGATGTCGCAGTCCGCGCCGACGATCACGCGCCCGACCTGCGGGACGCGCAGCCAGCGCCCCCCCTCCTCCGCCATGCCGAAGCCGTCGGCTCCGATGACCGCCCCCGAGTGCACCATGGTCCGCGGCCCGATGACGCAGCGATCGTAGACGGTGACGTTCCCGTGCAGCATCGCGTCCTCGCCGATCTCGGCTTCCGCGCCGATCACGGTACCCGGCCCGATGACGGCGCGTGCGCCGACGATCGCGCGCGCGCCGATCGCGGCCAGCGCACCGATCGACGCGCTCGCGTCGATACGCGCCGTGGCGTCGACGACGGCGCTCGGGTGAATGCCCGCCGGGCGCCCTGCCGGCGGGTGGAGGATCGCCGCGACCTTCGCGTACGTCGCGTACGGCTGCGGCGAGACGAGCCTCGGCTTGCCGGTGCCGGCGGCGGCCTCGGGCCCGACGATCACCGCCGCCGCAGTCGTGCCGGCGAGCTGCGCGCGGTACTTCGGGTTGGCGAGGAAGGCGATCGCGTCGGCGCCGCCGCGCTCGAGCGTGGTCACGCGGGCGACGACGACCGCGCCGTCGCCCTCGAGGCGCGCCCCCGTCCGCGTCGCCAGCTCGGCGAGGGTGACCCCGGCGGACGCTGCGGCCATGGCGCGCCCGGCTACTTGTCCGCGAGCGCCTTGATCACCTTCTCGGTGATGTCGATGCGCTGGCTCGCGTAGACGACCGGGTCCTGCAGGATCAGGTCGAACTTCTCGGCCTCGGCGATCTGCTGGATCACCTTGTTCGCGCGCTCCTGGACGCTGGCGAGCTCCTCGTTGCGGCGCAGGTTGAGGTCCTCGCGGAACTCGCGCTGCGCGCGCTGCATGTCGCGCGAGAGGTTCGCGAGGTCGCGCTCCTTGTTGCGCCGCTCGGTCTCCGCCATCGTCGCGCCGTCCTTGTCCAGCGCGGCCTGCAGCTCGCGCACCTGCCGGACGAGCTTGCCGAGCTCGGCGTCGCGGGCGGCGAACTCCTTCTCGAGCTTCGCCTGCGCGCGCTTCGCCGGCGCCGCCTCGCGGAACAGCCGCTCGGTGTTGACGAACCCGATCTTGTAGTCGGCGGCGATCGCCGCCCCGCTCGCCATCGCGATCAGCATCGCGGCGGCCATCGTGATCACGCTTCGTTTCACTTCGTCTCTCTCCTGCGCGGTGGCGCGCGTCGCCTCGCCGGCGGCCTCAGAACACGTTGCCGACCTGGAACTGGAACTTCTGCTCCCGGTCGTAGCACTTGCTGCCGATCGGGAAGGCGTAGCTGAACTTGAGCGGGCCGACCGGGGAGTTCCACGCGAGCCCCACCCCCGCCGAATAGCGGAAATCCTGCGAGCCCGGGTAGACGACCTCCGGGTCGGTGGACGGCCCCCCCGCACAGCTCTCGATCGGCGTCGCGTACTGGGGCAGCGTGCCCTTCGCCCAGATCTGGCCCGCATCGGCGAAGATGCTGCCGCGCACCGACTTGTCGCCCTTGAGGATCGGGTAGTAGAGCTCGACGTTGCCGACGATCTTGCGCTTGCCGCCCAGGACGTTCCCGAACACGTCCAGCGGGCCCAGCGAGTTCGACTCGTAGCCGCGCACGGAACCGACCCCGCCGCCGTAGAACGACTTGTAGAACGGCAGCGGCTTCCCGCCATAGCCGTCGGCGTAGCCGAACTCGCCGCGCAGCATCAGCACGAAGTTGCCGTACACGGGCCAGAACCACTGGTGCACGTACTGCGCCTTGTAGTACTCGAGGTCCCCCGGCGGCAGGCCGACTTCGACGAACGCGCTCTGCAGGCGCCCGCGCGTCGGGTAGAGCACGTCGTCGCGCGTGTCGCGCGCCCAGCCGCCGGTCGTCACGAAGCTCCACGTCGGGTTGCCGAACTCCCGGACAAACTCGTCGTAGAGCGGCGGACTGTCGTCGAGCAGCGTGAGGTCGGTGCTCTCGACACGGAAGCCCACGTTGATCACGTCGCTCTCGGTGACGGGGATGCCGAAGCCGATCGCGCCGCCGAACGTGTCGGAAGCGTACTGCGAGATGGCGAGCCCCGTCGGATCGGTCTTGCGCCAGTACAGCTCCATCGTCCGCGACACCCCGTCGACGGTCCAGTACGGTTCGGTGAAGAGGAACGAGTAGGTGCGGTTCGACTTGCTGGTGTTGATCGCGAGCGAGAGCGCGTTGCCGGTCCCGAGCACGTTCTGCTGCGACACCGACGCGCTGAACACGATGCCGTCGGACGACGAATAGCCGACGCCGGCGAGCAGGTTGCCGGTGGACTTCTCGACCACCGTGATCTCGACGTCGATCTGGTCGGGCGAGCCGGGCACCGGCGGCGTCTCGACGTTGACGTCCTCGAAGTAGCCGAGGCGGCGGATGCGCACCTTCGAGCGGTCGATGCGGGGCGCGTCGTACCACCCCCCCTCGAGCTGGCGCACCTCGCGGCGGATCACCTCGTCGCGCGTCTTCGCGTTGCCGTTGATGTTGACCCTGCGCACGTAGACGCGGCGGCCGGGGTCGATGAAGAACGTGAACGAGGCCGTGGCCTTGGCGCGGTCGAGCTCGGGCACGGCATTGACGTTGGCGAACGCGTAGCCCTCCGCGCCGAGGCGGTCGCTGATCTCCTTCGCCGAGACCTGCAGGCGCGAGCGCGAGAACGTGTCGCCCGGGCGCAGGCGGATCATGCGGCGGATCTCGTCCTCGGGGATCATCAGCTCGCCGGCGATGCGCACGTCGCCGACCACGTAGCGCTGCCCCTCGTTGACGTTGACCGTGATGCCGATGTTCTCCTTGTCCGGGGAGATCGCCACCTGTGTCGACTCGACCGCGAACTCGAGGTAGCCGCGGTCCTGGTAGAAGCTGCGCAGCACCTCGAGGTCGCCGGAGAGCTTCTGCTTGCTGTACTGGTCGTTCTTCGTGTACCAGGTGAGCCAGCCGGGCGTGGTGAGCGTGATCTCGGAGAGCAGCTGCGACTCGGTGAAGGCCTTCGCGCCGACGATGTTGATGCGCGAGATGCGCGTGGCCGCGCCCTCTTCGATGCTGAAGTTGACCGCGACGCGGTTGCGTTCCTGCGGCGTGGCGGTCGTCTGCACCTTCGCGCTGTAGAGGCCGCGCGTGATGTACTGCCGCTTGAGCTCCTGCTCGGCGCGATCGAGCGAGCTGCGGTCGAAGATGCGCGCCTCGGCGAGCCCGATGTCCTTGAGCGCCTTGCGGATCGTGTCGGTGTCGAACTCCTTGTTGCCGACGAACGTGATCGAGCTGATCGTCGGCCGCTCCTGCACCGCGACGACCAGCACGTCGCCCTGCCTCTCGAGGCGCACGTCGCGGAAGAAGCCGGTCGCGTACAGCGCCTTCACCGCCTGCGACGCCCGCTCGTCGTCGATGCGCTCGCCGACCTTGATCGGCAGGTAGCTGAACACCGTCCCCGCCTCAGTGCGCTGCACGCCCTCGACGCGGATGTCCTTCACGACGAACGGGTCGAAGGCGGAGGCCAGCGACGCGAACGCGAGGGCGACGAGCGCCAGCGCGAAGCGTGCCGCTGCCCCCGCGCCGGCGGCGCGCGGCGGCGCCCACCGCGGGGTCACGGCCGGCACGCTGCGGTCAAAACAGGCGGGTGAAGTCATTGAAGAGTGCGAGGGCCATCAGCGCGGCGAGCATGGCCATGCCCACGCGCTGGCCCAGCTCGAAGGCGCGATCCGACAGCGGACGGCCGCGCGCAACCTCGGCGAAATAATACAGCAACTGCCCGCCGTCCAATAAAGGGATCGGCAGCAGGTTGAGCACGCCGAGGCTGATGCTGATCAACGCGAGGTAGCCGACGAAGACGAGCGCGCCGGCCTGCGCCGACTGTCCGGCGTAGTCCGCCAGCGTGATCGGGCCGCTGATGTTCTTGAGCGACGCCTCGCCCGTGGCGATGCGCCCGAGCATGCGCAGCGTGAAGACGGACAGCTCCCAGGTCTTGCGCGCACCCTGCGCGACGGCGTCGAGCGGGCCGTAGCGGACCGTCACCGCGAGGCGGCGCGCGGCGTCGGGGTCGACCTTGAGGCGCACGCCGGCGATGCCGATGCGCTTGCCGGAAGCTTCGGTCGCCTCGGTGACCAGCGGCTGGTCGAACGCGACCCCGTCGCGCTCGACGCGGAACACGATCGCGGCGGCCGGCTTCGCGTTCGTCGCGGCGGCCACGTCGGCGGGCGAGCGCACCGGCACGCCGTCGATGGCGACGATGCGGTCCCCCGCGCGCAGCCCCGCGCGCTGGGCCGGCTTGCCCGCGACGGCCTCGTCGATCAGCGGCGCGCCCAGGTCGACGGCGAGACCAAGCTTGCGCAGGAACGCGCCCTCCCAGTCGTCGGGCGCCAAATCGCGCAGCGACACCACGCGCGCTGCGCTCCTGCGGTCGATGGTCTCCACCGCGAGCGCGACGGACTCGCTGCCCGACGCCTTCAACAGTCGCCAGCGCAGGTCGGCGACGCTTCCCACCGGCACGCCGTCGACCGCGGTGACGAGGTCGCCGCCCTGCACGCCCGCGGCCTCCGCCGCGGTTCCCGGCCGCGGCTCGGCGAGCACCGCCTTCTGGCCCGGCACGCCCGCCATGAACGTGCCGGCATACAGCGCGATCGCGAGCAGCAGGTTGGCGATCGGGCCGGCGGCGACGATGGCGATGCGCTGCCACACGGTGGCGCGGTTGAACGCGCGCGGGCGGTCCGCGGGCTCGATCTCGGGGTCGCGCTCGTCGGCCATCTTCACGTACCCGCCGAGCGGGATCGCGGAGACCGCGAACTCGGTGCGGTCG
>JAOUIA010000048.1 GCA_029884335.1 Betaproteobacteria bacterium
GCCTACGACCTGGACGCGCGCGGCAACGCCCGGGGCCGGCGCACGTTCGCGACGTTTCCGGAGGGCGTAAAGCCGGACGGCATCGCGGTCGACGCCGAGGGCGGCGTGTGGGTCGCGTTGTGGGACGGCTGGCGGGTCGAGCGCCTGTCGCCCGAGGGCCGCCTCTCCCGCACCCTCCGGCTGCCGGTGCCGCGGCCAACCAGCGTCGCGTTCGGGGGCGCGGCGCTCGACAGGCTCTACGTCACCAGCGCGCGGGTGCGGCTCGACCCCGACTCGCTCGCCGCTGCGCCCCTCTCGGGAGCACTGTTCGCGGTCGACGCAAGGATGAGGGGGGCGCCGGTCGGCTTGTTCGGCGGCTGAAGCTCTGGCTGCGCAGCTTTGGATGGCCGGGTGCTGCCGCGGCTTTGACGCCGGTCACGAATGCCGGTTGATGCCAATCATCATATGAATTTCATGGACGGATGTCTCCGGCCCGGCCGTGCCACGCTACGGTCGACCGCATCGCCTCGTGGGTGGTTGGCGGCCGCTACGCTCCCGGCGCCACGTGCCCATCGAGCCCGCGATCGGCCAGGAGCTGGCGGTCTGCCGCACCGTCGTGCGCGAGGCGCTGAAGACGCTGAGCGCCAAGGGATAGGTCGTGCCCGGTCCGCGGCTCGGCACGCGCGTTCGACCGCGCGTCGACTGGAACAACTTCGATCCCGACGTCCTGCGCTGGCGGCTCGAGGCCGGCGTCGACGAGCGCATCGTCCCCGACCTGGTCGAACTGCGCACGGTGATCAAGCCCGCGGCGGCACGCATTGCCGCGATTGCGGCAACTGCGGAGGACGTCGCCGCGTGCGAGACAGCGTGTGCGGCGATGGAGCACGCCACCGACGGCGGGGGCTCCTACCTGCAGGCGGACCTCGACTTCCACCACCGGCTGCTCCTCGCCACGCACAACCGCTTCGTCGTCGGCATGGCCCCAGTGTTCTCCGCGATGCTCGAGGTCTCGTTCCGCCTGTCGGCGGCGAGCCTCGCCGGGGCGAAGGCGGCGCTGCCGATGCACCGCCGCGTGCTCGACGAGATCATCGCGCGCGACGACCTCGCGGGCGCGCTGCGCGGCAGGCACCCGCGCAGGGCTGCCCTCCCGGCATGAATCCCCCGCCCGGCACGCTGGGGCGCATCGAGGCGACGTTTTTCCGCCTCATCGAGCACCTGATGGTGTTCCTGCCCTCGGCGATGGTGCTGACGGTCTTCTGCAACGTCGTGCCGCGCTGGACGGTCAAGTCGGGCATCGACGTCTCCGAGGAGATGTCGCGCTACTTCTTCGTCTGGCTCACGTTCATCGGCGCGGTCGTCGTGATGCGCGAGCACCTGCACCTCGGCATCAACCTGCGCGGGGTCGCGAAACGCACCGACGCGGTTCGGCGCGTCACCGGCCGGACCTGACGTCGCCACCTGCCGCTTCCGCCTTTAGGGAGCGCGGTCGTCAACCACCGGAGCGGACGATCTTCCCGACGGTCAGTCCCGCAACGGGACCTGGATCTCGTTGCGCCTCAGGAACCACGGCATGAAGGGCGGATCGTAGCGCGCGTAGATCGGCTCGCCACCAGCCTGCAGGCCGCGCCCCGCCATGAAGGCGCGCAAGTCGGCAAGCTGCTCGGCGTACCGCCTCTCGCTCCACGTTCCGGAGTAGCGGACCACGGCAACCCGCCGGGGCTTCACTTCGACGAGGGCGACGCGATCGTCCGTCGGCCGCGGAGCGGTCGCCAGCGTGTAGGCCGCCGGAAGCACGAAGGCAACGCGCCAGCGCTTCTCCACCCGCTGCTGCTCGACCGGCGCGGTCATGGCGATCCTTGCCCCGGCAGCCTGCTGCTCGACCGGCGCGGTCATGGCGATCTTCGCCTCCCCGCGGTTCGCTCCGGAGATGTAGGCGAACAGTCGCCGGAAGCCCTCGTTGCCGACGCTGTCGAAGTCGCCGTCGACGAGCGTTTCCGCAACCACGTAGCCGGAATACTCGCGTATCTCGAACGGCTCGCTCTTCAATGCAACGGTGTACGCAGGCTCCTCGATGGCCATCGCAGTCGCGCTCCAGAGCGCCAGCGCAGCGGCGGCAACATTGCCCTTCCAGACTCCGCGCCTGGCGTGGATGGTAAGCATGGCGCAACTATCGCACGGGTGCGTTCGCCTGACGACTGGACAAACGACCGCTGCGGGACGCGACCGGCCACGCAGCACAAGGCGGCCGTCGGCCCCGTTCCGCGGCCCTACCGCAAAGCGAAGGCCGCCAGCGCATCGACCACCCCGTCGTCCTCGCCTGCCGACCTGGCGAGCTCGATCGCAACGCCAGGGTGGGCTGCGCGAGCGGCCTCGATCAGCCTGGGAACGTCGGCGCGCACGTGGCCGCCCTGCCCGAGGAAGAGCGGCACGATGCGGATCGAGCGGTGCCCGCGCGCGACCTGCTGCGCGATCGCGGAGGGCAGGTTCGGCGCGATGAACTCGAGGTAGGCGAGCATGGGCGAGCGCTCAGGGGCCGCGCGCGCCACGCGCTCGAGCACGCGCTCGAAGGGCGCGGTCCAGCGCGCGTCGCGCGCACCGTGCGCGAAGAGGATGAGCGCGGGCCCGGGCATCGGGCGATTATCGCATCGTGCCGCGCGGCGCGCGGCGCGCGGCGCACGACGCCGTACAATGTCGCGAGTGTCGTCGCGATCCAAGCTTCCGCTCTTCGGCCTGCCGCCGCTCCACCAGCGCGACTGGCTGGCCGAGCGCCTCGCCCGCCCCGCCCCCGCCTCCGCGATCGGCCTCTCCGACGGCTTCCGGCTGCCCGGGCGCGAAGGCCGCGACACGCCTGCGGCCGTGCTGGTCCCGCTGGTCAACCGGCCCGAAGGGATCACGTTGCTGCTCACGCAGCGCAGCGCCGGCCTGCCCGACCATCCCGGCCAGATAAGCTTCCCCGGCGGCCGCATCGATCCTGGCGACGCGACGCCGATGGCCGCTGCCCTGCGCGAGGCGCAGGAGGAAGTGGCCCTTCCGCCCGAGCGCGTGACCGTGCTTGGCAACCTCGCCACGTACCAGACGGTGACCGGCTACTCGGTCACGCCGGTGGTGGGCTGGGTCGAGCCGCCGTTCTCGCTCGTGCCCGACCCGGTCGAGGTCGACGACGTGTTCGAGGTCCCGCTCTCGTTCGTCCTCGAGCCCGCGCACCAGCAGCGGCACTTCCGCATGCTGGGCACGCTGCGCCGCGACTACTACGCCATTCCCTACGCCGACCGCTACATCTGGGGCGCGACCGCGGCGATGATCGTCATCCTCGACCGCACGCTGCGCGACGACTGATGCTGACCTCGACGCTGCCGCGCCGCCGCACGCTGAAAGGCCTCTCCCCGCACGGCTTCCACCGCGTGGTCTGGCACGAGTGGGGGGAGCCGTCGAACCCGCGCGTGGTCGTCTGCGTGCACGGGCTCACGCGCACGGGGCGCGACTTCGACGTGCTGGGCGAGGCGCTCGGGGCGACGCACCGCGTGCTCGCCGTCGACATGCCCGGCCGCGGCGAGAGCGAGTGGCTGGCGGACAAGCGCGACTACGCATTCCCCACCTATCTCGCCACGCTGACGGCGCTGATCGCGGCGAGCGGCGTCGAGTCGGTCGACTGGGTCGGCACGTCGATGGGAGGGCTGCTCGGCATCGTGATCGCCGCGCAGCGCGGCTCGCCGATCCGGCGGCTGGTCGTCAACGACGTGGGCACCACGATCGAGCCCGAGGCCCTGGGCCGCATCGGGGAGTACGTCGGCCGCGACCCGCTGTTCGCCGACTTCGCGTCGATGCGCGCCTACGTGCAGGCGATCTCGCCTTTCGGCCCGCACACCGACGAACAGTGGGAACACCTGACGCGAACCGTCGCCGCGCAGCGCGACGACGGGCGCTGGGGGTTCGTCTACGACCCCGGCATCGCCGTGCCGTTTCGCGAGGCGGCCGCGCCGCCGGACCTGTGGCCGCTGTGGGACGCGATCGCCTGCCCGACGTTGCTGCTGCGGGGTGCCAGCTCCGACCTGCTCTCGGCCGCGACTGCAACGGCGATGGCGCAGCGTGGACCGCGGCCCCGTCTCGTCGAATTCCCCGGCGTCGGCCACGCGCCCACGCTGATTCCGGGCGACCAGGTCGCCGCGGTCGCGCAGTTCCTCCGCTGAGCGTGCCGGTCATTGGCATGGCTCTCGCTTCGCTATTGATTCGGGGACGTCGCTTGTCGCATACAATCGGACGCACTCGATCCCGCCGCAGCCCATGCCGACGTCCCTCGCCCTGAATCTCCCTCCGCTCGACCCGCGGCCGGCCCATCCGCCGGAAACGCGAACGGCGCGCGTGAGCGAGTGGCTGGCGGAGACGTTGCGGCGCGACGCCGTGGAGGCAGCGCGCATCGTCGGCGACGCGCTGGCGGCGACCAACCGCGTGGAGCTGGGGAGTTCCCGTCGCCTCGAGCTCGCCGAGGCCTACTGGAACACCGCATTGCAGCTGTGGCCGCAGCTCGAGCGGCTCTACGTCCGCGCGAGTCACCCGCTCTCGGGGCACGCACTGGAAGCGGCGAAGGCGGGGCTCACGCTCGCGCACGAGCTCTCCACCGCGTACAAGCGCCTGCTCGCCGGCGAGGCCGAGAGGCGCCTGCAGCTTGGCGGATCGCGGATGACGGTGGCGCTCATCCATCGCTGCCTGCAGTGCACGGGCCGCATCCTCGTCAACAGCTATCTCGCGTACGCGCCTGTGCCACCGCGCACTTGGCACGACGCGCACCTGGTCTACGCTTTTGCGCGCGACCGCAAGCTGCACCAGGCGCCGGCAGCCGCCGACCAGCCTGAGGCGACACCCGAGCGCACGTACGTGCAGGCGCTGCTGCTCGCGCTCGCCAATCCCTACGGCTTCCGGCCCGGCGAGCTCGCCGTGGTGCTGCGCTATCTGCAGGAGCACGGCCACTGGGCGAAGCTCACCGACACTTCGCCGGTGCACCGGCTCGCGAAGGCGGTCGCGATCGTTCCGGTCGGGCACGACTTTCCGCCCTTTTCCGCCAACAAGGGCGGGACGATGGAAGGGCCCAAACTCTACCTGCTCACGTTCGACCTCGCGTTCCAGTTGCAGGAACAGCTGCGCGCGCTGGAAGCCGGCGGGCCGCTGCCCGAGGGCGTGCGCGACGGCTCGGGGCGCGTCGCCTTCGTGGCGCTGCTCAAGCGGCTGTTGCGCCAGTGGGCGATCCCGCCCGCGCGGCAGTTCAACCGCCTCCCATCGAAGGCGCGCGTGGTGATCTGCACGGGGCTGCCCGGCGTCTGGCAGTACAGCCGGGGCCAGCACGCCGCGGTCGCCAACGCGCCGACCGGCCTGCCGCCGATGTCGGCCTGCCAGGTGATCAATCACACGCCGGCGGGCTACGCGCTGCGCCAGTCGGACAGCCACCCGGCCGCGCTGCGCATCGGCGAGCTGATCGCGGTGCGCGTCGAGGGCCGCAACTCGCTGCACGTCGCCATCGTGCGCTGGTTCCGCAATACGCTGAAGACCAGCGCACTCGAGTTCGGCTGCGAGATCGTCTCCGACACGCCGGAGGCCGCGGCGGCGGCGAAGGAAGGCGCGACTTCGCTCGTGCCGATCGTCGTCATTCCCGAGGAAGAGAGGGAAGGCAACGCCCCGGGCGCGGAAGGCGAAGCGGGACCGCAGCTCATCGTCCCGCCGGGTACGTTCCAGCTCGAGCAGGCCGTGACCATCAAGGCCGCCGGCCGCGAGACGTTCGCCGTGCTGACCAAGGTCGTCGACCAGGGGCCGGGGTACGAGATCTACGAGTGCGTCCCCGTTGGCTGACCGCGGCGCGCCGCGGCTGGCCGTTGCCGGCCTCGTCGCGCTGACGCTCGTCGCGTTCCTCTGGGAGTGGATCCTTGCGCCGCTGCGACCCGGCGGGTCGTGGCTGGTGCTGAAGGCGCTGCCGCTGGCGCTGCTGCTGCCGTCCGCGTTGCGAGGCATGCGCCGCGCGCTGCAGTGGCTGTCGCTGCTGCTGCCGTTCTACGCCGCGGAAGGCGTGGTGCGCGGCCTTTCGGAAAGCGGGCGCCACGCGCTGGTCGCGTGGGTCGCGGCGGCGATCGCCGCGGCGACGTTCCTCGCGGTGCTGGCGTGGGTGCGCGCGGCGCGCGATGGGAACGGGTAGCGCACCACCCTCACCCTGGCCCTCTGCCGCAAGCGTGAGAGGGAACGACCTCGGGCCAACGCACACCCTCTCCCCCGGTGACGGGGGAGAGGGAAGGGTGAGGGGGAGACGCCGACGCTCAACCGTGCCCCTCCCCGGTCTCCGGCGCCTTGTTGCCCGCCGCGAGCCCCTTTGGCAGCGGGAACACGACCTTCTCGACCACGCCGTCGAGATTGCGCACCCCGACCGCGCCGAGCGCGCGCAGGCGGTCGATCACCTCGCGGACGAGCACCTCGGGCGCGGAGGCGCCGGCGGTGACGCCGACGCGCGCCCTCCCCTCGAGCCACTCGGGGCGCAGCTCGTCGGCCCGGTCCACCATGTACGCCGGCACGCCGCGGTGCGCGGCCACCTCGCGCAGGCGGTTCGAGTTCGAGCTGTTCGGACTGCCGACGACGATCACGACGTCGACCAGCGGCGAAAGCGCCTTCACCGCGTCCTGGCGGTTCTGCGTCGCGTAGCAGATGTCGTCCTTCTTCGGGCCGACGATCTGCGGAAAGCGGCGTCGCAGTGCGGCGACCACCTCCGCCGCGTCGTCGACGGACAGCGTGGTCTGCGTGACATAGGCGAGCATCGCCGGATCGCGAACGGTCAGCCGCTCGACGTCGGCGGCGCTCTCGACCAGATGCACGCCGCCGTCGAGCTGGCCCATCGTCCCCTCGACCTCCGGGTGGCCCGCGTGGCCGATCATCACGATCTCCCGGCCCGCGTCGTGCATCTTCTGGATCTCGACGTGCACCTTCGTCACCAGCGGGCAGGTCGCGTCGTACACGACGAGCCCCCGCCGGGCGGCTTCCGCCTGCACCGCCTTCGAGACGCCGTGCGCCGAGAAGACGACCGTCGCGCCGGCAGGCACCTCGTCGAGTTCCTCGACGAACACCGCGCCCTTGCGCTTGAGATCGTCGACGACGAAGCGGTTGTGCACGACCTCGTGGCGCACGTAGATAGGCGCGCCGAACCGGGCGAGCGCCTGCTCGACGATGGCAATCGCGCGGTCGACGCCGGCGCAGAAGCCCCTCGGATTGGCCAGCACGACTTCCATCACCCCTCCTTCGCCGGCGCGCCGGGGTGCCGGAAGCTGTCGACGATCAACGCGGCCGCGCCGACCGTGATCGCGCTGTCGGCAACGTTGAACGCCGGGTAGCTCCAGCCGCGCCAGTGGAACAGCAGGAAGTCCACGACCTCACCGATGGTCAGCCGATCCCAGAGGTTGCCGACCGCCCCGCCGAGGATCAGCGCGAGGCCCGCGCAGTAGAGGGCATTCCCGCCGCGGCGCAGCAGCCAAACGATGACGCCGCTGGCCGCGACCGCGATGCCGGCGAACAGCCAGCGCTGCCACCCCGAGTGATCGGCAAGGAAGCTGAACGCCGCGCCGGGATTGAACGCGAGCACGAGGCTGAAGAACGGCAGCACCGGCAGCTGCTCGCCGGGCCGGAAGCTCGCGAGGATCGCCTGCTTCGTCGCGAAGTCGAGGACGACGACGAGCCCGGACAGCCACAGCCAGCGCAGCCACGGCCGCGCGGCGGGAGCGGCGGCGGCGCTCACGGACGATCGGGCGACGCGGCGCGCATCATGCGTGCGCCCGCGATTCGCCCGCGCCGAACAGGTTGGCGACACAGCGGCCGCACAGCGCCGGGTGGTCGCGGTGCTCGCCGACGTCGTCGCGCCAGTGCCAGCAGCGCTCGCACTTGTCCGCCGCGACCGGGTTGACGGCGACCGACAGCACGTCGCCGCGCTCGACGCGCGCCGCGGAGGTGATGAACACGAAGCGCAGGTCGTCGCCCAGCGACGAGAGCACCTCCCAGTCGGCGTCCGGCGCGCTGACGGTGACGTCCGCCTGCAGCGACGAGCCGATGCGGCCCTGCTGGCGCAGCGCTTCGAGCTCCCGCAGCACGACGGCGCGCACGGCCAGGATCCGGTCCCACTTGGCGAGCAGCGCATCCGCGCCGGGCACCGCGCAAACCATGTCGCTCCACGTGTGCGCGAAGATGGTCGGGTCCGCGGGTCGCAGGATGCGCCACGCCTCCTCGGCGGTGAACGAGAGGATCGGCGCCATCAGCTTGAGCAGCGCGTCGCGGATGAACGCCAGCGCGGTCTGCGCAGAGCGCCGGCCGGGGCTCGCCGCGGCCGTGGTGTAGAGCCGGTCCTTCAGCACGTCGAGGTAGAAGCCGCCAAGCTCCTCGGAGGCGTACGTGGTCAGCCGCTGCACGACGAGGTGGAACTCGTAGCGGTCGTAATCCGCCGTCGCATCGCGCACCAGCGCCGCGAGTCTCGCCAGCGCATAGCGGTCCACCTCCAGCATGCGCTCGACGGGCACGGCGTCCCTGGCCGCGTCGAAGTCGCCGGTGTTCGCCATCAGGAAGCGCAGCGTGTTGCGCAGTCGCCGGTAGCTCTCGACGACGCGCTTCAGGATCTCGTCGGAGATCGAGAGGTCGCCGGAGTAGTCGGTGGCGCCGACCCACAGCCGCAGGATCTCCGCGCCCAGCGTCTCGGAGATCTTCTGGGGCGCCACGACGTTGCCCTTCGACTTCGACATCTTCTTGCCTTCGGCGTCGACGGTGAAGCCGTGCGTCAGCAGTCCCTTGTACGGCGGCCGGCCGTTCAGCATGCACGAGACGAGCAGCGACGAGTGGAACCAGCCGCGGTGCTGGTCGCTGCCCTCGAGGTAGAGGTCGGCGGGGAACGCTGTCTCGCCCGAGTGCGAGCCCGCGCCGGTCGCGCGGCCGTCCGGCCCGCCGAGCACCGTCTGGTGCGTCGAGCCGGAATCGAACCAGACGTCGAGCGTGTCGGTGAGCTTGCGGTACTTCGTAGCGTCGACGCCGAAGTCCTCGTGCGTGGCGGTGAACCACGCCTCGATGCCGCGATTCTCGACCATCGACGCCGCGAGCTCGAGCAGCGCCGGCGTGTCCGGGTGCAGCTCCTCGTTCTCCTTGTCGACGAAGAACGGCAGCGGCACGCCCCAGGTGCGCTGGCGCGACAGCGTCCAGTCGGGCCGGTGCGCGATCATGTTGTAGAGGCGGCTCTTGCCCCAGGCCGGGTAGAAGGCGGTGGCTTCGATGCCGCGCAGCGCGGTGGCGCGCAACGACTCCGCAGGCTTCCTCCCGCGCCAGCCCGGCACGTCGTCCATGCCCGCGAACCACTGCGTGGTCGCGCGGTAGATGATCGGCGTCTTGTGCCGCCAGCAGTGCATGTAGCTGTGCGCGAACTTCTCCGCGTGGAACAGCGCGCCCCGCTCGCGGATCTTCTCCACGATCTTCGGGTTCGCGTCCCAGATCTTCATGCCCCCGAAGAGCTCCAGGCCGGCGGCGAAGCGCCCGTCGCCCTGCACCGGGTTCAGCATCTCGTCGTCGCGCATGCCGTAGCGGCGGCACGACGTGAAGTCGTCCACGCCGTAGGCCGGCGACGAGTGCACGATGCCGGTGCCCTGCTCGGCGCTCACGTAGTCGCCGAGGTACACCGGCGAGGCGCGGTCGTAGAACGGGTGGCGGAACGCGACGTGCTCCAGCGCCGCGCCCTTCGCCACCGCGACCACGCGGCCCGCCAGCTTGTAGCGCTTGAGCGAAGCCTCCACCATCGCCTCGCCGAGCACGAGGTGGCCGCGCTCGCCCACGTCGACCAGCGCGTAGCTGAACTCGGGGTGCGCGTTGAGCGCCTGGTTGGACGGGATCGTCCACGGCGTGGTCGTCCAGATCACCGCGTGGATCGGACCCTCCGGCGCCTTCGCTAGGCCGAACGCGCGCGCGAGCTTCGCGCGCTCGTCGCCTTCCGGCAGCGGGAAGCCGACGTCGATCGCGATGTCCTGGCGGTCCTCGTACTCGACCTCGGCTTCGGCGAGCGCGCTGCCGCAGTCGAAGCACCAGTTCACCGGCTTGAGCCCCCGGTAGAGGAAGCCCTTCTCGAGCAGCCGGCCCAGCGTGCGGATCTCGTCCGCCTCGCTCTTGAACGCCATCGTCGTGTAGGGGTTGTCCCAGTCGCCCAGCACGCCCAGGCGCCGGAACTGTTCCTTCTGCCGCGCGATCTGCTCGGTCGCGTAGGCGCGCGCAAGCGATTGCGTCTGCGCGGGCGGGAGGTGGCGCCCGTGCGTCTTCTCGATCTGCACCTCGATGGGCATGCCGTGGCAATCCCAGCCGGGCACGTAGGGCGCGTCGAAGCCCGCCATCGTGCGGCTCTTCACGACGACGTCCTTCAGGATCTTGTTGAGTGCGTGGCCGATGTGGATGTCGGCGTTCGCGTACGGCGGGCCGTCGTGCAGCACGAAGCGCGGGCGGCCCGCGCAGGCCTTGCGGATCGCCTGGTAGACGCCCTGCTCGCGCCACTGCGCAATCCAGCCCGGCTCGCGCTTCGCGAGGTCGCCGCGCATCGGGAACGGCGTGTCGGGCAGGTTGAGCGTGGACTTGTAGTCGGGTTTGGGCTGGTCGGCCATGGGGGCTTCCGGTCAGGCAGCGTTCGCGGCGTGGAACCAGTCGCGCGCCTGCGCGACGTCCTCGCCGATCTTGCGGGCGAGCGTTTCGAGGTCGGGGTAGCGCGCCTCGTCGCGCAGCTTGTGCAGGAACTCCACCGCGATGCGGCGGCCGTAGATCGGCTCGTCGAAGTCGAGGATGAACGCCTCGAGCAGCGGGCGACCGCCCGCGCGAACGGTGGGGCGCGTTCCGAGGCTCGCGACGCCGTCGCGCGGACCGCCCGGCAACCCGCCCACGCGCACCGCGTAGACGCCCGAGAGAGGCGGGACGTGCCGCAAGGGCAGGTTGGCGGTGGGAAAGCCGAGCTTGCGGCCGAGCTTCTCGCCGTGCCCGACCCGGCCGGCGATCGCGTAGGGCCGTCCGAGCAGTCGGGCGGCGCGGGCGACGTCCCCGGCGAGCAGCGCGGCGCGCACCGCCGACGAGGAGATGCGCTCGCCGTCGCACTCGACGGTGTGCATCGTCTCCACCGAGAAGCGCGCCGCGTGCGCGCGCAGCGTGGCGAGGTCGCCCGTGCGCTTGTGGCCGAAGCGGAAGTCGTCGCCGACCAGCACCCAGCGCACGCCGATGCGCTGCTCGAGAACGTCGCGGATGAACGCCTCGGGGGCGAGCGAGGCGAGCTTCGCGTCGAAGCGCGCAATGTGCACGCGCGTCACGCCGAATGCGCGCAGCGCCTCGAGCTTGTCGCGCAACGGCGTGAGCCGCGGAGGCGCGGCGTGCGGCGCGAAGAACTCGCGCGGGTGCGGCTCGAACGTCATCACCGCGGCGGGCAGGCGCAGGTCGTCGGCGGCCTCGGCGAGCCGCGCGAGCATCGCCTGGTGGCCGCGATGCACGCCGTCGAAGTTTCCGATCGTCAACGCGACCGGTTGGTCGGCCGCCCTGGGCAGCCCCCGATAGATGCGCACTTTGGACCCGCCCGCCGCACGTCAGGCGCGCCGGGCAGCAATTTGCAAAAGCTTGAATTTTAGCAGGAAACCGGCAACGGGCCGCAGCCGGGCCAGCCTCAATCCGCGGCGATCTCGCGAAAGCCGCCCCGGATCAGCGGGTAATAGAGCGCGAGACGCACGGGCCGCTGCTCCATCGCCGCGAGCAGTCGGCCGTAGCGCTGCAGCTGCTCGCGGTAGCGCTCCGCCTCGCTGTCGAGGAAGCCCGCGGCGTCGCTGCCTTCGTGCGTGCCGGTCTTGAAGTCGACGACCCAGCGCTGGCCATCGGCGACGAACGTGCGGTCCAGCACGACGTGCACGACTTCGCCGTCGTCGACGCCCGCGATGCCCCACTCGCTGCGCGCATCGGCGTGCCGCCGGTCGAAGATCCAGCGCCCGCGTTCGTCGGCGAGCGTGCGCCGCACCGCGTCGAGCACGCGGCTCGCGCTCTCGCCCACTTCGTCGTCGCCGAATCCCGCCTGGGCGAGGTCGGCGCGCACCCGCGGCGCGAACGCCGCGATGCGCGCCTCGTCCCACGGCCCGCCCTCGCCCACCCGCGCGAGAAGCCGGTGCGCGAGCGTGCCGATCACGCGCGCGCGCTCCTGCGCCCAGTCGAACGGCACGTCGCGCCGCGCCGACTTCGCGTGCACGGCTCCGGGAGCGAGCCCGTCGTCGTCGGGCTGCGGTGCGAATCCCGGCGGCGCGCGCAGCAGGCGCGGAGGCGTCGCCGGCGCCGCCTCGGTCTCCGCCGCCGGCGCTTCCGGCGAGGGGCGCGTCGAGAGGTCGATCGCCAGCTTCGCGAGCGACGACGACGCCACCGGCTTCCACTGCGGCGTGCCCGACTTGTCCTTGCCGATCCCCGGCACGGCGACCAGGTGCAGGTGCGACCTGGCGCGCGTGCACGCCACGTACAGCAGGCGACCGAGCTCCGCGGCCGACTCTTCCTTCTCGACCCGCTTGAGGTGCGCGAAGACCGGGTCGTCCTCGCCCCCCGGCGCCTTGGAAGGCGCGATGAGCAGGCCCCTCGTGCGCTCCCGCCAGCGCAGAAGCTCGTGCGTCGCGCCGCGTCCCTTGCGCCCCAGGCCCGGCAGGATCACGGTGTCGAACTCCAGGCCCTTCGCCTTGTGCATCGTCATCACTTGCACGGGAATGTCCTGCGACGGCTGCGACGATGCGCGCAGCTCGCCGAGCGCGGCGACGAAGACGTCCCAGTCGGGCACGTCGCCGGCACTTTCGTGCTCCGCCAGCGCCTCGAAGTAGCGCTGCGCGGACTCGAGGTCGAGCGCGTCGGCGAAGCACGCGGGCCCGCCGAGCGCGAGCCACGCAGCGCGCACGCGCGCCACGACGCCGGCACGACCGTGCGACTCGAGGGACGGGGCGAGTATCGCCGCCACCCTCGCCATCCGCGCGCGTCCGTCCTCCGACAGCGACGCCGCGAGTGCGGGATCGGCGAGGAGCGTCGGGATCGGCACGCCGGGCGCGGCGAACTCACCGATCGCGACGAGGTCGGAGAGCGCGAGGCCGCACCACGGCGCGCGCAGCACCGCGAGCCACGCGAGGCGGTCGCCCGGCTGAACAAGCGCGTGCGTGAGCGACGCCAGGTCCTGCACGGCCTGCCTGTCGCCCAGCGTGTCGAGCTCCACCGCGGCGAACGGGATGTCCGCCTCGCGCAGCGCAGGGAGGATCCGCTCGAGGTGCGTCCGCGCGCGCACGAGGATCGCTATCGGAGGATCGTCGCGGTGGCGCGCGCGCCCTTCCTGTGCGATGCGCTGCCGCGCTTCCCTCACGCGCGCGACGACCGCCTGCGCCTCCGCGTCCGTATCGGCGCACAGGTCGAGCGTGCAAGCTTCGCCGGCCAATGGGGCGTGCACCGCGGTCGCCGCCTCGTAGGCGACCGCGCCGCGCGTCGGGTCGTTGAGGCTGCCGAGCACCCCGGGGAACGCGCCGTTGACCCACTCGACGATCCCGCGCTGCGAGCGGAAGTTGCGCCGCAGCGTCAGGCACTCGACCGGGATGTCGCCGATCCTGCGCTCCTTCTGGGCCTCGACGAACAGCCGCACCTCCGCTTCGCGGAAGCGGTAGATCGACTGCATCGGGTCGCCGACGGCGAAGATCGTGCGGCCGTCCTCGCCGGGCGTCCACCCGGCGGTGAGGCGGCGCAGCACCTCGAGTTGCGTGGCCGAGGTGTCCTGGAACTCGTCGACCAGCAGGTGTGCGAGCCGGTAATCGAGGCGCAGCAGCAGGTCGGACGGCGCATCTTCCTCGCCGAGCGCCTGCAGCGCGCCCAGGCTCGCCTGCGTGAAGTCGACCTCGCCGGCTCGCGCGAACGTGGCGGCGAGGCAGCGCATCGCGCGCGGCATGACCGCGAGCAACGCTTCGACGACCTCCCAGGCGTCCGCGCCGATCGCGCCGGGAAGCGGCATCGTCGCGATACCGCTCAGCGTCGCGGCGAGGCCCGGCACGGCACGGATGCGCGCGAGGAGATCGACCATGTCTGCCTTCGCCTTCCCGCGCTCGTCCTTCCCGGCGCCGGCCCCCGCGGCCGGGAAGCCGTTCCTGACGTCGACGGCCGTGCGCACCTCGCCGTCGTTCGTCAGCAGCCATCCAGCGAGCGCGCGCCAGTGCGCAAGGCCCGCGGCATCGAAGGAGGGCAATCCCCCGCAGTCGGCGCACGCAGCCAGCGCCTGCGCTCGTGCGGCCTGCGCTTCGTCCGCGGCGAGTCCCTGCGCCGCGTAGCGCGCCAGGCGGACGATCTCTGGCGCCAGGTCGCGCGGGAAAGCAGCCTCCAGGACGGCAAGCTCGACCGCCAACTCCTGCGCGAGCGCGCGGTCCAGCGCTCCGCGCACCGCCGCGGCGTCGCGAGCGCCGATCTGGCGGATCAGCTGGTCGCGCCGGGCCAGCAGGTTTGCGAGGAGCTTCGCCAACGCGTCGGCGTCGTTGCGCACGTGGGCGAGCAGGCGCTGCCAGTGCACGTCGCCGGCGTCGGCCTCGGCGATGGCGGCGGCCGCGGCTTCCGCGTAGAGCCCCTTCGCGTCGTCCGCGTAACCCTGCACGGGATCGAGTCCCGCCGCGAAGGGCGCGCTGCGCACGATCCACGTGGTCAGCGAGTCGAACGTCACGATGCGCAACCGCGCCGGGTGCTCGGTCAGCGCCCAGTTCCGGGCGCGATCCTGCTTGAGCGCGGCCTCCGCAAGCGCGCGAGTCGCGACGAGGTGGGGCTTGGCCGGGTCAACCGGCCGCCCCTGCTTCGCGTCGTCCAGCGCTTTGAGCACCCGCTCGCGCATCTCGCCGGCGGCCTTGCGCGTGAACGTGAGCGCGAGGATGCGCTCCGGCTCGTCGGTGCGGCCCAGCAGCGCGAGGAAACGCTGGATCAGCAGTTCCGTCTTGCCGGAGCCCGCGGGCGCCTGCACGAGGAACGAGCGCGCGACGTCGAGCGCGCGCGTCCGCGCCTTCTCGTCGAGGCGCAGCAGCTTCGCGTCGTCCGCGCCGCTCATGCCCCTTCCTCCGGCTCGTCGGCCGCCCCGTCGCCCTCGTCGACGGAGGCGATGCGGCACAGTGCCCTGAGGTCGCAGCGCTGGCAGACCTTGCCGTCGCGCGGCGTGACGCGCGCCACGCCGTCGTGCACCTCGGCCGCCAGCGACTCGATGGCCTCGCGCAGCTGCGCCCGCGCGTCGCCCCAGTCGGCAATCGCGACCCCCTTGACCTCGGCGGGCGTCGACAGCCCGGGCCAGGCCGTGCCGTCGCGCGCCAATCCCACCGCGGCGACCTCGCCGGGCTTGAGCTGGGCATACGCGAGCGCGGCGACCGGAGCGCCCTCCTCGCTCTCCAGCGCCATCGCGTACAGCGCGAGCTGCGGCGCCTGCGGCCGCTCGCCGAACCACAGCTTCGGCGCGACGGCGCGGCCGGTCTTGTAGTCGATCACTGCGCGCGCGCCGCCGTCGAGAAGATCGACGCGGTCGATGCGCAGCGACAGGGGGTGGCCGGCGAGTGTGAGCGCCACCGGAGTTTCGGTGCTCTCGACGCGAAACGCCGGGCGCTGGCGGTCGACGTCGAGCAGCCAGCGCTTCATCGTCCGCAGGGCCTGCTCGAGCTCCACGGCGGCGACCACCGGCGGCAGCGCCCTCCACACGGCTTCGTCGATTGCCGCCCGCCCCGCGTCCACGGCGCGCTCCAGGCGTGCCTCGAGTTCCACGTCATCCAGGGCGACGAGCGCCTCCTGGCTGCCGGTCTCCCGCCAGAACGACGCCAACGCCGCGTGCACCAGGCGACCCCGTTCGGGCGGCGCGAGGCCCGCGTACGCATTCGGCCACGCTTGCGCGAAGAGGCGATGGTGGCCCACGGCCTGGAACGGGCACGCGCTCTGCGCCTCGATCAACGCGGCTCCGCCGCGCAGCGGCACGCCATCCGGCAGGCCCGGCGCGCGCTCGTCGGCGATGCTGTCGAGGGCGGGCCTGGCGGCGAACATCCGCTGTGCGAACGCGGGCTGCCGCTCGATCGTCTCGCGAAGAGCGCTCAGGTGCGCGATCAGCGGCGACGGCGCGCTCGCGTGATCGTCGATGCGGGCGGCGTACGAGAACACGACTTCGCCGGCGCAGGCGTCGAGCTGGGCGGTGAGCGCGCGGGCGTAGGCGAGCTCGTGCGCCGCGCTCGCGTGCGGCACGTTGCGCTCGCGCTGCCAGTCGATGGGCAGCAGCGGATTGGGGCGCGGCGCGCCCGGCCAGGTCTCGGCTGCAAGTCCCGCGACCCAGGCGGCGTCAAACGTGAGCCCCGCAGCTTCCAGCACGCCCAGGATGCGCACCCTTGCGCCGGGCGCCTCGGGCTCGAACGGCTTCGCCTGCGCCAGGTCGCGCAACGCGTCCAGCGCGGCGTCGCGCGTCAGGCGCGGAGCCACTGCTGTCAGGCGAACGAAGTCCGCCAGCAGCTCCGCCCACGCACCGCGCGCGGCGAGCTCGGCGGCGTCAAGCTCCGCGCCTTCGCACCATCCGGCGGCATCGAGCCAGCGCTTCCACGCGTCGACGAAGTCGCGCGGCGGCGCTTCCCGCGGCAATGCGGCGGCAGCGGCGGCCTCGCGCCAACGCCGCGCAAGCGGCTCGTCGGTGCGTTCGACTGTGCCCGCGATCGCGAGCGCGGTCAGCTTGCGGCGCCCCTGCTCGAGCCAGCGCCTCTCCACCGCGGCGCGCGCTGCCCGCGTCGCGGCACTGCCCGGCAGGAAGCGCGAGCGCAGCAGCGCCGCCGCGCGGGCGGACTCGAGCGGCCCGTGCGCCAGCGCGACCAGGTCGAGCGCCGCCGCGACGATCGGCGCGTCGGCGAGCGCAGCGCCGGCCGAGATGTCGTAGGGCCGCGGCTCGCGCTCGCGCCCCGGCCACTGCAGCCCGGGACACAGCACGTCCTCGGCGAGCGCCCGGACCAGCGCGCGCCTCTCGTGAAGATCGTGGACGACGATCGCCACGCGCGCGTCGGGATCGGCTTCGGCGCGCACGCGCGCCCAAGCCAGGGCGTCGGCGATCTCGTCGCGCGGCGACGCCGCGGCGTGAAGACTCCCGTGCCCGATGCTCGCCTTCGCATCGACGTCGACGCGTTCGACCGCGGCTCCGGCCGCCACCAGCGCGCCGAGCAGCCGCTCCTGCTGCGGAGTGCGTTCGACGAAGCCCGCCAGCACGACGTCGAGCTGCGCCGCACCCGGCAGCCCTTGCGCTGCGTTTGCCACGGCGTCGGCCGCGCGGGCGGGATCGAGCGCGTCGATCCTGCGCGTCTCGCGCTCGAAGGCGTCGGACCAGCGCACGAACGCGTCGACCTCCGCGCCGCCGGCCGCAAAGCCGCGCCAGCTTGCTCCGCCCGCGCCGTAGGCGTGGACGCGCTCCCACGCTTCGGCGGCCAGCCGCGCGGTGGCGGCGGCGTCGAGCAGTGGGCCGAACTGCCCTTCGGTGGCGACGATGCGCTGCCAGAGGTGCGCCGCCTGCGTGGCATCGAGGCGGCGTTGTGGCAACTCCAGCCCGGCATCGAGCGCCTGCTGCCAGAGTTCCCCGACGAACGCCTGCCACGGAAGCGCGCGTGCGGACGGCCACGCCGAGCGGCCGGACGCAACCTGCGCGTCGTCGTGACGCGCAACGACCTCGCGCGCGAGGCGCCGGTTGGCCGTGACGACGGTGGCGCCGCGCGCAATGGCGGCGTGGAGGGAGTCGATCATCTGCGTGTGCCGGCGCGCCCGCGGCAACGCTGCCGCGGACACTGTGGGCACACTCTAGCAGCGGGCTGGCTCAGGAAGTGAGCCAGCCGGTGGCGAGGGGCACGCGCAGGGCTCGATGCAAGAGGCGCGACATCGACGGCGCGGCATCCGCCGCTTCCTCGAACGCCTATCGCATCGATGTGCTAGTCGTCGCCCCTTCCGGAAGCGGCCAGTCCGGGCATCGAAATCGGCATGCCGACTCCGTCGAGCACGGGCCGGCGGGGGGGCGGCGGCGGCACGGCGCGCGGTGCGCCCGACGGAAGCGAGGTTGCTGGCGCAGCGGCCAGCGCGTCGGCAACGCGGCCAGGCTCGACGCGCCGGACCAGCGCCTTCCACTCGCCGCACCAGTCGTCGTCGCGAACCGTGGGCCAGACGCCTTCGATCATGTACGTCTTCTGGTTGAGCGGCGAGAGCGACGGCGCCTCGCGCCGGCACTGCCCCGCATTGGGCGCGGCGTCGGCGCCGCGGCGTTGGCGATCGTAGAACTGGCAGGTCACGCAGCGGTCCACGCGATGTCTCCGATGGGCTCGCCGTCGCAATTCGTGCGGCAGCGTGCTGGGTGGTCGATGCCAACCATTCAGCAAGACCTTTGCCAGCCGGACAAACGGCAGCCGCTGTCATGGCGCACTGCGTGGTTCCGCAAACCCGCAGGCCGCTGTCGCAACGTCGTCCACAACCCGGGCTCCGGGCCGTCAGTACCTGACGCGTGTCACGTCCGGACTGGACGTTGCGTTGCGGACGCACGGCTCGTGCGCGCCGCGCCGCGTGCGTGGCCGGCGCGCCGACGGGCCGGAATCAGTGCCGGACGAGCGGCAGGAAGCCGCGGGGAATCAGGTGCACGACGCGTTCGCGCGGCTTCGCCACGCGCGGCATCGCACGCCGGCCGCCGCGCCATGTGCGCGAGGCGGACGTGCTGCGGCGCTGCGGAATGCGCGGGCGAGCCCGCGACGCGCAGCGCGTGGGACGCCGCTGCGCGCGCCGGTGGGAGCAGAGAAGAACGGCCGCCGACCGCATCGCTGTTTGCAGTCAGGAAGTGGACAGACTTCCCGGCGGCCGCAAACCGGAACTGGAGCGCGCGGCCGTCACGCCGCCATCGCCGCGAAGACCGCGCTCAGCGGCGCGGGGACGTCCTGCACCCGGCGCGGCGGAGTCGCGATCTGCCGATCGAGCTCGGCCCTGAGCTCGGCGTCGGCCAGCTCGGCGTCGCGGCGCAGCTGCGCGTCGTACGCCTCGCGGCTGGCCGGATCGGACAGCACTTCGTAGGCCGAGTGAATCATGCGCACCAGGCCCGAGAGATCCTGGCCTGCCGGCGCCATGCCGTCGTTGAAGCGCTCGAGCACACGGGCATACGCGGCCTCGATGCGCTCGCGCGGAGCGCCGGGCGCGACTTCGAGGTAGTCGTAGTGGGTGTAGATCACGATTCGCTCCTGTTCCTGTCAGGTTCGCGGCCTTTGCGTGCTGCCCGCGGGTGCCCTTCCTCGTGCATGGAGCGTGCCAACGCCCGGCCCCGCTCGTCGCGTCGCCCAACGCATTGAATCGAAGCGGCTTTTCGCCTGGCGCCGACGAGTTGTCCACTACCGTCCCGGGCGTGCTCCCGCACGCCCGGGACGCGCAGCAGCGACAAAGTCAGAGCATCGGCAGCGGACGCTCGCGCCGCGGCGGAGGAAAGGCGGCCTCGAGTTCCGCGCGCGCCGCCGTGTCGAGCACGAGGTCGCGCGCCGCGAGGTCGTCGCGAAGGTGCGCGAGACTCGCCGCTTTCGGTATGGCAACCACGCCCGGTTGCGCCAGCACGAACGCGAGCGCGACCTGCGCCGGAGTGGCGCCGGCGCGCCGCGCGACCGCGACGAGCCTGCGGTCGTCGAGCAGGCTGCCCTGCCCCAGCGGCGAGTACGCCATCACGTCGATGTCGTGCTCGCGGCAAAGCGGCAGCAGCGCGAACTCGATCGCCCGCTCGCCGGCGTGGTAGAGCACCTGGTTGGCGGCGCACTGCCTGCCTTCGGGCAGCGCGAGCAACTCGCGCATGTCGGCGGTGTCGAAGTTCGACACGCCCCAGCTGCGGATCTTCCCGTCGCGACGCAGCTTCTCGAACGCGCCGACGGTCTCCGCGAGCGGAATGCGCCCGCGCCAGTGCAGCAGGTAGAGGTCGATCGCCTCCACGCGCAGGCGCGCGAGGCTGCGCTCGCACGCCGCGATCGCGCTGCGGGCGCCGGCGTTGTGCGGGTAGACCTTGCTGACCAGCGTCACGCCGTCGCGTCGGCCCTCTATCGCCTCGGCGACGATCTCCTCCGCCCCGCCCTCGCCGTACATCTCCGCGGTGTCGATCAGCGTCACGCCGAGGTCGAGCCCTGCGCGCAGTGCCTGCACCTCCGCCGCGCGGTGGCGGGCGTGCTCGCCCATGCGCCACGTGCCGAGGCCGAACTTGGGGAGGCGGGTGTCGGGCATGGCGCGCAGTCCGTGCGAAGCGTAGCCGTAGAATAGCCCAGCGATGGCCTTCGACCCTCCCGCCACGGGCCGCCACGTCGTGCGCGGCGCCTGCCCGCACGACTGCCCCGACACCTGCGCGATGCTGGTGACGGTCGAGGACGGCCGCGCGGTGTCCGTGCGCGGCAACCCCGAGCACCCGCCGACGCACGGCACCCTGTGCACGAAGGTCGCGCGCTACCTCGACCGCACCTATTCGCCGCAGCGCGTGCTGCACCCGATGAAGCGTATCGGGCGCAAGGGCGAGGGGCGCTTCGCGCGCATCTCGTGGGACGAGGCGCTCGACACGATTGCCGCGCGCTTCGCCGACGTCTCGCAGCGCCACGGCCCCGAGGCGATCCTGCCCTACAGCTACGCGGGCAACATGGGCCTGCTGCAGTACGGCTCGATGGACCGCCGGTTCTTCCACCGCCTGGGTGCCAGCCTCCTCGACCGCACGATCTGCGCGTCCGCCGGCAAGGCCGGCTGGGTGTCGGTGATCGGCGCGGCGATGGGCATGGACGTCGAGCGCTTCGCGGAGAGCCGCCTGATCCTGGTCTGGGGCAGCAACGCGATCGCCTCGAACCTGCACTTCTGGACCCGCGCGCAGGAGGCGAAGCGGCGCGGCGCCACGCTCGTCGCGATCGACCCCTACCGCAGCGCGACCGCGGAAAAGTGCCACGAGCACGTCGCCCTGATGCCGGGCACCGACGCCGCGCTCGCCTTCGGCATCATGCACGTGCTGATCCGCGACGGGCTCGTCGACCGGGACTACGTCGAGCGATACACGCTGGGTTACGACGCGCTCGCCACACGCGCGGCGCAGTGGTCGCCGGCGCGGGTGGCCGACACCTGCCGCATCCCGGCCGCGCAGGTCGAGCGAATCGCGCGCGCCTACGGTACGACCCGCCCCGCCGCGATCCGCCTCAACTACGGCATGCAGCGGCACCGCGGCGGCGGCAACGCCGTGCGCGCTGTGGCCTGCCTGCCCGCGCTCGTCGGCGCGTGGCGCGATCCGGCCGGCGGTGCGCTGCTCTCCTCGTCGGGCACCTACCCGATCGACGGCGAGGCGCTCGAGCGTCCCGACCTCATCCCCGGCAAGCCGCGCACGATCAACATGTCGGCGATCGGCGATGCGCTGACCTCGCTCGACCCGCCGGTTGGCGCGGTGTTCGTCTACAACAGCAATCCGGTCGCGGTCGCGCCGGAGTCGCGCAAGGTCGCTGCCGGCTTCGCGCGCGAGGACCTCTTCGTCGTCGTCCACGACCTCTTCCAGACCGACACCGCCGACTTTGCCGACATCCTGCTGCCAGCCACGTCGCAGCTCGAGCACTTCGACATCCACCATTCCTACGGCCACCTCTACCTGCAGGCGAACCTGCCGTCGATCGCGCCGCTGGGCGAGGCGCTGCCGAACACCGAGCTGTTCCGGCGGCTGGCGGCGCGCATGGGGTTCACGGAGCCCTGCTTCGCCGACAGCGACGAGGCGGTGGCGCGCGCAGCGCTGGGCCGCGACGATCCCAGGCTCGCCGGGGTCGGCCTCGACGTGCTGCTGCGCGACGGCTTCGCGCGGCTTGCCGTCCCCGCGCGCTACGCGCCGTTCGCTCAGGGCGGCTTCCCCACGCGCTCGGGGCGCTGCGAGTTCCACTCGGAGGCGCTCGCTGCCAAGGGCGGGGACCCGCTGCCCGCGGTCGTGCTGCCCTACGAGTCCCCGGTGTCCAATCCCGGCCTCGCGCAGCGCTTCCCGCTGGCATTCATCTCGCCGCCGTCGCGCAACTTCCTCAACTCGTCGTTCGCGAACCTGCCGGCTTTCGTCGCCGAGGCCGGCGAGCCGTCGCTGCTCGTCCACCCCGACGACGCCGCGGCGCGGGGGATTGTCGCCGGCGCGCAGGTGCGCGTGTTCAACGACCGCGGCGCATTCCTCGCGCGCGCCGAAGTCACGGACCGTGCACGCCCCGGCGTGGTCGTCGCGCCGTCGGTGTGGTGGCGCAAGTTGGCACCCGGCGGCGAGAACGCCAATGCCGTGACAAGCCAGGCCCTTACGGACCTCGGCCGCGCGGCGACTTTCTACGACTGCCTGGTCGAGGTCGCAACCGCCACGTAGCGGTCAGACGTCCTTCACGGCGTCGGTCAGCACCCAGCCGCCGTCCACGCCGCCTGGCAGCATCTGCCCGACGTCCTCGCCGACCTCGGCGTCGACGAGCGCGTTCAGCTTCGCGTTCATCGCCAGCAGCAAGTCGCCGTGCCGCGCGCGGTCAAGCGCGAGGTTGCGCAGCTCGAGCGGATCCTGCGCGAGGTCGAACAGCTCGACGTCGTTGTGCGCGAACAGCGCCTCGAGCGTCGTGGGGCGGTTGTGCTGCCGCGGCGAGAAGTAGCGCGAGAACTGGTAGCGGCCGTCGAACACGCTGCGGATCGCGCCGCGCTTGCCGAGGTCGGGCCTGAGGCCGCCCTCCTTCACCGCCGCCTGCACTTTCGCCTTGCCGTCCGGCTGGCTCATCAGCGCGACGACCTTCGCCATGAAGTCGCCATCGAGGTAGGCGAACATGTTGTAGCAGAAGAGCGCGCCTTCGCGCACGGCATTCGCGGACGCCCGCTCGGGTGCCGCGAGCAGCGCGGAGAAGTCGCGGCCCGGCAGGCCGCGCGCGAGCGCCGCCGTCTTGTCCGCCCCCGTGCCGCACAGCCCGAGCAGCGTGGGCGCGAGGTCGAGGTGCGTGGTGACCGCCTTGCAGCGACGCCCGCCGGGGTGTGCTGGGTGCGCGACGATCAGCGGCACGTTGTTCTGCTCGCGGTACGACGTCGCGCCCTTCGCGTGCAGCCGGTGCGCGCCGTCGAGGTCGCCGTGGTCCGCGGTGAGCACGACGATCGTGCGCGACGCGAGACCCAGCGCGTCGATCTCGTCGAGCAGGCGCCCGATGCTGCGGTCGACGTCCTGCAGGCAGTTGAGGTAGTAGTCGTGCCGGCGCCGCCAGCGCCAGTCCTCGTTGGCGATGTTGCCGACCAGCCCGTCGTGCGCCTTCATGTAGTCGGCGTGCGCGGCGGGGCGTCCGGGCGCGTCGAGCGGTTGCGCGTAGCTCGCCGGCAGGTCGAACTGCCAGCGCTTGGCGTACTGCGGATGCGCGGGCTCGGCCCGCACCTTTCCCAGGATGCCGCGCGACTGCACCGGCTGGCCCGGCCGGTCGGTGTCGAGGAACATCACGTCGTGCGGGTTGACCAGGTTCACCGCGAGGAACCAGGGCTTTCCCTGCGCGCGAAGATCGCTACCCCGGCCGCGCAGCCAGCTGACCGCCATCTCGGCGGTGATCCCGTCGTGCAGGTAGCCGCCGCGGTCGTGCGCGATGATGTCGCCGATGCCGAAGTAGTCCGAGAAGCCGTACGCCTCCATCTCCTTCGTGAAGATCTTTGTCGGCGTGCCGAGCTCATTGACGGTCTCGAACTCCTTGGTCAGGTGCCACTTGCCCTTGTAAGCGGTGTAGCAGCCCGCGTCGCGCAGCAGGTGCCCGACGGTGCGGACGTCGGTCGACATGCTGCTGATCCACGGAAAGTTCGTGTTGTCGAACATCCGCGTCTGCTGGATGTGCCGGCCGGTGTAGACGATCGAGCGCGACGGCGTGCACACGCAGGAGTTGATCCGGTGGTTCTCGAACACCGTGCCGCGTTTCGCGAGGCGCTCGTGCGCGGGCAACCGGTAGCCGGGCGGCAATTCACCCGGGCGGAAGTACCGCTCCTGGTCGGTGAGGATGAACAGGATGTTGTACGGCCCCGCGAGAGCGCCGCCCGCCTTCCCTGGGGGCGACTGCGCGTGCGCGGCGGAGCCGCCCCCTCCGAGCGCCGCGGCTGCCGCGGCCGCGCCCATCGCCTTCAGCGCGTCGCGCCGCCCTTCGTCGACTCGTTGGTCGCTCAACTCACCCATCGCCGGCCTCCTGCGGGTTCCGAAGGCGCGCCTCTACGCCGTCGCGCGCCGCGGGATTCTACAAGGGCACAGGCTTGTCGATGCGAAACCCGAGGCTCGATGGAAGAGGCGCAACGCCGATGTCGCGGCATCCGCCACGCCCCCGAACGCCTGTTGCATCGCTCGGCCAGTGTGCTGTCCCGCAAGTTCCGACGATAAAGGAGCGGATGAAATCGGCCGTCAGGCCAGGCGCCCGGCCGACACCGTAGCTCGCGCTACGGTTAGGCTGAGCAACGCCGCATGGCGGCTGATTTCGCCGCGAACTATCAAGCGAACTTGCGGGACAGCACACTAGAGCTTGCGGACGAGCCCCACCATGACGCCGAAGATCTCCAGCGCGCCCTCGGGGCGGATCGGCGCGTAGGCCTTGTTCTCGGCGCGCAGAACGAACTCGCCGCGCTCGACGTCGAGGCGCTTCAGCGTGAACTGGTTGTCGACGATGGCCACGACGATCTCGCCGCGCCGCGCGTCGTGGCGCTTCTCCACCACCACGAGGTCGCCGTCGAGGATGCCGGCGTCGACCATCGAGTCGCCCTTGACGCGGATCAGCACCGTCTCCGAGGGCCGCTCGATCAGGTAGTCGTCGAGGGTGAGCGCCTCGGCGTCGGCGTCGTCGGCGGCCTCCGGCAGGCCGGCGCGCACGGGGCTCGCGGCGAGCGGCCGCGCGAAGAAGCGCTTCGTCGGAGCGAGGCGCTTGTCCGGCGTGGAGTCGAGGAAGCCGGCCAGCTTGAGGCGCGCGACCAGCGCCGCGACCGACGACTTGGAGCGCAGCCCCAGCAGGTGGCCGATCGACGCGTAGGACGGCAGCGCCCGGTGCTCGGCGTAGTAGTCCTGCAACAGCGCCAGGTAGGAACGATCGTTCGCCATTGCGGTACCATAGCGAACGACCGTTCGCCGTGTCAAGCCCCTTGCGCCTGTTCGCCCCCGCCATCGCGTTCGTCGACCTCGAGACCACCGGGACGCACGCCGCGGGCGACCGGGTGACCGAAGTCGGCATCGTCCGCGTGGAGGCCGACCCGGACGGCGGCCCGCCGCGCGTCGACGAGTGGGGCTCGCTGGTCGATCCGGGGGTGCCTATCCCTCCGGCGATCCAGGCCATCACCGGCATCACCGACGCAATGGTGCGCGGCGCCCCGGCCTTCGGCTCGCTCGCCGCCGACATTGCGCGGCGACTCGAGGGCGCGGTGTTCGTCGCGCACAACGCGCGCTTCGACTTCGGCTTCCTCAAGCACGAGTTCGCCCGCGCCGGCCGCGAGTTCGGCGCGAAGGTCCTGTGCACGGTGCGGCTGTCGCGCCGCCTGTTTCCGGAGCAGGCCTCGCACGGCCTCGACGCGGTGATCGGGCGCCACGCGCTCGACGTGCCGGATCGCCACCGCGCGCTCGGCGACGCGCGCGCTCTCTGGCTGTTCGTGCGCTCGCTCTACGCGACGCTGCCTGCCGAGTCGATCGACGCCGCCGTGCGCCGGCTGCTGAAGACGCCGAGCCTGCCGCCGCAGCTGCCGGCCGACGTGCTGGAGGGCATCCCGGAGGGACCGGGCGTCTACCTCTTCTACGGCGAGAACCCGCTGCCGCTCTACATCGGCAAGAGCCGCCACCTGCGCGAACGCGTGGCCTCGCACTTCAGCGGCGATTGGCGCAGCGAGACCGACCAGCGCCTGTCGGCCGAGATCCGCCGCATCGAGGTCCAGCCGACCGCGGGCGAGCTCGGGGCGCTGCTGCGCGAGGCGATGCTGGTGAAGACGCTGATGCCGGCGCACAACCGCGCGCTGCGCCGGAAGACCGACGCCGGCCTGCTGCGGCTGGACCCCGACGGGCTGCCCGCGTTCGTGCCGGCCGCTGCGCTCGCCGGCGAAGCGGTCGCGGGCTACGGACCGTTCGGATCCAAGCGGGCGATGCGCGATGCGCTGATGGCGCTCGCGCGCGACCACGCGCTGTGCTGGCGGCGCCTCGCGCTCGAGCGGCGCGCCGAGGGACCCTGCTTCGGCCGCCAGGTTCGCCGCTGCGCCGGAGCGTGCGAGGGTGCGGAGACGGGGGAGGCGCACGACGCGCGACTGCGGGAGGCGCTGGCGCCGCTTGCCGTGCCGGCGTGGCCCTTCGCCGGGCCGGCGCTGGTGCGCGAGGCGTCCGCCGACGGCTCGCGCTGCGACGTGCACGTGCTGCGCGACTGGAACTGGCTCGGCACCGCGCGCGACGACGGCGATCTCGCGCAGTTGCTGGAAGCGCCGCCACGGCCGCAGTTCGACAGCGACGTCACCCGCCTGCTGCTGCGCCTCTGGGCGAAGGCGCCGGAGGCGTTCGTGCCGGCGCGCTGACCGCGGCGATCAGGCGGCGGCCGTGCTGCCCCTCCGGTGGCCCTTGAGGCGGATGCCGGCGGCGATCTCCAGCACGCCGATCGCCGCCACGACGGCGCCGATCCAGACGACGATCGCCAGCGCGCCGGCGCCGGGATTCAGCATCACGAGGACGCCAAAGACCAGCGACAGCACGCCGGCGGCAACCAGCAGCCACTCGTGCTCGATCTCCTTGCGCAGCCTGATCGCCGCGGCGATCTGCATCGCGCCGCGCACGATGGCGAACGCGGCGATCAGCGTGAGCAGCGCCAGCGCGGTGAGCGCCGGGTTGAGGAACGTGAATGCTCCCGCCGCGACGCCGGCCAGCCCGCTGAGGAACAGCCACCAGGGGAACCCTTCGCGGGCGCCCTTGAACGCGCCCGCGATCGCGAACGCGCCGTCGACGAACGCGTAGGCACCCCACATCAGCACCAGCACGGCGATCGAGATGACGGGCCACACGAACGTGATGACGCCGAACAGCACGCCCGCGACGCCGCGGACGACCGGCACCCACCAGTACTTCGCCAGGAACTCGAGCACGGAACGATCCCCCTGCGCCATGTTCACTCCGGACGGATGCCGCCGCGGTTGACGACCTGCGTCCAGCGGTTGACCTCCTCCTGCATGAACGCGCCGAACTCCTCCGGCGTGCCCGCGACGACGTCGAAACCGATCTGGTTCATGCGCTCGCGGACGTCCGGCGAGCGCAGCGCCTTCACGACGGCCTCGTTGAGCTTCGCCACCACGTCGCGCGGCGTCTTCGCCGGGGCCGCGACGGCCTGCCACGAGGTCACCACGAGGTCGGGAAAGCCCGCCTCGGCGACGGTCGGCACGTCGGGCAGGCTCGGGTGCCTGACCTTCGAGGTGACGGCGAGCGCATTCATGCGGCCGCCCTTGATGTAGCTGGTCACCGCGCCGAGGTTCTGGAACGAGATGTCGATCTGGCCGCCCATGATGTCGGTCTGGCAGGCCGCGCCGCCCTTGTAGGGGACGTGCACGATCGACGTCTCCGACATCTGCTTCAGGAGTTCCCCTGTCAGGTGGTCGGAGGATCCCGTGCCGCTCGAGCAGTAGGACATCTTGTCGGGCGTCTTCTTCGCGGCCTCGACCACTTCCTTGAGCGACTTCGCCGCGAGCCCCGGCTTGGTGACCAGCACGTTGGGCGTGGTGACCGCGAGCGTGACCGGCGCAAAGTCGCGCACCGGCTGGTAGCGCAGGTCCTTGAACAGCGCGGCGTTGATCGAGAACACGCCGATCGACCCGACGAGGATCGTGTAGCCGTCCGGATCGGACTTGGCGACGAACTCGGCGGCGATCGCGCCGTTGGCCCCCGGGCGGTTCTCGACCACGCCGGGCTGGCCGAGGAACTCCTGGAACTTCGAGGCGATGGCGCGCGCGACGATGTCGGACGAACCTCCGGCAACGAACGGGACGACGACGCGGATCGGCTTGTTCGGGAACGGCTGCGCCTGCGACGCCAGCGGACAGGCGGAAAGCAATGCAGCGACGACGATTGCCGACAGCGATTTCACGCGATTCCCCCCGGGAGTCGTGGCGGATGCCGGGGTCGATTCTATGCCGTCCGGCGCCGCCGTGGTGCCGCCGGCCGGACCTCAGCGCTGCGCGTGTGCTGCCAGCACCGACGCCACGCAGGCGGTGAGCTTCCTCGCGAACGGCACGTGCAGGAACTCGTTGGGCCCGTGGGCGTTCGACTTCGGCCCGAGCACGCCGGTGATGAGGAACTGCGCCCGCGGAAACCGCGCGCCGAGCATGCCCATGAACGGGATCGTGCCGCCCTCGCCCACGGCTGCCGCGTCCTGGCCATAGAACTGCCGCGAGGCCGACTGCAACGCCGCCTCGAGCCAGGGCGCGGTCGGCGGCGCGTTCCAGCCCGTCGCGCCCTGGTCGGGCACGAACGTCACGTTCGCCCCGTGCGGCGGGTCCGCCTCGAGGATGCGCTTCAGCTCGCGGGTCGCACCCTCGCCGTCGACCGTCGGCGGCAGGCGCAACGACAACTTGAGCGCCGTGCGCGGGCGCAGCACGTTGCCGGCGCTGGCTATCGGCGGCAGCCCGTCCGCCCCGGTCACCGAGAGCGCCGCTCGCCAGGTGCGGTTGAGGTCCGCTTCCTCGCGCGTGGGCGCCATCGGCTGCGTGCCGCCGGCGAACGGGAAATGGTCGGTACCGATGGGGCCGAGGATCGCCGCGGCAGCTCGCGCCTGCCGGACGCGCTCATCGGGAATCGGCGCGTGGAAAGCCGGCGGCAACACTCTTCCCGTCGCGCTGTCGTCGAGGCGGTCGAGCAGGGCGCGCGCAATGCGGAAAGACGACGGAACCGCGCCGCTCGCGTAGCCCGAGTGGACGCCCTCGGTCAGCACTTCCACGGCGAGCGTGCCGGCGGCGAGGCCGCGCAGCGACGTCGTCGCCCACAGCCGCTCGTAGTCGCCGCAGCCCGAGTCGAGGCCGACGACGAAGTCGACCTCGCCGATGCGCGGCGCGAGCGCTTCGAGGTGGTGCGGCAGGTCGTAGCTGCCGGATTCCTCGCAGGTCTCGATCAGGCCGACGCAGCGCGCGTGCGGCGCGCCCTGCGCCTGCAGGGCGCCGATCGCAGCCAGCGCCGCGTACACCGCGTAGCCGTCGTCGGCGCCGCCGCGGCCGTAGAGCCTGCCGCCCTCGTACTTCGGCCGCCACGGGCCGAGGTCCTCGCGCCAGCCGGTCATCTCCGGCTGCTTGTCGAGGTGCCCGTACAGCATCACCGTGCCGCGGCTCGCCGCGCCGCTTGCCGGCACCTCGAAGAACAGCAACGGCGTGCGTCCCGGCAGGCGCACGGTCTCGACGACGAGGCCGCGGACCGGCTGTGCCTTCGCCCACGCTTCCGCATCGCGCACCACGCGGTCGATGTGGCCGTTCGCCTGCCAGTCCGCGTCGAAGTGGGGCGACTTGGCGGGAATGCGTATGTAGTCGGTCAGGCGCGGGACGATGTCGGCGTCCCATTGCGCGGCGATGCGCGCGGCGAGGTCCGTGGCATTCATGCGGCGCATTATCGCCGACGTTCGTGTCCAGGGGGCTGGCCTGCGCTCCCTCGTCTATGCTCACGGTCGTGAACGGCGCCTCCACCCCCGATTCGTCCGTCGTGCTGGTCTTCGGTGCGAGCGGCTACGTCGGCAGCCACCTCGTGCCGGCGCTCGTTGCCCGTGGCAGGCGCGTGCGTGCAGCCGCCCGCCAGCGCCGTGTCCTGGAAGCGCGCGGGTGGCAGGACGTCGAGCTGGTCGAGGCCGATGCGCTGGTGCCCGCCTCGCTCGAAGGCGCGCTCTCGGGCGTCGACACCGCGTACTACCTCGTGCATTCGATGGCCGCCGGCCCTCGTTTCGGCGACCTGGACCGCGAAGCCGCCACGCACTTCGCCGCGGCGGCCGCGCGCTGCGGCGTGCGGCAGATCGTCTACCTCGGCGGCCTGGTCCCGTCGGACGCGAAGTCCGAGCACCTCGTCTCGCGCAAGGAAACGGGCGACCGGTTGCGCGAAGGAAGCGTCCCGGTCATCGAGATCCGCGCGGGCATCGTCGTGGGGCCGGGATCCGCCGCGTACGAGGTGATCCGCGACCTCGTCTACCACCTCCCGGTCATGGTGACGCCGCGCTGGGTGCAGTCGCGTTCCTCGCCGATCGCGCTCGCCAACCTGATCGAGTACCTGGTGCGCGTAGCGGAGCTGCCGCAGGCGCAGGGACGGATTCTCGACGCGGGGGGGCCGGAGTACCTGTCCTACGAGGCGATGATGCGCGCGTTCGGCGAGGTCGTCGGCAAGACGCCGCGCATCCTGCGCGTGCCCGTGCTCACGCCCACGCTGTCGTCGTACTGGCTCGCCCTCGTCACCACCGTGCCGGCCCGCATCGGTCGCGCGCTGGTTGGCGGCCTGCGG